>JAHDGV010000290.1:4310-6756 GCA_020631655.1 Chloroflexota bacterium | reverse complement strand
TTCGGCCGCTTTTACTTTTGTCGTCATAGTCTCTACCCATCCCAAAATTATTTTGAGACGAGGTGCAAATATCCCGTGGCATAGGTAATCATCTTCGCGCCTAAAAATTCTATGTTTCGATCCAAAACGGTTCGATAAGGAATAACTCCCACTGCTTCTGAGCAAAGCATTTTTTTTCTAACCGGAGTCCTGTTTCAAGGGCAAAGCATCAGCCGGCCGGTACTGTTTGCTTAGAAACATATATGACAGACAGATCGAGGTAGGAAATTAGAGGCAGTATCCCCATTTAAAATTTTTTAGTTCATCATGATCAGGAGGATTTTTTAGGCAGAGGTGTCAGTTTTAAGCACCCGTTCTAGCACTTTTGCCCAAGAGTTTTAGGCAAAATCGGCCGTTTTTTACCCCTTGTAACATTTGCCACTTTTGACCAACCCGATTTGGTGGTTTTGGCAGATGTGTTTTCACCAAGACTCCATTACTCTGAAACCAACAGAGAAAAAAGGATTTAAAAAGCTATATGAATCTGGCTCAGTCGCCAGTTACAAGGAGTAAAACCATGCATTACAATGAATATGAGTGCACACCACTTAACAACTATGAATTTTCACACGTAGCAATTCGTCAGATTAAAAATGATGAAAAAATGCGTTTGAGCAATTTCACACCAAGCACCATCAAAAACGAGATTAAACTTCGTCTAGGTGCACAATTTGCCGTTGTTACCGGCATCTTGGCCGCGGCCGGTGCAAGCTTCGTGCTTTAATCCGTTCGCTGAGTAAACGTAAAACTAAAAGCCCCCGATTGATATTTCAGTCGGGGGCTTTTTTGATTTATTGGGCTTATGTATTTTGAGTGTAAATGATGCCGCCCCCAAGTGCTAACAGACCTCGGAGGTTTCCTTCATAGAAATCGCGATATTTCCACCAAATAAAACCTCCGAGGTCTTAGTTGGTAACACGCACATCTTTAAAATAGAACTTGAAAAATACCCAGCGTGGCAATGATCAAAATTAATCCTAAAGCGATATTTTTATAGTTGCCTGCCCCAAATCGGCTAAACCCCCAACTACCAACTGAAATGCTGATAACCAAAGGAACCAGAAAAACGGCTAGTAAGACAAACTGACTCCGTTCGATGAGCCCAAAGCCACTGCCCACAAACAGCGCATACAGATCAGCAAAGAAAAACAGCACGATCATCGAGGCTCGCATCGTTTCATCCTTCATCGTTGAAGAGATCATAAAGACAGCCGCAACCAATCCTGCAATCCCGGCCAGCCCATTCCCTACGCCAAACAATATCCCCACCACAAACACGGGGGCCACAAACTTAGGCAAAATCCCTCGGTTCTGTGCATAACCGGCCAGGCCCAACACCAAGAGCAGTCCGTACAGCACTAGCTTGGTCGTTTCGGCCGGCAGGTATGACAGCATCCAGACTCCAACCGGTGTTCCCAGTACCAGCCCGATCATCATCCACATCAACCATTTGTAGTCAGCGTCCCGCCAGGTATTTGGCATCAGCCACGCGCTGGCCGCCACCTCCATCATCAGGATGACCGGCACAATCAGGGCCGGATCTACGAAAAATGAAAGTAACGCCACGCAGATGGCAGAAAAACCAAAGCCGGTGAAGCCTCGCACCACACCGGCCAATAAGACCACCCCAATCCCTGCAAAAACAACTGAATCTTCAAAGCCTGGAATCACTAAAACTCCATAAAGCTTTTACGCCAGCTCACATCATCTTCAGCGTTCCAAACAAAGGGGGCTTGCACCGTTGTGCGCGGAAACGCCGCACTTTCAAGCAGCTTAAAACCCATTTCAAGGACGGCCTTCTGCATGTCGCTATCCCCCGCTTTGCCAACCGGGTTCCCTAACGGGAAATCGGTAAACACAAAACGGCTAACCCCACACTGTTCAACGATGTCTCGGGCAGATCCAATCACAACTGTGGGCACCCCATTCTCCTCTAAAAACCGGCTAACCAGACTCACGGACTGGTGGCAGATCGGTCACAGCGGGATGAGAACAACCGCATCAACCCGGTCTTGGCACACCATGTCGAGCACGGCCGGTGCATCTTCTTGCACCGATTGCCGCTGGCTAAACGTTGTCCGTATGCCGTAAAAACGTGAACCCAGCTTACCGATGCGCCCCTGCTCGGCCGCATCATTTAAATGGGCCAGTGGCAAAAAGGCGTTCAGATCATCAGTAGCCACTTCGTCATGATGCACAGACAGATGGGAGATAAAAAGTGAGTCAGGAATCGGATCCGTTGGGGCTGACCAATACTTCCGCTCGTCACGATTTAAACCGGCCTCTGCATCAGGGACGGCCGTTGTGACTACCCCAATAATGCACTCAGAGAGCGGCTTGTTTAACTTGGCAAAAGGGGCATCTGAATGGCTGGCCCAGCGATATGGATTACCAAATCCACGATGCA
>JAHDGV010000290.1:0-4210 GCA_020631655.1 Chloroflexota bacterium | reverse complement strand
ACTTATCACTTTCTACTTCTTCCGTTTCAGACTCTATTTTTTCTACTTGAACAATGTTTTCATCGTTCTGCTCGATGGCGTTGGCCGTCATGGTTTGGATCAAACCGGCCGCCGTTGGGCTGTAGTGAACCCGATAAATCTCGAGCGTGGTCAGGAAGATGATGACCAAAACGGGGCCGTAGACAACGCCCATCAGACCAAAGAGGGCCAAGCCGCCTAATGCACCAATTAGGATCAACGTTGAATCAACAGAGTTCTCGCCAGAAACCAAGCGGGGCCGGAGCACCGTATCGAGATTACCGATAATCAATAAGCCCACAATCAACACAACCACCGCTTCGAGGGTCCATCCCAACAGGAAAAAGATGACAGCGGCCGGGATAAAAATCAGTGCGGTTCCAATCGGAATGAGAGACAAAAAAGTTGCCAAAACGGTCCACAAAATGACGTAGGGAATCGCCAAAATGAAGAACAAGATTCCGGTTGCCACACCCTGCACAATGGCAATCACTACGATTCCGCGGAACATGTCTCGGCTCATGCCGATCATCCGGTCGATGTAGGTTTGGTCAAGATCATCGCTTAACGGGCTCAGCTCTTTAAGATATTCGAGCAACCAATCCATCGTCGGGAACAGGGTTGCCAAAAGCGAGAAGAAGACGATGGCGTTGGTGATTAGTGCAGTTGCATTCCCCCCAATCCCAGACAGGTAGCTTTGCGCGGCCGTGGCCCAAGAGCCCATATTGGTTTGCACAAAATTTGTGATCGCCTCCATCGAAATCGTGTAGGTCTTGGGAAGACCCATGCCAACAATGAAATCATTAATCCCATTGATCACGTTATCAATATTTGAAGAACTAAGGACTTCAAATTCGATAATGTCTGTGATAATCCACGAAATTTCGTTGATTGCCAGCAAAAGCAAAATAGTTATCGGAATCAGAATAGTAAGCACCACGACCAAAATCGTGACCGGGGCGGCCCATCCTTTAAACCGGCCGAGTCTGTCTTCGATCCGCTCATAGACTGAGCGAAACATGACGACGATGATGAGCGCAAAAAAGACAGTGCCCAAATACGGTTGAAACAGACGATAAACGGCAAATCCGATAGCCGCCATCAATAAATAAAAGAAGATTTTTGCTTGGTTGTTTTGAATAAGGTTCATAAATGTGCAAAGGCTAAAATTTTTAGACGCGCCAACGGCACGTCTCTACCATGTGTCAATACCTGTAGAGACGGCTCGCTGAGGCGTCTCATTCTTCCAAGTATTCGAGTAATTTTTCATTTAACGGATGATCCTGAAAATCATTCCATTCTAAAGTGTATCCACCCAAATCGTACCCCACAAACGTGTGGACCACATCATTTTCAATATCTACTTGTTGCGAGCGGCGTTCAAAACCGGCCGTTTTTGTGACCCGCTTAAACCACTTATCGATCACATCGGTCAAAAACGACACATTGACACGCGCCGTATCAGTCACCCCGTGTAACCCTTTGGCCCCATCAACCAAACCGATCAGAGCCGTTTCACTTGTCAGATAAATTTTGGCCCACCCTTGATCACAAATCATCTCGGTCCGCAAAAGCTCTTCATAAAATTTTTGGATGCCAACCAAGTCGGAATAGTAGGTCCACTGAACCGTGGCGCGCACGGCCAAATGGGCCGGCCGGTTTCCGTTAGGATCAAAGGTCTCGGGCATTTTGTTGACCACTGGCAGCAAATGCTCATTTTCAGGATGAGGGTTAAAGACCTCAAACTCTAAAAAGTACCCCTCAGGATCAAGCGCCACAAACCCATCATGTCCACTCCCTTCTTTCACCGTAAACGGCCGTTCGATCGGTACCCCTTGCTCTTGCAGATAGTCGTACCATTCCGCAACCTGATCGGTTACCATCGCAATAGTTGTCGTCTGGGGTTCGTCTAGATTATGCATCCCAGACTCCACATCTACCAACGTGATATAGGAGCTATGCGCAATGCGGAGCATTTTGGCAAAACCGTAATCGGCCACCGTTTCAAAGCCAAGGATATTTTGGTAAAAGTCCCACGCTTTTTGCAGATCAGCGTAGTAGTAGAACACATTATTAGCAAGAATATTGGGTTTGATCATAGGCTGGATTATAGGCACAGATTCCCCGTTGGCAATTGAATGTTGGAAGTTGTGAATTGGCCATTTTAATGCCCGGCCAAATAGTCAATTCACCGTGCTCTACAGCCAAGTTTTAACGAGGAGATACCCCCAAAACCAAAAGCCGATTCCGCTTAAACGTATCAATCATCTCGCTGGCCGTCTTTTCTGCTTCTTCCCCCATTAGCAAGCTCGGCGCATCGGCCTCGAACTGCTCACATACAAATTTGTGACTGTCATACATGATGGTGAACGCCTGTTTAAACTTGCGCATGGCTGGCTCCAGCTCTTTTGGTGGATTTTCAAAAATCTTCTTCGACTTCCGCATCACATGCTTAATCATGTAATCATGATCGTAGGCCCACATGCCACTAAAGCCGTCAGCATACTCAACCATGCTCGGCCGGATATGGCTGTCGTACATCGCGGCCGAAAAGTCCCCCGTCATTTTAAACGTAACCGAAATTCCCCATAAAATATTTGTAGCCCGCCCCAATTCCTTTTCGGCCGCAACCATGTCGTCCGCGTCAATAGCGGTTTGAAAACGATCAAACGCCAGCATCAGGCTCTGCACCCAGCTAAAAAATAAATGATGGCCAACGCGCCAGCGGAGATGAGTATGAGCAACTTCGTGTGTGTTTTGCATAATGGGGTTTTTGGGGATTAAAACTCGAACATTTCGAGAGCAGATTCAAGCGCAATGCGGAGCAACGGAATTTCAGTCACCGTCAGTGTTCCTTCAGGATCAAGAGCCGCATACATGTTGCGGAACGATGCTAGTAATCCATAAATGTAGGCTTTGCCGGGGTCATCGTGTGTGCGGTTGATTTTGAAATAGGCATCAAAGGTGTCAAATTTTTCAGGCCGGTCTGTTTCTTCTGCCACGCTAAATGATTCTCCATCTAAAATGGCCAACGCATGATCAAACGTAGCAACCGCATCTTCGGGGGTGGTGTTGAGCGGTAGGTCGATAATTTGACGGAGCGCAGCCCGCACATCGGCCGATAGGGTTGTCTGGGAATAATCGGTAAGCAGATCGGCCGGTAGGGGCAACATCGCCTCTCCACCTCCCTCAAGGTCGGCCGATATTTCTGAAAAAATAGTAGATCGGTTTTGCATGATCGTTTCACCTAAAATGCATCAGGCCAGATTTGGGCCAAACGCACACATTCAGAATATTATTTTGCAAAACCAGCCTATTGTCAAATTATATTTTGAAAAACATCTCAAATTCAGTTTGTTAGGCTTCTTGCCCCTTTCCCCTTAATCCTTTATCCTTCCCATTATGTCAAACTCATACCAACATCTAGATGCCGTTGACAGTGCCATCCTAGTTGCATTACAAGAAGATGCCTCGCTCTCCAATGTTCGGCTCGCGGAGAAAGTTGGCCTGTCTCCGGCCGCGACCCTTTCGCGCGTACGCAATTTAGAAAAAGATGGCGTGATTGAGGGATATGCCATTCGGGTCAATCAGGAAAAAATCGGCTTTGGGCTCCTATTTTTTGTCAGCGTTCAGCTATCCAGCCACGATGTTGACCTTGTCGAAAAGTTTCGCATCGCCATTCGAGAACTGCCCGAGGTGATCGAATGCCACTTTGTGACAGGTGGCTCTGATTACCTGCTCAAAGTAGCGGTCAAAGACCGGGCCGCACTTGAAGATTTCTTGGTTAAAAAGCTTACCCCACTCCCCGGTGTGGATCGGATGCAGACGAGCCTTGTCTTGAATGAAGTGAAGAAGGGAACGATTTTACCTGTGGAAAAGTAGAAAGTTTGACGTAGAAAGTCTAAAGCGTGAAACCAAGCCACACTTCATACTTCAAACATAATACTTCTTACTCGCGGCTATCCCAGTGCAAAATTACTTTGCCCGAGTTCCCGCTCCGCATCGCCTCAAATCCTTTTTCAAATTCTTCGGCCGCAAAATGATGGGTGATTAGCGGCTCTAGATTGAGACCACTTTCGATCATCGCCAGCATTTTGTACCAAGTATCAAACATCTCCCGGCCGTAAATCGCTTTGATCGTCAGCGCTTTAAAGATGATTTTGCCCCAGTCGGTCGGCATTTTTCCGGCCGG
>JAHDGV010000011.1:31798-37194 GCA_020631655.1 Chloroflexota bacterium | reverse complement strand
AAACTTTTCTTCATTTTTTCTTCTCCTTACAGAATAGATTTTGAAGACATTAAACAATGTTCATAACGCGGTTTAAACGCGGGAACTACGATTTTGATTTCGTCGATTTGACTACTCGATCAAATGACATGCCGCAAAGTGACCCGGCCGAACTTCTCTCCATTCAGGGTCAATTGTGACACATTCTTTGTCGTTAGCGATTGGGCAACGGGTGTGGAACCGGCAACCTGAAGGTGGATTTGCAGGGCTTGGAACATCACCTTTCAAAATAACCCGCTCACGATCTAGCTCTTTAATGGGGTCTGGCACAGGTACGGCAGAGAGAAGCGCTTGCGTGTATGGGTGAAGCGGTTCGCTATACAAAGCATCTTTCTCTGCTAGTTCAACCACCTTGCCCAAATACATCACCGCAACACGGTCTGCAATGTGGCGCACCATGCTCAGGTCATGCGAAATAAACAAATAAGTTAGACCAAGCTCTTCTTGAAGCTCTTCTAGCAGATTTACGACTTGCGCCTGAATCGATACGTCGAGCGCCGCAATCGGTTCGTCGCACATGATAAATTCTGGTTTTAGAGCGATGGCTCGGGCGATACCAATCCGTTGACGTTGCCCACCAGAGAATTCATGTGGATATCGGTTTGTGTGCGAGGAGTTTAAGCCAACAAGCTCAAGTAAAGATTGAACCAGCTTTAACCGTTCCTCATAAGAATCATTTGTGTGTTCGCGCAATGGCTCATCGATGATTGACCCTACCGTCATTCGAGGGTTTAAACAGGCATGTGGGTCCTGAAAAATCATCTGCATACTCGGCCGAATGGTACGCATTTCTTGACTGGTTTTACCGGTGATCTCTTCACCTTTAAATTCAATTGAGCCATCCGTTGGCGGGTGGAGCATAAGCAATGTTCGGCCGGTGGTTGACTTTCCACATCCGCTCTCCCCCACAAGGCCTAAGGTTTCTCCCTTGAAAATTTCAAACGAAACACCATCTACAGCCTTAACTGCGCCTACCTGACGCCGGATCACACCTTCATAAATAGGAAAGTGTTTCTTGAGATTATCGACTTTTACTAAGACTTCTTTTGTTTTCATCTATTTTTGTAATTATTAATCGTATCGAGGTTTCTCAGCATCGATGTCCCACCAACAAGCCACTTCATGCATTCCTCCGCCGTTATTCTTGACAGAATCTAAAATCGGATTCTCTTTCAAGCAACGATCAAACGCATAGTCGCACCTCGGTGCAAACGGACAGCTAGTTGGTTCTTGGCGTAAATTTGGTGGCTGGCCTTTAATATTTACCAGCTTGTCATCAGTTCCATCTAACCGGGGCAATGAGCCAAGTAGCCCACGCGTGTAAGGATGTTGCGGATTGGTATAAAGCTCACGCACATCAGCTTTTTCGACGATTAAACCACCGTACATCACAGCCACACGATCGGCCAAACCAGCCACAACTCCTAAGTCATGGCTAATCCAAACAATCGCCATCCCAAATTCTTTTTGAAGACGCTTGATCAAGTCGATGATTTGTGCTTGGATCGTTACATCTAACGCTGTAGTTGGCTCGTCAGCAATCAAAAGTTTAGGGTTACATCCCAACGCAATCGCAATAACAACGCGCTGACGCATACCGCCTGAGAATTGATGCGGATAGTCTTTTAAGCGTTGCTCAGCCATGGGGATACCAACCAACTCAAGCAGTTCGGTAGCACGGGCAGTTGCTTCTTGTCTTGACATCCCAAGGTGGGTGCGTAGAGGCTCCATGATCTGATGCCCAACCGTCAGAACGGGGTTGAGCGAGGTCATCGGGTCTTGAAAAATAAACCCGATGTGGTGGCCGCGTAATTGTCGAAGTTCATCCGGCTCCATTTGTAACAGATCATTGCCTTCGAAAATCGCTTCACCAGACGCGATTTCACCGGGTGGCATAGGGATTAATTTGAGTAAGGACATCATCGTTACAGACTTGCCTGACCCACTTTCCCCCACAACTCCAAGCATTTCCCCTTCGTCAATGCTAAAGCTGACCCCATTCACGGCGTATACTGTGCCGTCTTGGGTTCCAAATCGCGTTCTTAAATTATTAACTTCTAAAACCGATTGCATCCTTTTTATCCTGTGCACGGGTAATTACTGACAATGATTTTTGAGTACAAACACGTATTGCAAATTCCAAGGTCAATAAAAATGATTGGAGGATTTTATATGAACCCGGGGTTATGTCAAACTTAAACTTAACAACTTTACCTGCAACTTTTTTAGTTAAAACTACCAAATAAATTAACTTTTCTTTGAATACCTTGATAATTTTGCGTCTGGTGCTTGTATCAGATTTGAGTCGATTTAATAGAAGGCACGGTATAATTTGACCATGAAAAATTCTGATATCGCCCAAATATTTGCTCAAGTTGCTACCCTTCTCGAAATACGTGGAGATAATATTCATCGTGTGCTTTCGTACAGGCGCGCGGCCGAAAACTTGGGTGAATACCCTGAGGAGCTGACTCAACTTGCCGAGAAAGGTGAACTGACCTCGATACCCGGTGTTGGAAAAACCATTGCAGAAAAAATTGAAGAATTGATCACCACCGGCCGCCTAGAATTCCTAGACAAGCTGGCCGAAGAAATCCCCCTATCAATTCTAGATCTACTAAAAATCGAAGGGATGGGGCCTAAGCGGGTGAAATTGGTTTTTCAAGAGCTAGGCGTCACATCGCTGGCCGAGCTAGAAGAAGCGGCAAAAGATGGAAGCCTGACAACCCTGCCCAAAATGGGGCAAAAATCTGTCGACAAAATCATTGCCGGCATTCAAGCTCTGAAATCATTTGGGACAGACCGAGTTAAGCTGGGCGAGGCATTGCCTTTGGCCGAAGAGATTCTTGCAAAGCTAAATGAAATGCCATCCGTTTCAAAAGCATCAATTGCAGGATCGGTGCGGCGGCGCAAAGAAACAATTGGGGATATCGACCTGCTGGTTGCCACAGATGACCCAGAAGCGGTCATGGAGACCTTTACAAACTTGGGGCCAGAATTTGAGGTGGCGCTGAATGGTCCAACTAAATCCAGAATTGTAAAGAAAGGGCTAGGCGTTGATCTACGCGTTCTACCGGCCGAAAATTGGGGCACGCTCATCTCATACTTTACAGGGAGCCAAGCGCATAACGTCCGGTTACGCGAACGGGCAAAATCGATGGGGCTGAGCCTGAACGAATATGCGTTCAGCAAAATAGACAGCGACGAGAAAATATTGTGCCCTACAGAAGAAGATGTTTACCGTGTTTTAGAAATGGCTTGGGTGCCGCCAGAATTGCGCGAGGACAAAGGGGAAATCGAAGCGGCCGAAAATAACAGCCTGCCAACCCTCATAACCTCAGATGACATTCAGGGGGATCTGCACATGCACACCACTTGGTCAGATGGGAACCACACCATCATGGAAATGGCGCAGGCGGCGATTGCTCTAGGCCATAAATACATTTGCATCACCGACCATTCTTACAGCTTGGGCATCGCCAATGGATTGAATGAGGATAGGATTCTGGCTCAGCACAGCGATATTCAACTGGTGAGAGATCAGTTAGGGGATCAAATCCACATCTTGCACGGGACAGAAATGGAGGTGCGGAACGACGGCCGACTCGATTTCGATAATGATCTGCTTGAGTCGTTAGACTTTGTGATTGCAGCCGTACATACCGGCCTGTCTCAGCCACGCCAGCAGGTGACAGACCGGATGTTGGGTGCCATTGAAAACCCGCATGTTGACATGATTGCTCATCCAACCGGCCGACTGATCGGCCGACGCACAGGCGGTGATTTTGATATGGCGGCCATTATTCAAGCGGCCGCTAAAACCGGCACAATCTTAGAGATCAATGCCCATCCTAGTCGACTCGATTTAAAAGACACCTACGTGCGCATGGCAATCGACAACGGTGTCAAACTGGCGATAAACACCGATGCACATCACATCGATCAGCTCCAATTGATGCACTTTGGGGTCTCAACCGGCCGGAGAGGGTGGGCAGAGCCAAAAAACATCGTTAATTCTTGGGGGTACGATGACCTTATTGCACACATTACGATGTAAACTTAAGCTGAAGGGAATTTTAGGATGCAGGGCTATTAATGAACATGACAAACGAAGATAACTCCTCTGGTCCAATTACTAAGAACCAGATCAAAACTTTTCAAACCGAACCGAGTCAAGTCGCTACATTTACACGTAGCCTACGAGCTGTATTCCACGGACTAGATGAAGCCACCGTGGGCCAGCTACGCGCTTTTGGCGAACGGAAGCTGTTTCACTCCGGCGACATCATCATTCAGCAAGGAATTGTGGGCAACACATTCTATGTGCTTGTCGAAGGGCGAGTCGCCATCACACAGTCCAGCGAAACTGAAGAGATTACGTTGGGCGTTGTTACCCCCGGTAAATATTTTGGGGAGATGGCCTTACTCGAAGATGTACCGCGTACCGCAACCTGCATCGCACTAACCGAAGTTCAAGCCCTAGAAGTGAGTCGCCACGCATTTGACGAAATCATGGTAACACAGCCTAAACTGGCCTATGCCGTGATGTTCCAAGTGTTGTCAAACATGCGTCGCAACGAGTCTAATGCGCTCAATCAGCTCATGAATAAAGCTGAGGAGCTTGAAAAATCAAATCGCAAGCTTACCTTGGCTCAAGAGGAGTTGGTAAAAGCTGAGCGATTTAAACGAGAAATTGAAATTGCCGGGGAAGTCCAACGCAGTCTGCTACCAAACAAAATGCCACAGCATGAAGAAGTTTCGTTTGCGGCGTGGCTGGGAGCCACCCGAGCAGGCGGTGACTTTTATGATGTCATCGATTTAGATGATGAGCATGTGGGTGTTTTGATGGGTGATGTGGGGAACTTAGGCATCCAAGCATCTGTCTACATGGCGATGGTCCGCACGCTTTTCCGGGTGGAATGCCGTCGATCACTTAATCCTTTAACTGTGACTCAAGCGGTCCATAACGGCATTTTAGATGTGACAACCGTCAGCGATATGTATGTCAACGTCTTTTATGGGGTACTACACCGGCCGTCTGGCATGTTCTCGTACGTGCTTGCGGGGCAAGAGCAACCGTTTCTGTATCGGCCGGGGCAAGGCATTGCCCAACTGAAAGGGCGCGGCAACTTTTTGGGATTGGCCCCCACAATCACACTAACCGAAAAGCGGATGCGCGTTCGTGGCGGAGACAGGCTGATTCTTGTAAGCGACGGAATTTTTGGGGCCAAAAACAAAAAAGGGGAAGGATTTACCCAAGAAAAATTGATTTCGGTCATCAAGCAAGAAAAAGACACAACTGCCCCCGAGATGCTTGACAGCCTTGTCAAAACGCTTGAAGAGTGGACTAACGAGAG
>JAHDGV010000011.1:18501-31698 GCA_020631655.1 Chloroflexota bacterium | reverse complement strand
GCGTACCTACAATTATTCGGATCACAGCCCCACCCACAATCGTTCCCAGTGCAACACCCATCATTCCCACCCCAACCTCGATTCCGACCCTGACCCCATCCCCTACCCCTGACCGGCTGGTAGCCCCACCAGAAATTACCGGCGGATTTTTTGCCCAAGTGGCAAACACAGATGGGATCGGAGTTAATTTCCGTAATGGAACCGGCCGCTCAAATGAACTAATCTCTGTTTTAGATGAAGATACAGTGGCACTCGTGATTGAAGGGCCGGTGGATGACGATGGCTTTATCTGGTGGCGGTTAGAATTGGAAGATGGCACAAGAGGCTGGGTCGTTGAACGATTTATCATTCCGGCCGGGCAACCAATTAACTGGCGGTAAACGTATGTCCCTAGAACGCGTTCAAGAACTAAGAGATCAACTAAATTTTCATATCCATCGCTACTATGTGCTCAACAGCCCGGTTGTCAGTGATGCTGAGTACGATGAACTTTTCCACGAGCTACGCCGGATTGAGGAAGCCAATCCTGAATGGGTAACGGCCGATTCGCCTACCCAGCGAGTTTCGGGCTTAGTCGCTGATGCCTTTGAAAAAGTGGCACATACCGCCCCAATTCTGAGTTTGGCCAATGCGTTTAATGGGGAAGATTTACACGATTGGGAGGGGCGCAACCGTCGGCATTTAAAAGATGATACGGCCGCAGACGAGCCTTGGGACTATGTGGTTGAACCGAAAATCGACGGGTTAACCGTGGTGCTAACCTACGAAAACGGCCGCTTTGTGCTGGGGGCCACCCGGGGCAACGGTGAGATTGGTGAAAACATCACCCAAAACCTATTAACTCTGTGGAGCCTGCCCAAACGGATACCGGTTGATCGTGAGTCTGATTTGCAGGTTCCCGAGCGGTTGGTGGTCCGTGGTGAAGCATTTTTCCCGCTGGATCAGTTTAAAACTTGGAACAAGGGATTAGAGGATGCAGGCGAAAAAACCTACATGAACCCGCGTAATGCCGCATCTGGTTCGTTGCGGCAGTTGGACAGCCGCATCACGGCCGCCCGGCCACTAACAATGTTTTGCTACGACATTGTTGATTGGGACGGTGACGTGCCAGAAATGCAGTGGGACCGGCTCCAGTATCTAAAAGATTTAGGCTTCCCCGTCGCTCCTGAAACGATCTATGCCAAAAACATTGAAGCGGTTGCCACACGGTTTGAAGAGTGGATCGAGCTCCGCAACCGGATCAACTATGAAGTTGATGGGATTGTGGTCAAGCTCAACAACAAATCGGTGGCCGACCAGTTAGGCTTCACCGGCAAAGACCCTCGTGGAGCGATTGCGGGCAAGTTCCCTGCGCTTGAAAAAACAACAAAACTGCTCGACATCAACGTCAGCGTCGGCCGAACGGGCGTTTTGGCCCCGGCCGCTGTGTTAGAGCCAGTTGAGCTGGGCGGCGTAATTGTGCGCAATGCAACGCTGCACAATTTTGATGAAATCGCCCGCAAAGACATTCGCATTGGGGATCGTGTGTGGGTCAAGCGTGCCGGGGATGTGATCCCTTATGTGGTTGGTCCAATCGTAGATTTGCGAGATGGCTCTGAACGGCCGATTGAAATTCCGACCAACTGCCCATCGTGCAACACGCTGGTGGTGCGCATTGAAGGAGAAGTTGCCGTTTACTGTGACAATCCATCTTGCCCAGAGCAGTTGGTGCGCCGGGTTGAATATTTTGTCAGCCGTGGTGCGATGGACATCGACGGCTTCGGCTCGCAAACGGCCGAGTTGCTCACCAATTTAGGCATGATCAAAGATCTGGCCGATGTCTATTATCAAGATCGGGATGCATTGCTGGAGCTAGAAGGGTTCAAAGACAAAAAAGTTGATAACCTGCTCAGCGGGGTCGAGAAAAGCAAAGAACAACCGGCCACCCGCTTTCTGACCGCCTTAGGCATTCGTTTTGTGGGTGAAGTTGTGGCGGGCATACTGCTAGATGAGTTCCGCACCATCGATGCGCTGAGCGAGGCGGATCAAGAATCGATTGAAGCGGTACACGGGATTGGCTCAGGGACGGCCGAGAGTTTGGTCCGCTGGTTCGCCAACGAAAAAAATCAGGCGCTTTTAACCAAGTTCCGTGAAGCGGGTCTACAGTTCTCGATTGGTGAAAAACCAGAAGCACCAGAGGGTGGCCTGCCGCTAGACGGGCTGACGTTTGTAATCACCGGCACGTTGCCCAGCATGAGTCGGCCGGATGCGAAAAAACTAATCGAAGCCAACGGTGGCAAAGTTACCGGCAGTGTGAGCAAAAACACCAACTATTTGTTGGCGGGTGAAAAAGCTGGGAGCAAACTGACCAAAGCTGAAGGATTAGGGGTCAACATCATTTCAGAAGAGCAGTTGAATGAGTTGATTGGGTAAATGTTCTTCTGTAGGGATTCACGCCATCGGTGTGCATTTGTTTCAACTTAAGAAATATTTGCACCTTATCTCCCCTCACCCCCCTGCTTCGCTGGTACCCTCTCCCAGTGGGAGAGGGAGATTATCAACTTTGTTATAAACTAATTTTGGTGTTCGGTACGACCTTATACCCTTCTCCCAGTGGGAGAAGGTGCCCCGCTAGGGGCGGATGAGGGTCTTTCAACTAACATAATCTTAAACTTACCCCCTACAGCGATACTTGCGTTCTCCTGAATAGCTTCAAAATAAAGAAATCCCCCAAAACTGTAACCTTTTCCCCTCTCAACTGTTATAGCCTCTGTATGCAAGTTTCTGTCATTTGCACCGTCCTCAACGAAGGGGATGCGATTCGGCCCCTACTCGATTCGCTCATAGACCAAACCCGTCAAGCCGATGAAATTATCATCGTTGATGGTGGCTCTACCGACCATACGGTTGAGGTACTCACCGAGTATATGGAATGGTTGCCGATCAAGGTTGAAACGGCCGAAGGGGCCAATATCAGCGAAGGGCGCAACATTGCGATTGGCTATGCGCAAGGCGACATTATCGCCGCCACCGATGCTGGTGTAGTGCTCTCTCCCGTTTGGATCGAAGAGCTGGCCCGGCCGATTGAAGAAGGAAAAGCAAAAGTCACCGCTGGCTGGTTTGAATCTGATCCATACACCGATTTTGAGGTGGTTATGGGGGCTACCGTCCTACCCAATCTGAGCGAAATTGACCCGGCCACATTTTTGCCGTCTAGCCGTTCTGTTGCCTTTTTAAAGTCAGAATGGGCAGAAATTGGTGGGTATCCAGAATGGTTGGACTACTGCGAAGATCTAATTTTTGACATTAATCTAAAAGAGCAGGTTGGGGAATTTGCATTTGCCCCCTACGCCGTGGCTTGGTTCCGGCCGCGCGGCTCCATTCGCTCGTTCTACAAGCAATATTATTTGTACGCCCGTGGTGACGGGAAAGCCAACCTGTGGGCCAAACGGCATTTTATCCGCTATCTGACCTACTTGGTTGCGATTCCCATCGTCGGCCGGATGATTTGGCGCGCCCGCTGGTACGGCTGGATCTTGGCGGCCGTTGGCGTTGTAGCGTACTGCTATCGCCCCGCCAGCCGCCTGTGGCCGCTTACACGGGGATGGTCACCGCCGGGGCAAGTACGCGCCTTCGCGTTGATCCCAATCATTCGGGTGGTCGGTGACGTCGCCAAAATGATCGGTTATCCGGTCGGAATCTGGTGGCGTTTACAGAAAAAAGATCAGGACAACGAGCCGCCAGCATCCTAAATTTGATCTTCATAATTCCTAAACAGAACAACCCTATAATTCCCTACATCAATTCAACAAACTGAAGTAGACTTGGCCGATTCAATTTGCACTCTACTTTTATTAAAGCTAATGAAAACGATTCTAGTTGTAGACGACACAGATGCGCTCCGCATCATGGTAAAAAAATATTTGGTTGGTGAGGGATTCCGCGTGGTTACGGCCAAAGACGGCCGAGAAGCGCTATTTGTGGCCCGTGACGAAAAGCCAGACTTAATCGTGCTAGACCTCATGATGCCTGAGATGGATGGGTACGATTTTATGCGCGTCCACGGCCGTGAGGCTGACACCCCTGTTATTATTCTGACCGCCAAAATGGAAGAAAGCGACAAAGTTTTAGGGCTAGAATTAGGTGCGGACGATTACGTCACCAAACCATTTGGGATGAAAGAGCTGACCGCTCGGGTACGAGCGGTTTTACGTCGTTTAGAAAAATCACAAACAAGCAACGGTAGTAACGCCGTTCTCCGTGCAGGAGATTTAATGCTTGATCCTGACAGCTATTTGGTTCAGCTGAGCGGGCAAAACATCAACCTGACCCCATCAGAATTTGATCTGTTGGCCGTCCTCATGCGCAATCCCGGCCGTGCATTCAGCCGGGCCGACCTGCTCGACATGCTGCAAGGAACGTCGTTTGAAGGGTATGAACGCACCATCGATGTACATGTGCGCAACTTGCGAACCAAAATCGAACTCGATCCATCCAATCCAGAATATGTAGAAACGGTTTACGGTGTGGGATACCGTTTTGGAAAAAAATAAGGTCGCACCGATACTCCTATGTTCCGTTCAATTTCAATCAAACTCACAATCGCATTTGTTCTTGTCTCTCTCATTGGCATTGGGCTAATGGGATGGCTTGTGCGTGCACGAACTGAGCCCCAAATATCACAGTTGCAAGACAGCCATCGAGATGAACTGTTAATCAACTTTGCTCAAGATTGGTATGAGGAGAATGAAGGGTGGGATGATATCGGCCGGGGGCTTGGACGAAACGAAAATGCAAATGCAAATGGGAATAGCAGTAACAGTGAAACCCGCCGATTTGCCAGGGGCATACTGCTAACAGACAAAGACTATGAGGTTGTGTTCGGCCGAGCCGGGAATTACCGAGTAGGAGACAAACTCAAAAATCAGCAACAGGATTTCGCAAAACCGATTGAGGTAGATGGAGAAGTTGTTGGCTTCCTGATTTCATCCCCTAATTCGGGTAGCCCCAGTGAAGTAGCGGCCCAACAAGCTATTAATGCGGCCGAAGATATTTTTCTGCAACAGTTCCGCATGGCCATCTGGCTAGGCTCTGGACTTGCGATTTTATCGGCCCTACTGGTTGGGGCATTTTTGGCCGGAACACTTTCTCGGCCGTTACGCAAACTAACAGCGGCTACCCAAGAATTGGCCGATGGCAATTTAGGCCACCAGGTTGATGTCAAATCAAATGACGAAATCGGGAACTTAGCCGCTGCGTTCAATAAAATGAGCGCCGATTTAGCTGAGGGTGAGCGGCAACGTCAGCAAATGACGGCCGACATCGCCCATGATTTGCGTACCCCCCTCAGCGTGATTTTGGGCTATACCGAAGCGTTGAGCGAAGGCAAATTTGAAGGGGACTCTGAAATTTATGATGCGATGCACAACGAGGCCCAAAACTTAAATCGATTGATCGACGATTTGCGTACACTCTCTTTAGCTGATGCGGGCAAATTGTCTCTGGAAAAAGCGCCCGTACAGGTGTCAGATGTGTTGCAACAGGCGCATACCTCGTGGCGCATGGCCGCATCTGACAAGAAAATTGATCTTAATCTGGCTAAAGAGTCTGATTTTGAGCTGATGGTTGATCCCGGCCGCATCGGCCAAATTTTGAGCAATCTCATCTCAAACAGCATTCGGTACACCCCGGCCGGTGGTGCCATCACCCTCGGTGCTAAGCGGGATGGGGACCAAAAGCTCCTGACGGTTCAAGATACCGGTAGCGGCATGTCGGCCGATCAGCTTCCTCACATTTTTGATCGCTTCTATCGGGCAGACACTGCTCGGCAAACGGCCAAAGGGCAATCGGGATTGGGCTTAGCCATCGTTAAATCGCTTGTCGAGGCGCATGGAGCTACTATTTCGGCCATTAGTGCACCTGATCAGGGAACAACATTTACGATTCGGTTTTCGTGATCAATTGAAATTACATTCAGCAAACCTCGTAGGTTTTAAAAACCTACGAGGTTTATGGTTTGCAAAACAAAAAAGGCCCAGCAACTGATTTGCTGAGCCTTTTTGTTTCTTGATTAGTTCTGCGCTGGTGTTACGGCTTAACGATGTACGGGAAGAAGATGACCGGTTCAAGAACTACAACATCTTGTGTTGAGCCTTTGGCAACATCTTCAACCACCTCAACATTTCCGGCCGCGTCTACACCGGTAACCCTAAATTCGTAAACTGAATTGTCGCTAGGGGTAAACCCAATCACAGAGTCAGACGTATCTTCAGCCAGCAAGGACCAGACTGCTCGTGACTCAAACACACGATATTCAACCGTATACGACGTCAGGCCAGAGCCACTATCTTCACCAGACAATAGCAGTCTATAACTGCCATCCGGCCGCTGAATAATTGAGGTGATGTCTGTTTTCGGCGGCGACGTATCGATGCCAAATTGCCAAACATCTTCAGGGTCCGCTTCGGCCGAGGTTAAGCCTAACACCTCAACCTGCCAGAACAGTTCTTCGTAAGGCTGATCTAGGGTCACACTCGTTTCAGTCACACCTGAAGTCAGCGTCACATCTTCCACAACCGACTGCATATCTTCAGTCGTTGATAATTTGAGCGACCACTGTTGGGGGCCAAAGAACACATCAAAATCCCACTCAAAGTCAACCGTTTGCTCGTTAACCCAATCTCCGTCGGCCGGGCTGACCAGCGTAAACTCAGGTTGTGGAATATCGTCGCCAGTGGCCGGGGTTAAACGGATCGCATCGAACCAAATGCCGTTGCCGCTGTCTGAAGTCAGGTCGGACAAATAAACGGTGTATGTTTCGCCCGCTTTAAATTCGTAACTGCCTAATTTAGCCCACAGCCCTAAATGGTCATTTTGATTGATCACCACGTCGGTTGTGCCGCGTGCGTGTCTAACCTGGTATGGAGCAGATGAAGTTTCCTGCTCACCCGTATTGCAGAACGGCACCATCGATTCGACCACATAAAAACCATCGGTTGGAACTTGGAACGACCATGTCCCATTATTAACAGCTTCGGCCGGATTGGTGGTCGAGAAGGTAAACCATGCGTTGCCGTTAAATCCACAGCTGTATTTACCCGTGTACCAGTTGGCATCACTCCGTTCAAATCCTGAACTTAGCTCATCTACATAAATCCGATCTGGCACAAAATCTAAACGCGCAGCGACCCGCTGGCGGATCTCGGGCAACATGCCGTGCGCCTGCTCACCCGGGCAAGATGTGGTGCCGTGCGCATCACGATGCCCCATCAAGTTCGGCCGGCCGCTCCGTAGCGAATCTGCGTATGAAGAATCCCAAGGATCAATGTTTTCTTGATCCGCTTTCCACGTAAGCAAATCAACGAGCGAGTCCGCCATCGCCGGAGGCGGCTTAATGCCATTGTACGGTGGCCCCGGCTCGGTAAACGTCCCGAGCAGTGCCACACCCATACTGTCTGAATTGATGTTGCCCGCGTGGGTTCCAATCACATTATCTCCACCACGGTGTCCTTCATAGATGTTACCTTGCGGGTCAACTAAATAGTTGTAACCAATGTCTCCCCAACAGCGGCTAAAGGCGTGGTATTGCCAAATGGCTCGCACAACGGGGGCCCAGTTGGTTGCCGCATTTGAAGTCACAGTGTGATGCACCACCAAGTGGCTCACATTGGCATAGCGCAAGCGGTCGCTATCAACACAAGCGTTTCCAGAATTCCCTTCATCCGGCCGGCACAGCTCCGACGTGCACCACACGTCTCGGCTAATGACTTCCGGTTTGGGGTTTGCCAAGGCATCTTCTGCAACTAGGCTGTTTGCTTTAAGTGAAGCAGTTAGATCGGCTTGAGCCGCTTTCCATTCTTGTGTAGTCGGTCCCTCGGTTGAATCGATAAAAGTGATTCGGACATTTTTAATAACTGAAGGCAGGCTTGATCGAAGTTGCACTTGAGTGTGTGTTGAAGAACCATCTCCCACAAAAAACATATCGCTGGTCATAAAACCGATATGTGGCAGGGTCAGGTCAGCATTGGGTTGAAGAATAACCCAATCGGCCCATTCCCCCTCTGCGCTACCGGTACGAGCCTCTAAAAAGAAAAATGGATCGTTTGGTTGGGTCCATTCAACCACAAAGGCGTTGAATGGATTATCGGCCGTGATGATGTTTGACTCGGCCGGGCGATCCGCTGCGATCTGCATAATGGGCAAATCATCAGCTTTGAATTCTTCAAGCGGAATTGGCTCACCAGTATCTTGATTGGTACCCAAAAATGCGGCATTTGAGCCAACTAAAGATGGTATTGCACCTAAAATTATGAGTAAAGCGATAAGCAGCCAATCACTTCGTACAACTTTCAAAACGGTTACTCCTAAAAGATCATCGGTAGGGTTACTCTGGAAGTTACGGTGAGGTCCCTCTGACACTAAAATACGCGATTTTCTCTGAAACTTGAGAAAAAGCCTTCACATTCTGCCTATGAGTATATGCTTTATGTCATGTTAGCGCCCAAAAAAGCAATCAACATTCACTCAAATTATACCTCTGGTTAACCGGAGTTTAAGTATAGGCGGCCGATTTCTGCCAAGAATCCGGTCTGTTAGATAAATTCGGTGTTCAGAAGAGGTGATCAATATAAACCAACAGGGTATCCCGTAATTTGATGCAATGTCCACCGTATTCCCCTCATCCGCCCGGCTGAACTGCGTTCAGCTAAAACCCAACTGCGTTGGGTCGGGCACCTTCTCCCCAAGGAGAAGGGCGGTAACATCCTCTCCCAAGACTGGGAGAGGGTCCCTGCGAAGCAGGGGGGTGAGGGTTGAGGGCAGAATCTATACCACTGTTAAATTGAGGGATCTAGTATCAAAAATGAAGATTTCATAGGGTTTCAGCCAAAACCAGACAGCAAGATATAATTCACCCCTATGTTATCGTTTTGGTATCAAACACGTCATATCGGCACTCGCATCGGCCGCACCTTGGGGGCCAGCTTCGGCATCATGACCGGCTTTCTAGCCATCATGCGGCTCATCTACGAAATCTATTTTCCACGCTTTGACTGGACCGGCCGGATCGAAATCGTTTTGCCCATCGCGATTTTGTTGGCCATTGGCACCGGCATCGTCTTGCCACGCTTTCGCCTGTGGTGGTTGCCTTTGCCCCTACTGTTTAATCTGATTTGGCTGGTTGATCCGGCCGTTGATCCCACCCGCAACCTGATCATTTTGATCTCAACTGTTTTGGTGATGGTGCTGTTCTGGCTGAGCAGTCGCGAAGCAGATGAACGGACGCTGTACGGACGCTGGCTGTTTCCCCTCATCCTATTAATTACAGTAGCCACCCTATACCTGCAAACAATGAGCCACAACGTGGGGATGGCAGACACGTTTGAGTTCCAAGTAACAGCCCCTAAGCTGGGCATCGCCCATCCAACCGGCTACCCGCTTTATTTGATGCTGGGCAAGCTGTGGACCCTCATCCCGTTTGATTCGGTAGCGTGGCGGCTCAACTTTGGCACGGCCGTGTATGGCCTCTTGGCCCTATTTGCCACCTTTCGCCTGCTGGTTGAAATCGGCCGACCGACCGACGAACTAGGCAGTATCCGGCCGTGGGTAGAGCCAGCCGCATTTGTAGCAACCCTGATTTTGGGCACGCTCCCCATCGTTTGGGGGCAGTCTATTGCGGCCGAAGTCTACTCGTTGCACCTGTTATTTGTCGCGGGTGCGCTGTGGCTGATGAACCGGTTGCTAACCGGCCGAATCACGTGGGAAACCGGTGCCTTTTGGCTGGCCCTGTGGCTGGGTCTGAGTATGACCAATCATGTCACCAGCGTGTTCACCTTACCGGCCGCCGCTCTGGTCATGTGGCTAACGTGGCCCAAAAACAAATTTTTACGCCCGGCCGAAACCTATTTGGGACGTGGCTTCCAACTCGCTTTTACCTTCCTCATACCGCTGTCGCTGTATGCGTACCTCCCGATCCGCTGGCGGGCCGTAAATGGTGAACCGATGGGGTTCAGCCGCTTTGTAGAATGGGTCATCGGCGGCCGTTTTCAGGATGCGCTCCAACTACAGGCACCGTTTACAGATCCACAACGAATCCCCATCTTGCTACAGCTATTGGTTGACCAGTGGGCGTTCTGGATGTTGCTCTTGGCTCTAATCGGGCTCGTGACCCTGCTGATTCGGCGTTTGCCGCTGGCCATTGCACTTCTCATCACTGCGGCCGGATACACCTATTACACCCTCAGCTATTACGTACCAGACTTGGCCGTGTTCATGCTCCCCATCCACCTAGTTTTGGCTCTGTTCTGCGGCTTTGGGCTGATGACGTTGATTGATATCTTTAATAGTCTGCTGAGTGGTGATGCGCTTCCCGTGGGTTCATTCCGTCTGTCGTTGCTGTCGCGCTTCCCTCTTTTGCTGTTGCTCCCGCTTGCGCTCCTAACCGCATCACGGTTTGAGCGTTTAGACCAATCTCCTGAAGATGATCGGGAACAGTGGGCACGGGCCATTTTACGGCAGGATTTGGACCCACATGCCGCCATCCTTGCGGACAGTGAAAAACACCCGCCGTTGTACTATGTTCAGCAAACTGAAAATCTGCGTCGCGATCTTGAGATCATGATTTTGCCAGATGAGGCGGCCTATCGGGCCGAGTTGGACCGGAGAATTGCGGCCGGGCAAACGGTCTATTTGGCCCGCTATCTGCCCCAGTTGGCTGGGATTTATAGTTTGCAAAGTGCAGGGCCGCTCACCGAAGTTTCAAGCCGCCGCTTGCGCGCCCCGGGCGATGCCCCCACCGCCAGCTTTGGCGATGTCGATTTGCTCGATGTGGAGATCAATCCAAGCTCGGCCTTTGATGCTGACATGGCTCAAGTGAACTTAACTTGGCGGATTAATGATCCGCCGGATCAAGAGTTAAAAGTGTTTTTGCGCTGGGCCGGATACGACTCGATTTTTCCGGCCGGCCGCTTGCCCGTCAACGACTTTTTGCCCTTCAACGGTGCGGAAAGAGGAGAATATATCCAAGATTTTTATCTGCTCCCCCTGACCCCGTCTCAGGTGGCCGAGCAGGAGCTTGAGCTGGAGATCGCCCTTGCGCCAGCTTTCACGCCTTCGGCCGAAATTGAGTGGGAATCGGTAGCCGAGATCAATTTGGGAGATACGGCCGTTGCCAGCATGCCCGACCAAAAACCGGTGCGGGTGCAGGTCACTGACCGCTGGAACAATCGGTTTCTGCCCGATGTGCTCAACGGGCAAGTGGTTGTGGGTCAACAGGATGTGGCCCTAACCGAGATTTCGCTCCCTGAAACGGTGAAGCCGAGTCCGATTCCGGCCGTGTTGCCGGCCGAATTTAGCCAGTTTTATCAGCTAGAAACGGAGCCACCGACAGATGGCATGCTTGTTTCGGGCGAGCACCAAATTTTTGCGACCGCCCCACAGTCAGGTGACGCACCGGTGCGGTTGCGCTGTGGCTGGCTCCGCTGGCCGCAAGAGCGCTGTCTGCTCGGCACAATCACCGTCAGCGGTGTGGCGGTCCCGGCCGATGCGATCAACTATGCCGACCAAATCGCCTTGTTAAGCCACAGCGTGAGCACAAACCTCACCCTTGGGGGAACGGTTGAACTGAGCACAACGTGGCAGGGGTTAAACAAGATGGGCGAGGATTACACCATCTTTGCACAGGTTTTAAACCAAAATGATCAAATTGTGGGGCAGTTGGACATTAAACCGGCTCAAGGGACCCGGCCGACCAATCTTTGGGAGCCGGGCGAGGTTTTAGAGGACCGCTACATTATTCCGATCAACGACACGTTTTCGGCCGAAGACACACATCGTCTGATTATCGGTTTTTACAGGTTGTCTGATTTTCAGCGGCTGACAGTGCTTGATCCGGCCGGGGTGCCAATCGGGGATCACTTTGTGATTCCACTCGACTAGCCGAGCCTTCTCTCAGGGAAAACCTAGTTTGTCACTCTTGTAAAAGACCGTTAATCTATCTGACGTGTTGCGTAGCACGTAGTGCTTAGTACATTCAAGACCCGCATCACGGAACAGAAATGAAAGCTCTCTTTTACACCAACCCCAATGAAATGGCGTATCGCGCCGCACCTGATCCAACTGTGACAGACGGTGAGTTATTGGTTCAAATTACGGCCGCAGGTATCTGCGGATCAGACATGCATGCCTTTCATGGGCACGATGCGAGGCGAGTACCTCCCATGGTTTTAGGGCACGAGGCGGCCGGTGTGATTCTGAACGGAGAACAGGCAGGGCAGCCGGTTGCGCTAAATCCCCTCATTACCTGTGGCACATGCTTTTATTGCAAGCTAGATCGAAGTAACTTGTGCTCAAACCGAACGATGTTGGGGATGTCGCGCCAAGGGGCGATGGCGGAGCAGGTGACAATTCCGGCCGCGTTTGCCTTGCCAATGGCGGCTGAGATGAATCCGGTACATGCTTCGCTCATGGAGCCAACCGCCTGCGCGTGGCACGCCATCGATTTGGTTGAGCGGGTTGTGTTTCATCCGTTAGCTGAAAGCAAAGTTTTAGTCATTGGGGCGGGTGCCATCGGCATGCTAACCGCCCTCCTCCTGCACCATCGAGGCTGTCGAGACATTCATCTGTCTGATACCAATCCGCTAAGGCTTCAATCGGCCGAAGATATCAACATCGCCCACGTACACGATGCGCGCAAAATGACAGTTACGGCCGAATATGACGTGGTGTTTGATGCGGTTGGCTCAACCATTACCCGCCAAGTGGCGGTAGATGGGGTACGCACAGGGGGCGTTGTGATGCACATCGGGCTGCAAAATGGGGATGGTGACTTTAACGCCCGCAAAATCACGTTGGATGAAATAGCTTTTCTCGGCACCTACACCTACACACCGCTCAATTTGCAACAGTCGCTAGATGCATTAAACGCAGGCAGTTTGGGTGATTTAGCGTGGGTCGAACAGCGGCCGTTGGCGGATGGAGCACAAGCTTTTACCGATTTAGACAATGGCAACACGGCGGCCGCAAAAATAGTTTTGATACCGTAGAAGCTGATCAGCATTTCAGCTTGATCAGCTAATCAGCTCGTTCCCTTCGCTCACTGTCAGCATTTCAGCCTGTGTGCTGACTGGCTGAAAGCGACTGCAGGGAGCGTGCTGATTAAGCTGATTAGCTCGAATTCAAAATCAACTCCGCACATTTTTCCCCAATCATCATCGCCGGAAT
>JAHDGV010000011.1:3070-18401 GCA_020631655.1 Chloroflexota bacterium | reverse complement strand
AGCTCGAATTCAAAATCAACTCCGCACATTTTTCCCCAATCATCATCGCCGGAATATTGGTGTTTGCGTTGACAATCACCGGCATAATCGAGCAATCCGCTACTCTCAACCCCTCAAGCCCATGAACTTGAAGTTTATGATTCACCACGGCCAGCGGGTCATTCCCCATTTTGCAGGTGCCGGTTGGATGATAGATCGTTTGGGTATAGTTTCGGGCGTACTCTTCCAATTCCTCATCGGTCTGAACATCTGGGCCAGGCAAATGTTCTTCTCCGCGATACGCGTCAAATGCGGGTGAGTTTAGCAATTTACGAGCTATTTTGAGTCCCTCTACCGTGACAGCCACATCGTGCGGGTCGCCTAAAAGATTTGGATTGATCAGCGGTGCATCGTCAGGATCGGCCGAAGCCAGTTTCAAGCGACCAACACTCTTTGTCCCCACTATGCCGGGGAACAGGGTCATCCCGTCCCCTTCGGGGTTATCGGCCCCATGATTGATTGACCAAGTTGGATTAAAGTGGAACTGGAGCTCTGGTGAGCGGGAGTCTGCATAGAGTTGCAAAAATCCACCGCCCTCGGCCGTGTTTGATGTGAGCAAGCCCCGACGTTCGTTTTCGTATTTTTGTCGTTCTGCTTCGCTGTTGGCATGAGCGAGCGTGACCGGCTGGGTCACATGATAGGCAACAGGAGTTTTACAGTGGTCCTGCAGATTCTCACCCACACCGGGCAAGTCGTGTAACACTTCAATCCCGTGTTCGGCCAAATGTTCGGCCGGGCCGATGCCTGAAAGCATCAACAGCTGGGGCGAGTTAATCGCCCCACCAGCAAGAATCACCTCTTTGTCAGCCATCGCTTGATGTGTTTCCCCATCTTTTTGATAGGCAACCCCAACACAGCGCTTGCCATCAAGATTAAGTTTTGTCACCTTGGCATGGGTAACTGCTGTCAAATTTTCGCGATCTAAAACGGGATGCAAATAGCCCGTTGCGGCACTTTCCCTAGCCCCATTTTTCTGGGTAACTTGATAAAGCCCAAATCCAATTTGGTCACCTGCATTAAAATCTTCGGTCACACTGTAGCCTTGCTCTTTTGCCGCTTCGAGCAGGGCTTGTGAGAGTGGATTAGGATCACGCAAGTCAGCCACATTCATCGGCCCATCTACCCCATGTGCATCAGATTCTCCCCGCTCTTGGTGCATCATCTTTTTGAACAGAGGGAGCAGGTCAGCATAAGACCAGCCGTCGTTCCCAAGCTCTGCCCAATAGTCATAGTCGGCCGGTGCCCCACGCTGATAAATCATCGCGTTAGTCGAGCTAGAACCACCCAACACACGACCACGCGGCACAAATTCTTTACGGCCGTTTAGCCCTGGCTGAGGGGTTGTTTCATAGTCCCAATCAATTTCAGAATGGTACAAACTTCGGATGACGGCCGGTATGTGAATGTTTGGATTATCGTCGGGTCCACCGGCCTCGAGAAGCAAAACACGAATTGATTGATTTGCGCTCAATCGATGCGCAATCGCACATCCTGCAGACCCTGCTCCAACTATGATGTAATCGTATGACATGGGGTTATTTTGTCTAAATTTATATGTTATGTCGGCCTTGATTTATCGAGTAATTACGACTCTAGCTCAATGTGAAATTAGGTGCAAACAAGGGTCAATTGGGTTTAAGCTTGCCCAATTGTTAGATTCTAGTAAAATGCGCGGAATATCTGTTGGAACACTTATTTTTGCACATGAATTGCATCAGTTAGTTTAAATAACCACAATAAAAATACGCTTTTCCCGAGTATTAAGCGAATGCTAGCTAATCGAAAAAGCTCGAGAAAACAGTATTTTTGGGGTGGCGAGACCGTCCCAAATGGTTCCTCCAACAAACTACTAGACCATATTAATTTGTGGTCGCCAATATCGTTATTCAAGCTATATCCAATACAGAAATCCTACTGGTGTTCACCCGAGATTACTCTTAGGGTGTGGAAGGTTTGCAAACCATATTGAGAGTAGTTCTTACCCCCTAATCCCACAAACAAGGAAGGAAAAAAATGTCTCGTAATAAGTTAAATATTATCTTAGTTGGCATTGCGCTTATATTGGTACTCGTCGGCTGTAACTCTGAAGGCGTACCAACGGAAAGCGGTTCAGGAGATTCTGAAAGTACGGCCGGAGAAACAAACCCAGATGCGCGAGTTTTACGCATCCAGTCGGTACTGCCTGCCACGGCAGACGAAGTATTTATGCTTCAAGAGTTTGCAAACGACGTAGAAGCATTGACAGAAGGAAGCCTTAAATTCGAAATTTTGCCTGCAGGCTCAGTTGTAGGTGTTGACGAAACGCTAGACGCTGTTGACTCAGGGCTACTCGACGGTGGATTTGCTTGGACTCACTATTGGTCTGGTAAACATCCGGCCGCAATGTTATTCGGCTCACCAGTGGCTGGTGCAGGTGTCGGTATCGACAATATCGCGTTCTTGTCTTGGTTCCAATACGGCGGTGGTAAAGAACTTTACGACCAACTTTGGGACGAAATGGGCGTCAACGTTAAAGGGTTCATGCTCCAACCTGTTGGTCCAGAAGCACTAGGCTGGTTTAGCGAGCCGATTGAAACGATGGACGACTTCCGTCAATATCGTTTCCGCACCCCTCCTGGCATTCCGGGTCAAACCTATAATGACATTGGCGTTGCGTCAGTAGCGATGGGTGGTGGAGACATTTTACCGGCACTTGAAGCTGGTACGATCGACGCGGCCGAATGGTGCTGTCCAAAACCTGACAGTGTATTTGGCTTCCAAAAAGTCCTCAAACACTACTATCTCCAAGGGTTGCATCAAGTCGTTGTAAACGCTGACCTTTATCTAAATGGTGACGTTTGGGACAGCTTAACCCCTCGTGAACAGACAGCTATCGAAGTTGCTGCAAATGCATCGCTTTCAAAAGCGATGAGCTATCGCATCATTGAAAATGGTAAAGCTCTAAAAGACCTTACCGAGAACCATGGTGTAATCCTGCACGATACGCCTGAAGATTACTTCACCGAATACATGGATGCGGCCCGTGCTTCTCTAGAGAAAAATGCGGCCGAAAATGAATTCTTCGCGGAAGTATGGAATTCTCAACGAGAATTTGCGGAAGTCGCAGTGCCATTCTGGGCTGGGGCTCAAACCTCAAATGCACAGCTTGGTAGAGCATTTGCCGACTCACTAGATTAAGTAAAAACAACTGATTAAGATACCAGCACCCCCACTCGTTTATTTAGTGGGGGTGCTGGCGGTTGGGAGTTTCAAAGATTTAAGTGAAAGTTCTACACCTCGGTTAAATCTTGACAGGCTCCCTTAATCATCAAATCTATCCAGGTCATGGGGTGAACCTTATTACACAGGAGTTTAAGCTTTTCAAAAAGCCAGCTCGATGACCGACCCTAGATAATGTGCAAGCTTTTTACTTAAGGAGCAAAAATTTTGTCAGATCAAAATTCAGAAGAAATGGAAATGGAAGTTGACATTTCGCAATTAGACATCACCGATGAGATGATCGCAGAGCGAAGCGTCTTAGACCTTGACAACCTGCCGGATGACATGAGTCTGGGGATGCAAAAGACGATTCGTTTTATTGACCTTTTAAATACACAAGTGGGAAAACTGGCATCATGGCTATTGGTCCCTGCAGCGGTCGCCATGGTTTATGAAGTCGTTGCCCGTAAAGTCTTTGTTGCGCCAACCGCTTGGGCATATGATGTTAGTCGTATGACCATCGGTGCGATGTTTATGTTGGGGGCAGGCTATGGTCTTATGCGCGGAATCCACATCAGAGCCGACTTCATCTATCGCAACTGGCAACCAAGAACGCAGGCGCTTGTCGATTTAGTTTTGTACTTCCTGTTCTTTTTCCCCGGCATGGTCATGTTTTTTATCGTATCGTTCCAATATACATGGGGCGCTTGGGTGCTTTGGGAACGAACAATGGATACGGCTTGGATGGCCCCTCTGGCTCCGGCCCGTACAGCTATGCCCCTCGGTGCATTGTTTCTTATTCTGCAAGGTATTTCTGAATGCGCAAAAAGTTGGTACGCATATCAGAATAATAGGTGGGCATAATGCAACCAGAAATTATTGGATTAGTTATGTTAGGTGTGATGATATTCGCTATCTTTGCCGGATATCCCATCTCATTTACCCTCATATTCTTGGGCTTTGTTTTTGGCGCGATTGGTTTTGGTGCCGACCTAGCCTTCTTCTTAATGACACTGCAGTTTAACAGCGTTATGCTTGATCAGACGCTGGCGGCCGTCCCCTTATTTGTATTTATGGGGATCATGATGGAGCAGGCCGGGCTGATGGAGCGATTATTTAAATCTGTGCAGCTTATGCTGGCTAGAACAAAAGGTGCGCTGTATATAGCGGTGCTTTTTGTTTCCACCATTTTTGGCGCAGCAACAGGAATCGTCGGTGCATCTGTCACGATCTTGGGCATTATGGCGGCCAAAACAATGAACAAATCAGGGTATGATGTAAGACTGGCGGCCGGCACCATCACCGCTGGTGGTACATTGGGGATTCTCATCCCACCGTCTATTATGCTGGTTGTGATGGGGCCCGTTTTAGAGGTTCCCGTTACTGACCTGTTTGCGGCCGCTATTATGCCCGGTATCCTTCTCGCCAGTCTTTATTTGGCCTACACGCTTATCAGATGCCAAATCGACCCATCGTTGGGCCCCATCTTGCCAGAAGAAGAGCGTGCGAACGATTGGAGAATTGTTGTCAGGGAATTTTCGCTCGGCCTTGTGCCACCTGCAGCATTAGTCTCTTTCGCCCTTGGTTCAATCTTGCTTGGTTGGGCAACACCGGCCGAAGGTGCGGCTTGTGGTGCCGTTGGTGCATTCTTGCTCACAACCGTCTATGGCAAACTGCGCTGGGATGGATTCAAACAGGCCTTAATCAAAACGCTTGAAATTTCTGTTTTGATTCTCTTTCTTGTGGCGGCCTCCAACTTCTTCGGTGCAGTATTCTCTCGCTTAGGCACTCCAATCATGCTCACCAACTTGTTGATTTCTTGGAACCTCTCAAAGATCGCGATTCTTATCCTAATCATGGCACTTATCTTTGTGCTAGGATGGCCGTTAGAGTGGGTACCAATCGTTCTGATTATTGTTCCGATTCTTCTGCCACTGCTTATTCAACTAGATATCAATCTAACTTGGTTCGGTATCCTAGTAGCTGTTAACCTTCAAACAGCTTGGCTCAGTCCCCCAGTTGCCTTATCGGCATACTTCTTAAAGGGGGTGGTGCCTGAATGGGACTTAAGCGACATCTATGTAGGAATGATGCAGTTCATGGTTGTTCAGCTTATTGGGCTGGCCCTGATTATTATCTTCCCACAAATTGCCCTCTGGCTACCAAGATTGGTTTATGGCAGTTAACGAGTAGCAGTTAACAAGCAGAGTGAGTGTTCGAAAATATCTTCGTTCACTCACCCTGTTTATTTTAGTCGAGGTTGCCTTAAACTATTAGGAAGAAAAGAGAGCCGTTCAACCTACAAAAGCAAAAGACATTGGGTATTCAAAACTATCTTATTGAAGGTGTTTCCTGTGCCGGGAAAACAACGGTTGGAAACGCCCTACACAATCGCGGTTTCCAAGTCATTCACGGCGACATAGAGCTAGCTTATTTTGGTGAACTGGAAACAGGAGTGCCGATTACAGGTGATGAGGGCGAGAATCCTGCGTGGATTTGGGACGTCGAGAAGGTTAAGGCGATAGCGGCCGACCAGAGCTATCCCGCTACCTTTTTCTGCGGCGGTTCTCGCAATTCTGATAAATTTATTCATCTGTTCGACAAGATTTTTGTCCTTGAGATCGATCTTGAAACGCTGAATAACCGGTTAGCGGCCCGGCCGCAAGACGAGTGGGGTGGGACAGCGAGCGAAGGGGAAGCCTTTGCACGGTTCCAGCAGTCAACGAAAAAATACCTACCTAAAAACGGAATCTTTATCGACGCAACCAACCAACTTTCAATTGTTTTGGACGATATTATGCGGAACATAAATGATGTTCCAAATACATAGACTTCGGAAGTTTCAGACTCTCCGGCATGTTTTAGATTGGTTGATTTAAAACTTCCGAAGTTTATATGTTTCTCCCCTTTAAAACATGAGTATCATTCGAACAATTTGACCTATCCTTGATAGAGTCTATCATTGAGCGAACGCCATCCACCCAAACGGGAAAAATGGCTCACAATACTGTTTATGAATGCTTCAAACGGGCCAAGCAACGATGCGCAAGATCAAGACCAAAGGCGCATCAGTCGAATACTAATCGGGATAATTCTACTCACCCTCCCCTGTTACTGTTTAGGAATTACCCTACTGCAATTTGCACCTCCGGCCGCGCCCGACGGGCAAGATGGAGTGGTCGTTGATGGTGGCGGAGCCAATCTAACCCCGGCCGAAACCATCATCGTGATTACTAATGTGCCCGAAGCAACGCCCGATCTGCCCACGGCCGTGCCAACGGTCGAGCAGGCCCCACCCACTCCAACGCTTATCATCACCCAAATTACCAACAACGAGCCGGTTGATTTAGCGCCAACCCCAACGTTGGCCAACCCAACACCGGGGCAATTTGTGCCACCAACGGCAACCCCGCTCCCAACCGCAACGCTGACAGAAACGCCAACTCCGTCACCCACGCCGACCGGCATCTTCACCGGCACCGCACCGATTACAGCCACGGCCACAATTGATTTGAGCGTGACCCCAACCCTGATTCCAACCGAAACTACAACGCCAACTCCAACATTGCCAGCGACCGAAACACCAACCCCGACAGAAACTCAACCCGCCATTCCACTCCCGCCAACCAGCACGCCAGCCCCCACAGCAACCGAAACCCTGATCCCAACTGAAACACCTGTCGAGCCGCCCACCGAGGTGCCGACAGAAGTTCCAACCGAAATACCAACTGAGATTCCAACTGAAATCCCCACAGAGCCTCCTCCTGAGCCGCCAACGGAAGTTCCAACGGAACCACCGCCTGACGAAAACCCCGTACCAACTGAACCACCGCCCGAAGATGGCGGTAGCGATGGCTAAAAGCTTAGACCCCATTTAACGTTAATCGTATTGCGTACCGCTTGAGATCGAACCAGCTTATACGCACCACGCAATACGATTTAAATAACAAGGTAAAGTGGCTAATACCAAACTTTAGTTCACTAACCCAAACACTATGGATAGTTTTGATTTACTCCAAACCCTGTGCGAAACGCCCGGCCCCTCTGGATTTGAAGCGGGAATTGCGGCCGTGATACAGGAAATATGGGAGCCACTAACCAACGAAATGTCAATTGATCGGACCGGAAGCCTGAGCGCCCTGCGTAAAGGAACCGGCCCGCTGATAAAGCAGGCAGATGGGAGCGAACGGCGGCCGACCATTATGCTTGCCGCCCATATGGACGAACTGGGGCTGATGGTGACCAATCTGCTCGAGCATAACGGCAACGGCTTTTTACGCATCATCAATCTGGGTGGCGTAGACTGGCGCCAAACGGCCGGACAACGTGTGATGGTACACGGCTTTGATCCAGAAACCGGCGCACCCAAAAATATTCCGGGGGTGATCGGCAACCTACCTGGCTGGATGTTGCCCGCAGAGCATCAGGGGAAACCGTACACCTACGAAACCCTCGTCATCGATATGGGATTGCCGTTTGAAACGGTGAAAAAATATGTCTCAATCGGCAACGCGGTCAGTTTTGATCGCAAACTGCAAAAGCTCCAAGGGAAGCGAGTTGCGGGCAAAGCGTTAGACAATCGCTGTTCGGTCGCAATTTTGACCATCTGCCTAGAACAGCTTGCCAACCGCACCCACGGGTGGGACGTGCTAGCGGTAGCCACAGCCCAAGAAGAGACTCGGTTGCTGGGTGCGTTTAACACCGCCAATGCTTTCCGGCCGGACATTGCGATCGCCATCGACGTAACATTTGGCAGTGGGCCGCTGGCTTCTGACGAACGGACGTTCAAATTGGGCGATGGCCCTGTGGTCGGCCACATGCCCGACTGCCATCCCGGTGTCCGCAAAGGGCTAAAAGATGCGGCCGCTCGCATCGACATGCGGGTGCAAAAAGAATATGCCGCGCGTCCCGGCGGGACCGATGCCTTTAACCTGCAAATTGCGGCCGAAGGGATTCCCACCGGCATTATCGGCGTTGCTTTACGCTACATGCACACAATGACCGAACACATCGACATGCGTGATGTGGAGCGGACCGGCCGACTGTTGGCCGAATACATCGCTGGTTTAGATGAAGAAACCCTGCCCAGCTTTACCAAAATGATGATCGACTGATAAAAGGGGAACGGATAAAGGATAAGGGTGAAATTAAACTCCCTTTTATCTTTTATCCTTCAGCCTTTATCTTTTTAAATGAACGAACTACTTAAACAACTCACAGAAATCCCCGGTGTATCGGGAGATGAAAAAGAGATCCGCAAAGCGATAAAAGATCTGATTGAACCCCATGTCGATGAATGGTATGTCGATGCGATGGGAAATCTCATCGCCCTAAAAAAAGGGACGGGTGAGAGCAATTTACGTGTGATGCTTGACGCGCACATGGACGAAGTTGGCTTTTTAATCACAGATGTGATGGCTGACGGCACCTTCAAATTCTCGACCGTTGGTGGCTTTGACGACCGGATTTTGCAGGGCAAAGTGTTACAAGTTGGCCCCAAGAAAATTACCGGTGTGATCGGTGGAAAACCGGTCCATCTTTCGTCAGCGGCCGAGCGGCGCAAAACAGTGCCTGCCAGTCAGCTCCGCATCGACATCGGGGCGGCCGGAAAAGATTCGGCCCGTGGCAAAGTGCAGGTTGGGCAGTACGCCACCTTTGATAGCGAATACACAGAGCTGGAGGAGGTTGCCATCGGCAAGGCGTTTGATGATCGGGCCGGCTGTGCCATCATCATCGAACTACTGAAAGGTGAACCGTATCCGTTTGATCTGTACGCCAGCTTTACGGTACAAGAAGAGGTTGGGCTACGCGGGGCACACGTTGCCGCCGCCAACATCAAACCAGACGTTGCTTTTGTGCTCGATTGCACCCCATCCTACGATTTACCCAATAACGAAGATGTAAGCACCAACGTCGCTTTGGGGCATGGCCCCGCCATTTATGTGATGGATCGGGCCACGATTCAAGATCCTCGGCTGGTAGGCTATTTGATGCGCACGGCCGAAGAGAATGACTTGCGCTTCCAATTGCGCAAACCGGGTGGCGGTGGCACCAACACGGCCAGCGTTCAGCGCAGTGGCCCCGGAGTGGTCAGCGCTACAATCAGCCTGCCCGGTCGCTACATGCACGGCCCCAACTCTATGATCAATCTAAACGACTATGATCAAATGATCCAGCTGTTGGATGCGGCACTAAGAAATTTTACAGAAGATATTATTGATAGAGGATAGCCTAGCAATTTACGATTAACGATTTTGGATTGACGATTCTCGCTAAGCCGAAACTGCTTTCGGCGTGAGAACCACATCGTCAATCACCAATCGAAAATTCAAAATCAAAACATGTTTGACTTAATCAAAAAACTCGCAGAACTGTACGGACCCTCTGGATTTGAAGATCAAATCCGGCCGGTGATTCGCACCGAAATCGAAAAATTAGCCGACGAAATTAGCACAGATGCCATGGGGAACCTGATCGCCCTAATGAAAGGAAGCGGCAAAGGAGATCGTTTAAAAGTAATGATCGCGGCCCACATGGATGAAATTGGCATCATGGTCAATCACATCACCGAAGAAGGATTTTTGCGCTTCACGAATATTGGCGGTGTGCGCCGAGCCAGCCTACAAGGCGGCCGGGTCCAATTCGCAGATGGGACAATCGGAGTGATTTACAGCGACAAATCGGCCGATGCGTCTAAATTACAGCCGTTGGATAAACACTACATCGACGTAGGGGCCAGCAGTAAGGCGGATTGTCCGGTGCATGTGGGTGATGCGGCCGGATTTTTGCGGCCGACGCTCCAGCAGGGTAGCCGGGTAATGGGCAAGGCGCTCGATGACCGGATCGGGTGCGTCGTAGCCATCGAAGCGATGCGAGCGTTGGCGAGTAAAAAGGGTAAAAACAAATCGGCCCACGATCTCTATTTTGTCTTTTCTGTGCAAGAAGAAGTTGGGGTACGCGGTGCCACAATCGCGGCCAACGCCATCGGCCCAGATGTTGGCATTGCGCTTGATGTAACTCTGACCGGCGACATGCACAACGGCCCAGAGATGGCCGTTGCCTTGGGCGAAGGGACGGCGATCAAAGCCAAAGATGCGGGGATGATCGCCCACGTTGGCCTCGTTAACCTGATGAAAAAACGGGCGGCCGATGCCAAAATCCCGTACCAGATCGAAGTCTTAACCGGTGGTTCAACCGATGCCCGGGCGATGCAACTCTCTGGCGTGGGGGCCGCGGCCGGATGTATTTCAATTCCGTGCCGGTACGTTCACTCCCCCAGTGAAGTGGTTGACATGGTTGATGTCCAAGCATCTATCGATTTACTGGTTGAGATCCTGAGCAACGATCTAGACATTTAGGATTGCCGATTTTTGCCACGTCACCAGATGGGGACGTTTCAACGGAAAGTCATAATCGTCAATCTCAACAATGACCACAAACAAGCTCGGGTTCGTCTTTGCCATGCTCGCCTACATGTGGTGGGGGTTCGCCCCCATCTACTGGAAATTTCTGGCCCATGTCCCTCCACTGGAAATCTTAGGACACCGGATGGTGTGGGCCCTTCTGTTCCTCATCCTGTTTTTAACCGTGCGCCGCAACTGGGGCTGGTTGGCTGATGCGGTCAAAAATCCCCGCTTGCTGATCATGACCGGCTTGGCCGCCATTATGCTGGTGTTAAACGCGTGGCTCTACACATGGGGCATCACCAACGACCGCATTGTGGATGTGAGTTTGGGCTATTTCATGAATCCGCTTTTGATCGTGCTGTCTGGCTATCTGGTCTATCAAGAAAAAATCCGGCCGATGCAGTGGGTGGCCATCGGCGTAGCAGCCTGCGGAGTTCTCTATCTCACGTTTATTTATGGTCAGTTTCCGGTGGTGGGGCTAGCTTTGGCGGGCGCTTTTACCGGCTACAGCATTTTCAAAAAGCAAACGACGCTTCAAACGTTTGAAAGTATGACTCTAGAGATGGGATTGATGTTTCCCATCTTTTTAATTTATTTGCTCACGCTGGGGCAAAGCGGGGAGAGCAACTTCACCTCGGCCGGGGTGTCAACCACCATCTTGCTGGTTATTGGCGGAGCAGTAGCCATCACCCCATTCTTGCTATTTTCAGCCGCGGCCGGCCGGATTCCGCTTTTTTATTTAGGGATTATGCAGTACATCGGCCCCTCGATTTCGTTTTTATTGGGGGTGTTTGTGTACGGAGAACCGGTCAACACCAGCCTGTTAGTCGGCTTTTGTTTTGTGTGGGTTGCTCTTGTGATTTTTGCGTTTGAGGGGTTCCAGTTTGTGCAGAAACAGGCTCGATTAGCCTAGCGTAGGGGTCGAAGGGGGCGGGGCAATTGGTATCACCTTAAGGGTTACACCCATGCATTGCCATTGTGCGTTTCCTTCCAACTTCTCTCAAAGCCAACATCGGGCGAGTTAATCGCGCCAGCAACATTCAAAACCATGTTTGCCCAGCGATTATCTGCGCCCCTACGAAATGTGCGTCACTGTAAGGGGGCAGATAATCGCCGAAAAACCGAAAGGTAGCACGCTACTTGATGCGATTAACTCGCCCGATGATAAAAAAGAACTCATCTACGTAGGCACATGAACAAGGTTAAAGAACCCTCTTTGCTTAAGTTGACATGTATGCAGTCGAAGGGGGCGGGGCCAACTTGGTTTCGAAGAGAGTAGGTGTTTCCGCCCCCTTCGACCGCTACCCGATTTTATTCTTTACCTTTAGTGATGTTGGCCTGCATCCCCCGGCCGCCAGAAATTTTTTCATACAGCTTAAAAGTCTCCGGCTCTGGGCTAATCCCCATTTCTCGCTCCAATACCTCTTCACACTCATCGTACAGCCGCAGTGCGTTTGAGCGATTCCCCATCTGATACTCCGCCTGAATTCGCATGCGCCAAGCCGGTTCCCAACAGCTGTCTTGGGCCAAGATTTGCTGAGCAATTTCGATTACACCCTGCCAATCCCCCTGCAACATGCGCACTTGCCCCACCCGCTCGGCCGTGCGTAACCACATCGACTGATAACGGCGGCGACCCTCATCGGCCCATTCTTCATACGGATACTCTTGTAGATATTCTCCCGAGTACAACTTTAACCCTTTTTCGTAATACGGTAGCGCCGCCTCGGGCTGGGTGCTGTACAGCCGGTCCCCCGTATGAACTAAATGTTCCAGCTCAAATGAATCTACCACCAGATCGGCATGTGTGATCAGCCCATAGCGAGACGCATCACGGGTCACATAAGACGATGGAGATTTGCGATCCCGATTCGGTTCAAGCACTTTGGTCAGTGTTGTGTACGCGATTTTAAAATCTCGCTGTCCCCCATCTTCATCCAGCTCCGGCCAGAGCGTATCGATAATCTGCTCCCGCTCCATCAGATTGCCAGACTGAGTAATAAACAGCTGGAACAACTGCCTCGCTTTTTGTCGCTTCCAATCCCCCGGCTTAATCTCATGCTGACCCTGCCACACTTGAAAATTGCCAAACATGTTAACGCGCAGTTTAAAGCCGGGATGGGTTTCGATCTTGTGCAACTGCATCCCTTCTAAAATTTTTGATGCCACAACGCTGGCATGCATCAGCTTTTCATCCTTTTTCCCTTTAGCCTCAACAGCTCCAATCCCCTTATGTTTTACTTTTAGTAAGAGTGGAATCAACACTCTGGGATCGGGTGGTGCATAGAGCGACGTCTTAGAAAACAGAAATTCATACCGATTGCGCGCCACTGAATCCAAAAAGCGATAGAGCTCATCAAACAAGCGATTATCATCTTTTTGCATGTCTAAGATCAGACAGCGCCACATCGATGCACAGGTTTCCCCAAACATATCTCCAGAATTTTCAAACGATTCTTCAGCCTGATTGATCCAGCCTAATCCATTTTCATGGTCACCGTTTAAGACATGGCTGGCCCCAATAAACAGCTCAATTCCGGCCTGAATCCAGCGATCACCTGCACGGCGAGCCATGTTAACAGCTTCGGTCCCAATTTGACGCGCATACTCCGTATCTCCCTTGTAGCCATAAATTTGGCACAGCCCCCACAGCGACAATAATTTCAAGCGTGGCACCATCAGCCGATCACTCAGATCAATCGCCTGCTCAAAACAGCCCTTGGCAATTTCGTCCCCTTCGCTGTCACGGCGGATAAGGTTGGCAAGCCCCAAGCGGCTGGTGGCCACGGCCGTAATGTATTGGGAATGGAGCCGTTCGCCCCGCTCAATCGCTTGGAGTGATGCTCGATCCGCTTCTTCCGCTTCGCCCAGTAGTGAGTAGGTGAGCGACAAAAGTAAGAGTGGTTCTCGATGGGCACGCGGCCGCAAAACCGGCCGGTTTTTCTCCTCGCGCAGTTGCTGTAATAACATCTGTCGAGCCTCTCGCAGGCGGCCGGTGCGCAACAACAGCCGAGCCTGAAGCTCTGCCTCCAAACCGCTGTTTGGCCGATTCTGCTTCCACTTCTCAGCCGATTCCTCGGCCGGGTGCAACCCTTGGTTCAGCCTGTTCTCTAAAATCAGCTGGTGAATTTGGTCATGCACCTCATCCGGTTTATCCAAGTTTACAAGCAGGGATTGGGCCTCATCTAACAAAGCCTGAGCGGCGGCCGGATTAATAGTGTCGAGATAAACACGGGCCTGACTGTAAAGGGCATACGACAGAGAATTGACATCATCACTTTCACGCAGCAAATCAATCGCTTGGCGGTAATGATCCAGCGACTGGTCAAACTGGCTGTGAAGCCGGTCGATATGGCCTAAGTAAACTGAGAGCATCGGGTATTGGGCCAGCATTTCGGCCGGAAGCCGATCAATCCAACCAGAAAGGGTGTCTAACCGGCCGTCTGTGACCAATGCTCGGCCGATCTGCGCAGTGATTTGTGCCGCCCGTTCGAAGTCTCCCCCATCCAGCAGGTGCAAAATCGCCCCTTCGGGGTTCATGCGTGCCAACATTAATTCGGCCGCAAACAGATTGAGTTGGTTTGATTCTCCAGGTGTGTTTAGGTTCGACAACACATCTCTAAAAAGATGATGGTAGCGCAGGCCACCCGTCTCTAAAGGGACAACAAACAGCCCATATGTTTGCAGGTAGTCTAAAATTTCTTGACTATCATCCGCTTCACGGAGCTGATTGCACAACTCAACATCCAAAATAGAAAGCACGGCCGTCTGCTTCAAAAATTGCTGAATTTCCGGCCGCTGTTGATTCACCACTTCGCGGGTCAAATAGGCGAAAAGGTTTTCCGATCCCGCTAAATGGGCCAATGACTCTTGCACATTTTTGGGGTCGCTCGGCTGGTTTTGCAGATTTTGCCAGATCAGTGGCAGGGCAATCGGCCAACCCTCGATTTGATCATGCAACATGGTCAAATCTTTTTCATTTAAAGTTAGGCTGTAGCGATCTTTAAACAGGGTCGCGATTTCGGCCGGGGTAAACGCCAGTTCCGCCTGATCAATTTCGAGCAGCTCTCCGTACATGCGCCACATCATGATCTCTGGCAATTTTAGCGGATGGCGGGTGGCGCAAATCGTATGCAGATTTTGCGGTGCGTGGGACAAAAAACGGTTGAGCAGGCGACAGGTCTCATCAGATGTGTTGAGCAGATGGGCATCGTCGAGCACCAAAAAGAGCGGGGTGTCTAACTTTTCGGCCGTTTCGTTGACCAGCGCATCAACCACTTGGGTCCCAATGGCCGGGGTCCGGTTCCGCTCCCACTCTTCAAGCTGGGCGTGTGGCACCTGAGATAAGCCACCCAAAATCTCATCCAATCCAGAAATCAGGTGGCTAATAAATGTTAGTGGATCGCTATCTTCGGGTGTAAGCTGATACCAAACGGCCGGAATGTGCGACTGTGCCAGCAGGCTTAATACGGTGCTCTTGCCGTACCCCGTTCCCCCTTGAATGGTGGTTAACCGATAAGACTCAGCCTCTCTCAGCCGCTCGCTAATACGCGGCCGAGCAATTACAAATTTGCCCAAGCGGGGCGGCATTAATTTTGTTTTGACAAGGCGAGGTGAAGTTGCTGACACAGTTCGATTTTAACGGTTTGAACTTTGCGATGCTAGAAGGTAATTTGGGTTAATATAAA
>JAHDGV010000011.1:0-2970 GCA_020631655.1 Chloroflexota bacterium | reverse complement strand
CGATTTTAACGGTTTGAACTTTGCGATGCTAGAAGGTAATTTGGGTTAATATAAATTTTGGTCTGGCTTTAAGTACTCTGTGAAGAATGAAACCTAACTTTCTTGAGAGAGCGTCATACCCGCGAAGGCGGGTATCTAGTGTCAGATTTAGCACTAGATTCCTGCCTTCGCAGGAATGACATCTTCCTGAGTAATTTGAAATTTTATATGTTGCAGAGTATCAAGCCGTAAAAAACATCGAAAGCTTTTTCAGAGAAAGGCGTAACTTGAATTAGGCTGCTAACTCCTCAATCCCCTCCAGTGGAATTTGAGAAATGACACCGCCTAACTTAAGCACTTGATCCAAGTCCCCTTCAATTTTTAGTCGCCCTTGCTCAATCGCAATTTCGTAGTCGATTTCTTTGCGAGCCAAACGGACAAAATGGTCGTCCCGAATGGTAAGCACCACGTCGGGGCTTTCAAACTCTCCGCGTTCAATTTTGCCTGGTTTCTCGCTCAAATCCATCATCCAAGAGCTTTCTAGATCACCGGTGATTTTATACTGGAACCGGCCGACTGATTGGCGCAAATAGTCTGGGTTGTCTTCCAAAAACCGGCCGACAAATTCAAATACCGCGTCCGCTTTGGGGGTTTTGGGCATCGCCGCTTCCCGCTCTTTACGCACCTCTTCCAGCTCAAGAATCGCTGCTTCAAGCACGTTCGCCTCTTCCCAAATGTAGCGGGTGAAGGTGTCGATATCCGGCATCGTCTTCTCATCAGACGTAGGGCTAACGGTCAGCTGGCCGTCGTAACTAAAGATTGTGATGATCAACCCCATCCCGTCTGTAATCGGAGCCATACCCATCATCGATTGGAGCTTGTGGCCGGAAATATAAAGCGGCATCGGTGGTCCGGGCACGTTGGTAATCACCACGTTGTAAACCGGATTGTGTATCTTAGCAATTTGGTAGCGAGAATAGAGACGGGTCGCCTGATTAGCAACCCCAAATGGAACCAGCTCAGCCATATTTGACAGCGCATTGGCCCCAACCGCATTTTGGTACACCTTGCCCCGCATCGTGTTGGCATTGATGGTTTCTAACCGTTCAACAGGATCTTCGATGTTAGTGGCCAACTGCACCAGCATGTTCGCAATCTCGTTCCCTTGCCCCTGCTTCCCTTTGGCTCGGGTTGAGATCGGCACCATAGTGACCAACGAGCGATTGGGTAACTTATCTTTTTCGAGCAGATACCTGCGCAAGGCACCGGCGCAAATCGCTAAAAGAACATCGTTTACCGTTGTTCCCATAATCCGTTTTAAGGTCTTGACCCGCTCTAAATCTAAAATGGCCGTATTCCATTTGCGTTGGGGTGAGATGATGCCGTTTAAAACACTGGGGGGAGCCGAAAACGGAGCAGTTGGCATCTCCACATTTTGCACACGGCTCAACATGCCCGCCCGCATCGATGAGGTGACCGCTTCTGAAATAATTTTGGGGAACTTAAACGGGTCTGAGAAAAAGTTTTTGCCACTTTGTAAAATCAGGTCTATATCGCTGGGCATTGGCTCTGGGTTAAACGGTTTTGGATCTGGGTCTGGTTTGGCGTTGGGAGCAAAATCAAACAGGATGGCCATGATTCCGGCCCCAGCTTGGCCGTCGATGGCGCAGTGGTGCATTTTGGAAATAATGGCGACGGATCCCGGTTTAACCTGCGGAATATTATCCAGACCCTCAACGTAGATAAACTCCCACAGCGGCCGAATCCGGTCCAGCGGCCGGCTAAACATCTGCGAAGCTAGTTTTCGCAGTTCGCGCCAGTTGCCTGGATCTGGTAATCGAACATGAATCAGATGGTTATCAACATTGAAGTTCGCATCATCAACCCAATAGGGATAATCGATGCCGACAGGGACCTCGACCAGCCTTTGTCGCATGCGTGGGATGTGATGAATGCGGGCCAAAAGTCGTTTGCGGAACACTTCAAAACTTAGCGATCCATCGATGACGGCTACGCCCCCTACATGCATATGAGCTCTGGGTGATTCCAAATAAAGGAATGAAGAATCTAAACCTGTTAATGCTTCCATTTGATTTTTCCGTTTGCTAGAGCCGATCAAAGTAGGCGACTGGTTAGTAGATTCTACAACTCAATTTGGCAATAGGCACCCTTAGCCGAATTATAGGCGATGATCCTTTAGCAAATCATCATCTACACGAATGTCAGCCAAGTCGGCCAAATCGACATAACCGTCTTCTATGGGGATGGGGTTTGCCACGATGTCGCTCTTCATTTTTAGGAAAAAGCTCACCTCAGATGGGTGGTTTACTTCCGGCCTTCCGGCAAAAATTGCGTGACGGCTGGCCCCCAGTTTTGAGCTTGCCTGTGAGCCAACCATAATCCCTTTTCCATGGTGGCTGACCAACTGCCCCATCTTCATCGACTCGGTAAAGCCGGTGCGAGCGCATTTGATGTTTAAAATATCGAAGGTGTCTAACGCCAGCTCACGTTTAACGTCTCGCACAGAAAAACAAGAATCGTCCCCGATCAGCGGCATGTGTTCCCCTTTGCGCAAGCTTGACCGTTCCAAAACCTGCTCAACCGGCAGTGGTTCTTCGCAGTACAGCACACCTTCGGCCGCCAAATTGTCCAGTCGCTCGGCCGCCGCTCTATCAGCAAATTGTAGCGTTTCGTTGGCATCAACATACATCTGCAAACCAGGCCCTATCTGTTTAAGCAAAGTAATGCGCTCCAAGTCTGCGTCCCAATCCCGGCCGATTTTGACCTTGAGGACTCGTACGCCCAAGTTGTAAACCCGCTCCGCCTCGGCCAGCATCGTGTCGTTATCCCCCACACCTAAAATGTAGCTGGCTTTCACCTTTGTTTGAGTCGTTCCTAAATGGTCAGCCAGCGATTCCCCTTTGGCAGCAGCAACTGCATCATGCAGGGCCATATCTATTGCCCCTTTGGCCGTTTGGTTGTTTTTGATCT
>JAHDGV010000289.1 GCA_020631655.1 Chloroflexota bacterium | reverse complement strand
AGGCAGGTATCCAGCGCTAGATTCCCGCCTGCGCGGGAATGACGTTTACCGAAAAACTTTATTTACCGTATATCGCACAGTATTAAAATTATAATTTGCAAAGGCTAAATCAGATGGAATGATTCTTGACGGCCGTCTAGCCACGAACATGCGCCCGCCCGCATCACCGCATCTTCTTCCAGTGCGATCCGTACATCTTGGCCATCCCACTCAGGAACAGCCATTTTGGCATTGAGCTCAATCGACCAGACGGTGTTGTCCTGCACAGGATAATCTCCACGGCCGGGAACACCACCCTGCTGATCCCACAGGCCAATGGTGGCACCTGCCCCATGTCCATGATATCCCAGCGGGTGGCTGTAAATCTGCGGCCGGATAGTTTGTTCTTTAGCCACTTTGCGGGTGTTCGCCAAAACATCGTTCCCCGAATCCCCCACAACCATATTTTGCATGTGGATGTCTTGGAGCTGATTGCCAGCCGCCAACGCCGCTTTTAATCCGGCCGGGGCGTCTGTTTCCCCATCTTTCAGAACATAAGCGTGTTGCTGTTGATCGGTGGCTAATCCCAAATAGTAAAAGCCAACATCGCAGTGCAACAAATCGCCCGGCATGATAACCGTCCGCTTGCCGATAACGGCGTAGCTCTGCCCCGGTGCCTGAATATCAACCGATGGTTGAAACCATGCGGTTAGCCCAGCATCACGAATCGCTTGCCGCATCCACCACACCACGTCGGCCGTTTCGGTTTTGTTGGGGGTAATCACATTTCGCGAAAACGCCTGCCGGATGAGTTGATGACCGGCCGCCACAATTTCAGGATAAATGTCCATCTCTTCTGGCAATCTCGATTCAAGCCATCCTACAACCAGCCGCTCACCGCTGTACACGTTTGCCATGTGGTCAGACGGTAATGCGCCTAACAAGGCCGAATATTCAGTGTGAGACAGCCCATCCCCAAAGGCAAAAACGGTTGAATAGTTTATGGCTATCGACTCTGGTTTTAGGTCTACCAACAAGTTGCTCAGAGCCTTGTACTGATTTGGCTCTTTTTCAGGATCCCACGCCGGTTTGTAAAAGCCAGCGTATCCATACCGATCAAGTGCAAAGCGATCGACTGAGCCATCGGCCGCGCGTGAGAAGACCAAAATAGTCCGTCTGCGGGCGGTCATCGCTGGCTCAGGGAGCAAGCTCATAATCACCGGATCTTCGTTGTACTCACGGCAAATAACCAGCCACACATCAATCTTTTCGCGTTCCATTAATGCTGGCAGAATCGTGTCAAATCGCTTCCGCAACCACAGGTTACGAACTTTGGCTTGCTCTCTTAACGGTAAAATATTTGGGTAGAATGACATGGGTTTTAGATCTTCGAATAATTATTCAATAGTTAGTCGGTTAGCAGATTCAGGCGTAATGCGTGTTGCGTATTGTTTGATTTCGGGTCAACTTCTACGTTCTACGCAATACGATTTGAGTCATCAATGTCAGTCGCTAATTAATTACTAATCCCCGATACAATCGTTGATCTTTTCAAGCAGTTCCCGCTGTTTTGTCGGCCCAAATCCCTGACGTGTAGCTGCTTGCATAATCGGCTCCCAGTCTGGAACCGGCTGATCATCAACGGGAATATTATACTCCGAAAAGGTCTTTCGCGTTTGCGGATATTCATTGGCAACCATGCTGACGGCCATCAAACCGGTAATCGGCCGGGCGATAGTTTGTGTCGCCCCCAATCCTGTTCCCGGCGGAGGTGGTTCAGCATCCGCAAACTCCCCCTGCTTAAACAACCGAGCCGCGTTGTTCCCCAAAATATCTGCGTACACGTCCGGCTCAAGCTCAAGTTTGTTAATCGCATTCAAAAACGGCCGCATATCTGGCTCAGTCATTTTAGATGGGTAAACCATCAGCGGATAATCAGACCCATACAGAATTTTTGTGTGCGCCACACAGGTTAGCGCGGTTGTGAAAATTCGTTTTGTCGGGTACAGCAACGGAGATGCGGCCGTGTCGTACCAAACCCGCGAAAGCTGTTTGCGTACCCGGGGCATAATCTCGTACATCAGCAAGCCACCACCCCAGTGGGCCAAGATCAACTTTAGTTCAGGATAACGGCAGACTAGTGAATAGTAATCCCGCAACGGGGTTGTGCTTTTCCCCAAATAATAACCGCCAATTTCCTCACTTACGTGCAAATTTAAAGGCACATCAGCCTCAACAATCGCATCAACCAAGTTCAAAAACCGTTTGTCTAAAAGCTCAACACCCTGAGCATAGGGATTCAGTTCCCCCACACCGTGCAAGCCGCTGTCCAAGCATCGCTTTAACTCAGTGATGGCACGCTCACCGGCGGCCGGTTGGAGTGTTGCCAGTGCCAGCACACGCTCCGGAAATCGGTTTACCAAATCAATCGCTTGATTATTTCGCTCTACACAGGCTTCATGCCCTCTAAAATACTCCCCCACAATTACAACCTTATCGATTCCGGCCGCATCCATATCGGCGATCATACGCTCAGGATCAGCCCAACCCTGAATCGAGCGCCCTTCGGGCGGATTGAGTAGCAAGCCCCAATACGGTTCTTGTTCAGAAAGTTGGTTTAGGCGATCGCGAAGTTGTGGCGGGGTAAAGTGGATATGAGCATCAATTCTCATTGGCACCTAGTCGTCTGCAAAGGCATCCAAAATCACTTGGCGGTATTCCCTAGCACGGCTTATCGTTTCAGCCATCGTTTGCTCATCAGAGAGCCAGAGCTTGAGAAAAATGCCCGGCACCCCATGTTCCAGAAATAGCTCCGCATCTTCAGGCGTTTCTGGATCCTCTGCATAGCCGGGATACAGGCGGAGAGGATTCCGGCCGTTTAGGGGCACAACCTCGAGCAAATCTTTGCCACGCTCTTGGAGCGTTTCAACCAGCATATCGCCGTTTTCTGTTTTGTTATCAACCGCAACAATAAGGATTGGAGATGCCAATATCGAGTCTGCAAGCGAAATCATTTCTTGCATAGGCACATCGTCTGGTAGCAGTCCAATTAATCTAGCGTGGGCCTCATCCTGTATATTCATAGCTGAATTCTTCGACAGTTAATTGTGTGGGAACATTGATAAGATTCGGCAATTCTAACGTAAATGTTGAGCCTGTACCTAGGTCGCTTGTCACTGAAAGATTTCCACCAAGCAGTTCGGTTAGTTTTTTAGAAATAGCTAACCCCAACCCGGTGCCAGTAAACGTACGTGACAGGGATCCATCGACTTGTTGAAAGGCTTCAAAAATCACCGGCAACTTATCCTCTGGGATTCCGACGCCGTTGTCAATGACTTTGAAAATAGTTTTATGGGGATCAAACTTCCGGTTGCTAACTTCGATCTCGATCCGGCCGTTCTCGGTATATTTGGCCGCGTTACTGAGCAGATTAATAATTATCTGTCGCACTTTAATCTGATCAGATGTGATTTGGAATGACCCAAACCGCAGGTTGTTTGTAAATACAATCTGGTTCTGATTCTGATTCGCCATCGGCTTGACAATACTTATCGCCTCTTGGCAAATATCCGAAACGGAAAACTGACTCGCATGGACTTTCATTTTGTTCTCTTCGATTTTTGAAAGATCCAAAATGCCGTTAATCATGTGCAACAGGTCCTGACCAGATCGTTTGATCCGCTCAAGATCTTCGACATGATCATCTACAAAATGGCCGTCCTCCATTACCTCTTCAATGATCGCATCGCTGTATCCAATTACCGCATTGAGCGGGGTCCGCAACTCGTGGCTCATCGTTGCTAAAAAGTTCGACTTTGATTTGTTCGCATCTTCGGCCGCAGATTTGGCAGACTCTAAATTGTGGTTGATGACCAAAACCTGTTTGTATGTCAGCCGATAGAGAGCTAGAGAAAACAAAAGGATCATGGAGATAATCCAAGCCATCGACATCGGCTCAATCGCCATCGTCCGGCCGTCGTAGTATCCATTTGAGGTTAAAGCCGCCACAAAAAAGATCCACAAAACCAGTACACCACCTAAAAAGATCAGCTTAAATTTATCGAGAAAAATCGTTAGGGATCCTAAAAGTGGAAAAAGTAGAAGGATGCCGGGGTCTGATAACCCCAATCCGAAGGTGACGCTAATCATCACCCCCGAAACAGTGCACAAAGCCGGTGTCAAAACCGAATCACTTAAACGCCCCGCCCGAAGCAAAAGTAGGCTACATGCACAAATCACGGTCAAAAATGACGTGATAATTAAATTGGGCCAGTTATTCCCGATATAAAAATTTAAAACAAAAGAAAATCCTAGAAGTACCCCCAGATACAGGATTATCGACACATATTTTGCGACAGCTTTTGTTGTTTCGTCTTCATATACTGAAAAAGAAAAGGCCTCTTCCAAAAAGCTTTTCAAGAGTAACATTTTTAAATTTCTGCCAAATGCCCCATAGGCTGACCATTTGGCATGTTTGATTCTATAAATCCATCCAAAATAAATATATTTGAATTCTAGTGTTAAACACTTAACATCAACATGTCTAACCCACAGCTTTGTTCGAAAGATTCACGCTCTTTTTAGACAATAAAATTCTCAATAACAATGAATCAGTTCTGTTTAAAATTTCTGAAATCTATGGTAATCGTTGAGGCTTGGTTCCAATCTATTTTTTTGAGATGGTTTAAATATGAGTGAATATATTCCAGAAAAAGCATTATTTATCGCGGCACATCCTGATGACCTTGAATTTGGTGTTGCCGGCACGGCCGCAAAATGGGCCAAACAGGGGTGCGAGGTTACGTTTTGTCTGATTACCGACGGCAATGCCGGGACCCACGAAGAGGGGATAACGGCCGAGCAATTGGCAGATATCAGACGCAAAGAACAGCTGGACGCAGCCAAAATTCTAGGCGTAAAAAACGTAGAGTTTCTGGGCTATGACGATTGTAAATTGGTCAACACGCTTGAGCTACGTGAGAAGCTTGTTCGCCTGATCCGCAAATACCAACCCAATGTTTTAGGATGCCAAGACCCGACCAACGTCTTTCCACGAGCCGATTACATCAACCATCCCGACCATCGTGCGGCCGGTGGAGCCGCCATCGATGCGGCCTTCCCATCAAGCGAAATGCCGCTTTTGTATCCAAATATAGATGCAGAAGGCTTCCCGCCCCATAAAGCAAATTACGTCTACATCTTTTTCACAACCGATGACAAAGTGAATCAGTATGTGGATATCTCAGATACCATCGATCTAAAAATCGAATCTTTGCGGGCCCACGTAAGCCAAATGGGGGATTGGGATCCCAATGAGCGCGTTCGTGAATGGGCCAAAGGCTCTGGAAAACAGGTCGGGTTCGAATATGCAGAGAGATTCTTTAGAATAACCCTGAAAGAGCCGGGCAAAGTAGAGGTTGGCGTGGGTAAAAAGAAGCAGGAAAAAGAGGATAATTAGATCAGCCGCGATTGATCCCACTGATCACTGATAAGCGAAGCGGACTGATCACTGAAAACTAAAAACTATGTTTCCTCAACCAATATTAAATTTGCTCTTGATTCGTCATGGGCAGACCCAAGCCAATGTAGAAGGCCGTTTTTACGGCCGCTCAGATTCTGAAATGACGGCCGAAGGACAGGCCCAGGTGCGAGCAACGGCCGAACGGCTCAAAGAGCTCGATGTGGCCCATCTTTATGCTAGCCCCGCGATCAGGGCCACACACACGGCCGAAATCCTAAACGAACAGTGGAATACCCAGCTCACAATCGATGAACGACTGTGGGAGATTGACCATAACCGTTGGGAGCTGATGACCGTCGGCGAAATCAGCGCAAAGTATCCTCAAGATTGGGCAAACTTTTTAAGTGGCGACATGAGCAAGGCTCACCATGGGGGTGAAACTCAAGCTGATGTTTCAGCCCGTGCAGCCGACTTTTTAGAACACGTCAAATCGAACCATTCCTGTCAGGGTGAAACGATTGCTTTTGCGGCTCATGGGGGATTGCTGAGCATCATGCTGTGTGATTTGCTGGGGGCCGAAAAGCGAGGCTGGTGGCCGTTTCGTTTTCAAAATGCCGGTGTTGCCAACGTTATCCTGTACGAGTTTGGCGGTGTTCTGGTTGGGTTTGAATGATGCGTGTTTCGTATAAAAGAAATGTATTCATCCCCTTGTGAGGCGGTAAGAAATCGTATATGATCCCATCAATTAAATTATAAACAGAATCTTCGGGGCATGGTGCATGGCTCAAACTTCGTTTGAGCTGGAGAAAAAATTTCATTTTTTCAAAGGTCCAGCAAAACGATAGCCATAATTCCTGACCGGCGGTAAGGTGTGAACATTTTCCACTAAGCCCGCGAGCTGCGTTTTTGAGCACACGCCTAAAACAATGCTGATCTGGTGTAAATCCAGAGCCGACGGTAACAGTCCGGATGGGAGAAGATTTCGAGAAGGCGAAAGTCTCTTTTTTGAATGGTATGCCCCTGTTTTTTATGACAGGGGTTTTTTATTTCAAAATAAAACAGATTTTTGCTACCGTTAGTCAAAACGCATGTTGGCTAGCGGGTTGTGGCAACTGGCCTTGCGCCAGACGTGCCAAAAACAACGTCTTGTTAGAACCAGTGCCCCGATGATGTCTGAAGATGTCACGGGGCATTTTTGTTTTGAACGGATTAGTTGTAGACGAACAAACTCACAACCTTTATATGCAACGGGCTTTAGAGCTGGCCCGTCAAGCGGTAGGCCACACATCGCCTAATCCGGCCGTGGGTGCCGTGATTGTTAA
>JAHDGV010000288.1 GCA_020631655.1 Chloroflexota bacterium | reverse complement strand
AGACAGAACGCCAACGGATTAAACACTAGTAAGCTAGCGTTTTACAGTAGACTCCATCTTGATTTCAAGAATAAGTCATGGTAACCTGCTGGCAATCAATTAAAGATTTAAAAGCTTTGAAAGGGACATATCCCTGTGAGAAAGTTGTTCTAAGCGATTGGCGAATTGGTGAAAGCGCCAAAGCAACACCACACGGATGACACCCCGGAGCTGGTCAGGAAACTGATTCCGGTTCACGCCCGTTATAGCGTCAGGCTCGATTACGGCGATTTGTTTAAAAGCAGATCACCCTAGCTAACCAAGGTTTTGGACTTTCCAAAACAAATGGCGGTGGCACCACGTGCGAACTTTTTCGCCCGTCCTCCAATATTATTGTGAGGGCGGGCGTTTTTATTTTGGCCAAAAGTTTGTGCAACACCCGTAATCCGGCCGTTGAGTTGCGAATGATCTCATTCGAATGGCGGTGGCACCGCGGACATTTTCATGTTCGTCCTCCATGAAAGGGCGAATGGCTGAACTTTGTTCAGCTTTAGACTAAACAAACGTTTGGTCATAACCGCGAAAACAGGCCTTTAGCCATTCACCCTGTTGTTGACAGATGTTCATCTAGTAAGGAGAAAACCATGAACACAATCAAAACAACAGAGATCAACACCCATGCCGGCCAAACCGTTTGCTTACAAGGCTGGGTACATACCACGCGCAAGATGGGTGGTATTGCATTTTTGATTTTGCGGGACGGCTACGGAACCGCACAAGCGATTTTTGAGGGAGATGGGTCAGGCCTACCCGCACCCGAATCAATTGTGAAGTTGAGCGGCCGCGTCCAACAAAACATGCAGGCACCGGGCGGCTTTGAAATAACCAATCCATCTGTGGAAGTTATCAACGCCGTCACAGAGCCACTGCCTGCGACATTGGGCAAAAAAGCACTGAAAGTTGGATTGCCTACCCTACTCGACCACGCGGTTGTGCTCAATCGACATCCGACTAGACGAGCGATTTTTAAGCTTTCGGCTACAGCGATGGCTGGCTTTCGCAAAACGCTCAACGAACGCGCGTTTACCGAGGTGCAGTCGCCCAAACTGGTTGGCAGTGCAACCGAAGGGGGTGCAAACGTCTTTTCGCTCGACTACTTCGGCCGTACCGCGTGGCTGGCCCAAAGTCCCCAGTTTTATAAGCAGATTATGGTTGGCGTTTTTGAACGGGTTTACGAAGTTGGCCCCGTCTTTCGGGCCGAAGCCCACAACACCAGCCGACACATCAATGAATATGTGAGTCTGGACGTTGAGTTTGGCTTTATCGAAAACCATTGGACCGTGATGGCGCTGGTTCGGGATCTATTAGCCGGGATTTTTAGTGAAATTTCTAATCGTTGTAAAAATGAGATCGAGCTTCTCAATGTTGAAATGCCAGCGGTGCCAGATGAGATCCCTTCGATCCATTTTCGTGAGGCGCTTGAGCTGATTACGGCCGAAACCGGTGAAAACATCATCGGTGAAACCGACCTGTCTCCACAAAACGAACGTTGGCTGGGTGAATGGGCTCAGCGTGAGCACGGGTCTGACTTTTTGTTTGTTGTCGGATATCCGATGGTCAAACGGCCGTTTTACACCCATCCAGACCCAGAAAACCCGACGTGGTCCAATTCGTTTGACCTTCTATTTAGAGGAACCGAGCTAATTACCGGCGGGCAACGACGGCACTTGTACGCTGACTACTTAACCGCGTTAGAAGAGGCCGGTCTGTCGGCCGAACCCTTTGTGGAATATTTAGAAGCGTTCAAATATGGTATGCCGCCTCACGGTGGATTTGCCATTGGATTAGAGCGGCTGATCAAACAGCTCTGCCAGCTCCCCAATGTCAAATTAGCCACGCTTTTCCCACGAGACATGCAGCGTTTGACCCCTTAGATTTGCATTAGATTAGGTAAATCCTCCGTATGACACTGTTCAAACGGAGGATTTTTTATTGGGAGACTGAGCTAAAACGGGAGCAAAAATCGCCATTTCAGGCCAATTTATTCTGACTGTAATTTCTACTTAATTCTTCTGTAATTTCTGGGGGTACGAACTTCCCAATCAAGCCTGTCGTTAGGAGGTGACCAATTTTCAGCTGCGTCAGCAAGGTCATTGAATCACAGAAAAGGCGCGGAAATCTATTCAGGAGAAACTTAGATGAAACTCAGATCAAAAAGCATTGGCTTTGCTCTTATGGCGATTTTTGGGTTGGTTCTTGCAGGTATGCTGCAAAGCGACACAACCGAAGCCGCCACCGAAAAAATTGATATCGGTTTTAGTTTTACAGGGTTGGAGGACCTTGGCGAAGACTATGTTTATGAAGGATGGGTGATCGATGACGGATCAGCCGTTAGCGCCGGCCGATTCTCGGTTGATGCGGAAGGGAACGCAGACTTGGATTCATTTACGGCCGAAGTTAGTGCCGTAGCCAACGTATCTACATATGTATTAACCATCGAACCAGCTGAAGGAGATGATCCTGCACCCAGCGCCACACACGTTGTAGCCGGTGATTTTGATGGCAATTCGGCCGACTTAACCATTAGCCACGCAGCCGCCCTCGGCAACGATTTCACAGCTGCGGCTGGAAGCTACATTTTGGCCGTTCCATCTGATACCGACACCATAGCCGCATACAACAACGGCATCTGGTGGCTTGACCCAACTGGTGATGAACCGGTCGCAGGACTCGATCTACCAACCCTTCCAGCAGGATGGGTTTACGAAGGTTGGATCGTGACAGAAGATGGTCCGATTTCCACCGGCACCTTCACCGATGTTGCCATGGCCGACAGCGACGCAGGCGGCCCAGATGCTGGCCCCGGCGGAACACCAGGCTACCCAGGGCAAGACTTTGTTGATCCAGCTTTGGATTTGATCGGTACAACGGCCGTGATCTCAATCGAGCCATCACCGGACAACAGCCCAGCACCATTTACCTTTAAACCATTGGTGGATACGGTTGAAGACACCGGCGCACCCGGCATTTTGCAAGCGATGAGCAACAATATCGCTAATAGCACCATCACCGGAACCGCAACCATTGACTCGATTGAAGAAGTGATTGTTAAATGGAAAATCAAAAACTTGGAGCCTTTGGGCGATGACTTTATCTATGAAGGATGGCTAATCGACAACGGAAATCCTGTAAGCACCGGTCGTTTTGACGTAACCGCAACCGGCACCCCAGATTTTGATACATTCAGTGCCTATGTTAGCGCTCAAGAAAACGTTTCAGCCTTTGTTCTAACGATCGAACCGGCTGAAGGCGACGATCCAGCACCGGCCGCAACCCACGTTGTTGCAGGCTCATTCGAAGGTGGAATCGCCAACGTCAACATCGCACATCCGGCCGCACTTGGTGATGACTTCACTTCGGCCGCAGGTAGCTACATCTTAGCCGTCCCATCTGACACAGACGGCGTAGCGGCGTACAACAACGGACTTTGGTTCCTCGACCCATCAGGAGACGCGCCAGTAGCCTCTCTCGATTTGCCCACTTTGCCAGAAGGTTGGGCATATGAAGGTTGGGTTGTAGGCGAAAATGGCCCAGTTTCAACCGGCACATTCACCGACGTAGCAGCGGCTGATAGCGACGCTGGCGGCCCAACGGCCGGACCAGGTGCGACACCAGCTTATCCAGGCCAAGACTTTGTTGATCCGGCCGTAGACCTGATCGGTCAAACGGTCGTAATTTCGATTGAGCCTGTACCAGACAATAGCCCAGCACCGTTCACCTTTAAACCACTAGTTGACGTCGTAGAAGACACAGGCGGACCTGGCATCTCGCAAGATTTGACCAACAACATCGCCAACACCAACATCTTTGGTACCGTTTCAATCGGTGACCGCGAAGAAATCGCCGTTAAATGGGATTTCAACGGATTAGAAGATTTAGGTCCTGACTTTGTTTACGAAGGTTGGATTATCGACAACGGCTCGGCCGTTAGCTCTGGTCGCTTTACAGTAGACGCAGATGGCGTTTTGAGCAGCACCGTCTTCAAAGCGGCCGTGACCGATCTAGACAATGTTTCGACATTTGTACTAACCATCGAACCGGCCGTGGGTGACGATCCAGCGCCCAGCGCAACACACGTGGTTGCAGGCGACTTTAACGCGGGTGTGGCTCAAACCACCATCGCACACGGTGCCGCATTGGGTGATGATTTCACCAGCGCCGCAGGTTCGTACATCCTCGCAGTTCCATCTGACACAAACGGCGTAGCCGCGTACAACAACGGCATCTGGTGGCTCGACCCATCTGGCGATGCCCCAGTTGCGGGATTAGATCTACCTACGCTCCCAGCTGGTTGGGTCTATGAAGGTTGGATTGTGACCGGAGACGGCCCAGTTTCAACCGGTACATTTACCGATGTTGCCGCGCCAGACAGCGATGCTGGAGGCCCGACGGCCGGACCGGGCGCTACACCTGGGTATCCAGGGCAAGACTTTGTTGATCCAGCGGTTGACTTGATCGGCACAACGGCCGTGATCTCAATCGAACCATCACCAGACAACAGCCCAGCGCCGTTCACCTTCAAGCCATTGGTTCACGTAGTTGAAGACACTGGTGGCCCCGGCATCTCACAAACGATGAACAACAACATCGCCAACAGCAATATCGACGGCACCGTTTATATCAACGACTTGGCTACGATCCGTCTTGAGCTTGAGCTAGAGGGACTCGAAGATCTTGGCGAAGGTTGGGTTTACGAGAACTGGGTGATCGACAATGGTGAAGCGGTTAGCGCCGGACGCTTCTCGGTTGAGGCCACACGGGCAACCACCACCGTTGCATTTGAAACTTGGGTTACCGGAATCGAAAACGTAACCACCTACGTGCTGACCATCGAACCGGCCGAAGGGGATGATCCAGCACCAAGCGCAACACACGTCGTTGCTGGTGACATCGTAGACGGCGAAGCGATTGTTAACATCGGCCACCCTGCAGCATTGGGTGACGACTTCACAGACGCGGCTGGAAGCTATATCCTCGCAGTTCCATCTGACACAGACGGCGTAGCTGAATACTACAACGGTATTTGGTGGCTCGACCCATCTGGTGACACCCCTGTTGCAGGCCTCGACTTGCCAACATTACCAGACGGTTGGGTGTATGAAGGTTGGATCGTAACGGCAGACGGGCCAGTTTCAACCGGCACCTTCACCGATGTTGCGGCCGCTGACAGCGACGCTGGTGGCCCTGCGGCCGGCCCGGGCGCAACTCCGGCTTATCCTGGTCAAGATTTTGTGGATCCAGCATTGAACTTGATCGGCACAACGGCCGTAATTTCAATCGAACCATCACCGGACAACAGCCCAGCGCCGTTTACGTTCAAACCACTGGTTCACGCAATCGAAGACACCGGAGCACCCGGAATCTCTCAATCGATGAACAACAATATTGAGAACAGCAATATTTCAGGCACGGTCAAAGTGGCCGAGAAGAATTTAATATTCTTGCCATTCGCACCGAATCTTCAGTAGATGACATTTAGGTGTTAGCTCAGCAGTGTTGCTGGGCTAGCGCAACTAACAAAAAGGCGATTTGCTTCTTGCAGGTCGCCTTTTTTGTTTTAACCTGGTCAATTCCGATAATTCGGCTAATCTTTTCTGCATGCCCAAAATGGCAAAACTACTATCGAACTAAAACACAGGAAAAGGAGAAAGCAGTGAATTTTGACTATATTGTTGTTGGTGCAGGATCGGCCGGTTGCGTTTTAGCCAATCGACTATCTGCAAGTGGCAAACATACGGTGTTGCTATTAGAAGCTGGAGGCCCTGACAAAGCTAAAGAAATTCACATCCCGGCCGCATTTGCTGCCCTTTTCAAGACCGAACATGATTGGGCCTATGAAACTGAGCCGCAAGAGACCATGAACAACAAAAAGCTATTTTGGCCACGTGGCAAAATGCTTGGTGGCTCCAGCTCGATTAACGCGATGATTTATCAGCGCGGTGCCCCATCTGACTATGATGGTTGGGCGGAGCAAGGGAACGAAGAATGGGGATGGGAAGATGTGTTGCCATTTTTCAAAAAAGCGCAGAATCAAGAACGGGGTCCAAGCCGAATGCATGGCTCTGGGGGGCCGCTTAATGTGGCTGATTTACGGGACTCCCATGAGATAAGCCATGCCTTTGTTGACTCGGCTAAACAAGCGGGTTATTCACCTAATCCTGATTTTAATGATGGGTTTCAAGAAGGGTTTGGGATGTACCAAGTCACCCAAAAACGGGGCCAGCGAAACAGTACGGCCGTGGCTTACCTAAAACCGGTACTCGGCCGAACAAATCTAACGGCCGAAACACACGCGCAGGTTACAAAACTCAATATAGAAAACAAAAAATGTACCGGAGTTAGTTTCACTCAAAATGGTCAGGCAAAAACGGCAACTGCCAACATCGAAGTAGTGCTATGCGGAGGTTCGATAAATTCCCCTCAGCTTTTGATGCTTTCTGGTATCGGCCCGGCCGATCATTTAAAAGAGATGGGCATCGACATTGAAATGGATTTGCCCGGCGTTGGTGAAAACTTGCAGGACCACTTGGCAACGATGGTGACTTATCACTCCAAAGATATGAACACTCTGGCAGGCGCTGAATCATTGGGCAACTTAGCAAAATACATTTTGTTTAAAACCGGCATGCTCACCTCAAACGTGGGTGAATCGGGTGGATTTGTAAAACTCAATCCAGAGTCATCTGCCCCAGAGCTCCAGTTCCATTTTGCCCCAGCGTTCTTCTTACG
>JAHDGV010001088.1 GCA_020631655.1 Chloroflexota bacterium | reverse complement strand
GGCCGTTTTCAAACACAAACAGATCGGCCGGGTCGATCCAGAAGCTCGTTTTTTCACCGATTTCGGCCGTTAAAAGAGCCCGTTCGTCGTTGCGTAACACGGTCACAAGCTGTGACTCAGCCGTATCAAGATAGACAATCTCTTCTCCACCCAAATCTTCGCGCAGGTACACGGTTGCTTCGTGACGCAACACACTTTCATCGGCCGTATGGCCAAAATGAATGTGCTCCGGCCGGATACCGACCAGCGTGTGCGTCCCTTGCCCATTGAGCCCTTTTGGCAAACTTTTCCCTAATCCCAGTTGGACAAAGGCTTTAAACAGGGCCGTTTCAACCTGAATCACCTGATCCTGTGCATACAGCTTCCCCTGCACAAAATTCGCCTGCGGGAAGCCGACATAGTGCATCGTCTCCGGCCGCTGTGGGTTGTGATACAGCTCTTCCGGCTGACCCACTTCAATAATTTCACCTTGGTGCAAGATGGCGATTGAACTCGCCAACAGCATCGTCTCCACCGCGTCCGAGGTGACATAGATAAACGTGGCTCCCAGTGTTTTCTGGGTCCGTTTTAAGTCTTCAATCAGCCGCTCACGGAGCTTAAAATCTAGTCCGACCAGTGGATCGTCTAACACGTAAATCTCGGTTTGTTTGACAAGACCGCGCGCAATGGCGACCCGCTGTTTTTGCCCACCGCTTAGCTGGTCCGGCTTCCGGTCTAAAAATTCTTTGATCCCCAGCAATCCGGCCATGTGTTCAACCGTCGGCCGGGCGTCTGCGGCAGATGTGCCGTTTAGCGTGAGCGGGTAAGCGATGTTTTGGAAAACCGTTTTGTTGGGGAAAAGGGCGAAAGATTGCGGCACGTAGCCGATGTTTCGTTCACCGGCCGAAAGCTCGGTCACATCTTCCCCACGGATTTTGATCGCACCGCCGTCTATTTCTTCAAGCCCGGTCAAAGCGCGTACCAGCACAGATTTACCTGAGGACGGTGTGCCAAACACAACCATAAAATCGGCCGGATCTACCTTGAGCGATACGTCTTTCAAAACGTCCGTATCGCCGTAGCTTTTCTTTAAATGTTGTAATTCAATGATGCTCATTTTTTTAGTTTT
>JAHDGV010000287.1 GCA_020631655.1 Chloroflexota bacterium | reverse complement strand
TTTAAGCCAAGTTTTAGCCGATTAAAATTCAAGATGATGAAAAAGACTTCGGAAGTCTAAACGTGCGCAAATTGGTTTATTCAAACAAGGTGGTGTCTTTGCCAAACAGATTTTGCCAAATGGTGCGGACCACAATTTTGAGATCAAGTAGCAAAGACCAATTTTCGATATACCAAAGATCGTATTTTGTCCGCTCCCCAATAGACGTGTCGCCACGCAATCCGTTTACCTGTGCCCAGCCGGTCATCCCTGCTTTAGCCCGATGCCGGTCCATGTAGCGGGGGACGCTGTTGCGGAATTGCTCAACGTAGTATGGTTGTTCCGGCCGTGGACCAACGAGGCTCATTTCTCCCAGTAACACGTTGATCAGCTGAGGCCACTCGTCAATGTCCAAGCGGCGCAGATATTTACCCAGCCGTGTTTGGCGCGGATCATTATCCACGGTCCAACCCGGGCCCGAATTTTCAGAATCATTGCGCATCGAGCGAAACTTTAAGATTTTGAACGGTTTGCCATCTAAGCCCATGCGTTCCTGCACAAAAAAGACGGATCCAGGAGACTCGACCCGAATGGCTAGGGCAACCAGCAAAATCAGCGGAGAGAAAAAGACAAGGATCAGAAAAGACAGTACAAAATCCATGATCCGCTTGATCAGCAACAGGTAGCCCCGCATGGCATAATCCCGCACAGATAAAAGTGGCAATCCACCTAAATCGTCAATGGTGGGCTGAGTCGCAACCATCTGGAAAATGTCTGGGAAAACTTTGATCGAGACTTCCCCCCGCTCACACATGGCGATGATTTTTACCGCCTCGCGGTGCCCTTTTTCTGGGATGGCGATAATCACTTCATCGATGTCTTCTGAGTCGATGATGTCTGGCAATTCAAATACTTGGCCAATAATTTTAACACCAGCCAGCATCCCATCTGGCTCTACAATGTCATCTTCTTCGTCACCGGCCGCCACAACGCCCAGCACCTCGTACCCCAATTGGGGCGACCACAAGATGCGTTGTACAACCACGCGGGCCATCTCGCCAGACCCCACGATGATCACCCGGTCCCGGCCGATGCCCCGCCTGCGTAATTGCAAACGCAGGGTCGAAACCAATGTGCGGCCGACCGTGATAAAAAAGATCGTCAAAACCCACGCATAAATAATCATTGCGCGTGGAATCTCAAAGTCTGTAGAAAAGATGAGGACCGTAAAAGCCAATCCCAGCAAAACTCCTAGCGAGACGGAAAAAACAACCGCGTAGAATTGATCGACCCGTGAGACCGCACGCGGAATGTAGTATTGCCGATTTAGAAATAGGGTGAACAGAATCAGGAGCACTGAAATGATCAGCAGGTTATTGATGGTGCCAAATCGGGCTGATTCTGAAAGTTTGTTGGGGAACGGAATCGTGGCTCGAATCCAGTAGGCGGCAGAAAAACCGGCCGTAATCATCACAGCGTCTGTGATAACGAGCAAAAAGGTGAGCCAGTTGCGGATTACTTGATTCTTCATCGGTACAAATGCCAAAAGCAAAGGAGTTAGAGCATGTACTGCCGGCCGTCGAGTTCGGGCCACAGTTTGGGGCCACCTTTTACGGCGAGGCCCAGCATGACGAGCAGATGCATCAGCCAGCCGGTTTCGTTTCGATAATGGCGATAGTAAAAAATGATCATCGCCCGATCAAATTCAAACTGCGCTTTTGGGTTTTGCTTGCTCGATGCTCGTTTCACATGCTTCACTTTGCGCATCGGATTATAGACTATTTTCCAGCCAGCATCTTTTATCCGTTTTGACCAGTCTAAATCTTCCCCGTACATCCAAAAAACTTCGTCCAGCATCCCCTCTTCTTCAATCGCTTGGGTGCGCACCAGCATAAAAGCCCCTACCACAGAATCAACTTCTGTCAGCTGGTCTTCCGGCAGGTAGGTCATGTTATACCGGCCGAAAACGGGGGATTTGGGAAACAGCGAGCTTAATCCCAACATCCGGTGCATCGACACCTGTGGGGATGGGAAACTGCGCCTGCAAGCCAGATCCAAAGAGCCATCGGGCAAAACCAAACGGGGGCCAACTATACCGACGTCTTGGTTCTCATCCATCCATTTAATATATTCAAACAGGCAGTCGGCCGGTAGTTCTGTATCTGGATTGAGTAAAAGCGTGTAGCGCGGCCCGGCATCTGTCCCAACGCCTAAAGCGACCATCCCTTGGTTGTTGGCGGCCGGGTATCCACGATTATCTTGATTGGCAATTAATGTCGCTTGGGGAAAATTCTCGGCCACCATCTGCACTGAATCGTCAGGTGAAGCATTGTCAACCACGCAAACCTTATACGACAGATCCCCCGTACTGGCATAGACAGTGTCTAAACAATTTTTTAGCAGGGCAGATACATTGTAATTAACGATGACAACGGCTAGGTCGTACGACATAATCAGCTTCAGCGATCAGTAAGTTGATGATGAGTAGGTCAGTTAGTATCATCTCGCTTACCAAAACTCCTTATTTTCCGGCCGAGATTCTAGCACAATCTGATGGGTCATTCGTAGGAACAAACCCATTTCGAACCAAACCTTACATTAATGCTTAGCCAATTTTCAGACCAACGCATCGCCATTATCGGCACAGGGGCCCTTGCCAGCCTGTTTGCGGCTCGATTGAGCCAAGTTGCAACCACGTTTATGATTGGCACTTGGCAAGCCCAAATCGATGCGATTAACCAAGCCGGAATTACCGTGGCTGGGCAAGATAAGCAACAAGAAATTTATCAGGTTCTAGCCCTGCATGCTGGTCACCTGCCCCATGATTTGCCTCCGGCCGATGTTGCCATTGTGCTGGTCAAAAGCTACCAAACGGCCCGCGCGGCTGAGCGCATTTCGGCCGTGCTAAAACCTAGCGGTATCGTTCTCTCGCTTCAAAATGGATTGGGAAACAAGGAGATCCTAGAGTCGGCGTTGCCAGATCATCATATCAGTTGCGGGATCACGATGCAGGGGGGCAACATCCCTGCCTTGGCCACCGTTAACCATGCCGGTAACGGAGCCGCCGTCATCGATGACCAACCGTTTTTAGAACCTGTAATTGAGATGCTTAAAACGGCCGGACTGCCCGTTCTGACTCCGGCCGAGTACGGCTCTAAGTCTATTGACGAAGCGATTTGGGGGAAACTAATCATCAATGCGGCCATTAACCCGCTCACGGCGCTACTGGGCCAACCCAATGGCTTTTTGGCCGATGATCCGACGGCCGAGCGGCTGTGCAGAGCCACAGCGAGAGAGGCGGCCGGGGTTGCTGTTTTGGAAGGGGCTTGGGCAAAAGAAAAACTAGACGAGGCCGAAGAGTCGGCCGTGCATGTGGCCCGACTCACTGCTCCCAATCGTTCGTCAATGTTGCAGGATGTGAGCCGGGGCGGCCGGACTGAGATCGAGTCGATTTGCGGGGAGATTGTCAAACGCGGGAAACAGCATGGGGTTGAAACACCCATCAATCAGATTTGGTTGGAGCTGATACAAGCTGTAGAAAAAATCGAGGGAGGAACGGCCGGGGAGCAGGTCTATTCTGCAGGTGAGCTGAAAAGATTTTTGAAATAAAAAAAGACCAGTCTGATTTTTGAAACCAGACTGGTCTAAATAAGTCAACTTCTAAACCCTATCGAGTTACCATCGGTAAGAAGATAAGCGTTTCAGAATCTACGGGCGGTACCGGCGTTGCGGTTGGCGGTACCGGTGTCGCAGTTGGAGGAGCTGGTGTTGCGGTTGGAGGAACCGGCGTTGGAGTCGCTGGGACCGCCTCGAATTCAAACGCACCGATATCGGGAGCAGAACCTTCCGGCCGGGCGATACCCCGTTGGTCGGTGGTGATATCTGGATCAGCGGTACCAGCATCAATTGCGACACTACCTGTCAACAAAGCAATCGTGTGGGTTGGGCCACCGTTGTCTTGCAATGGGCCAAGACTGATTTGGGCAGAGGTCGCGGTCGTAGCATCACCACAACTACCATCGGTGTCAAGGTTGTTGCCACCCGCGTCAAGCGTTCCTGAGACCGCACAATCAGAAGCACCGCTGTTATTTGCTACAATGCTGTTACGCATCGCAACCGTGCCTCCCAATACGTGAACACCACCGGCCAAAGATGCTTCGCCGGTATTGCCAACAATGGTGCTGTTTTGAATCGTTGCCGCGCCTCGAATCAAGAGCGCACCATGAGAGCCGCCCACGTTGCCTGTTACGGTGCTGTTCCGCAGCGTCAGCGTATCGTCAGCGTAGCTACCAATGGCTGCACCCCCAAACTGAGTTGAGACATTGCCTGACATGGTGCTGTTTTCAACCGTTGCTGTACCTTCATTATCGATGCCACCACCGTTAAATTCGGCCGTGTTACCAGAAATCCCACTATTTGTAACAGTTAACGCACCAAAGTTTGCGATTCCTCCACCGTAACTTCCAGCAGTGTTGTTTGAAATCGTGCTGGAATTGATTGTGATCGTACCACCGGCATACAAACCACCACCGTCTCCACTGGCGCTGTTGTCCGATATCGTCATGAACCCTGACATATCCAAACTAACGTTGTCTCTAGAATAAATCGCCCCACCTGTTTTTGATGAGTTAGACGATAAAGTAGTCGCTGTCATCATGATAGATGCGTTGTCACGGGCAGCGATTGCACCCCCCCACTCGATAGATGAGTTTCCAGAAAGTACATTTCTGGTACCTGAGCTAACAAATTCGAGCTTAGCATCGTCTTCGATCCAAATCGCACCGCCAAAATCGGCCGTGTTATTAGAGAGGACACCATTGGTAAATTTCACATCAGCAGTTCCCCCGATGTACACTGCCCCGCCGCACTTATATTGGCCACCAGCACAGGCTACAAATCCACCTGATCCGTTTTGGAAGATCGTATTAACCAATTCAACTGTTCCAGCTCGTACGTCTAAAATACGGGCGACACCACCACCGTCAATCACTTTTTTATCATTCACAGCTGTTGCCATGACAAGTGTGGCTCCATTAGAGTTGTTCACAGGAATGGTATCGCGGGTTAAGGTGACATCTTGCGTTATGATGACCCCATAAGAGGACCCGGTTTCAGCATTATAACAGCGGATCGCCTCATTTAGCTCTGCTTCAGTTGTAACCATAGCACCACACCCATATTCAAACGCCCCGATGTCAGGCGCAGCACCCTGCGGCCGTGCCAAATCTCGCTGATCAGCGGTGATTTGAGTATCGGCCGTTGCAGCATCAATCGCAACACTGCCCGCACCTAGCGCCATCGTCTGGCTTTTACCGCCGTTATCTTGCAGTGGGCCAAGGTTGATCTGAGCTGATGTTGCAGTGGTTGCATCTCCACAGCTGCCGTCAGTGTCAAGATTGTTGCTACCAGCGGTAAGCGTGCCTCCACAATCGGCTGCCCCGCTATTATTAGCCACAATGCTATTGCTCATGGTAGTCGTCCCACCCAGCACATGAAGACCGCCACCAAAGGACGCTCCACCAGTATTCCCAACAATGGTGCTGTTCTGAATTGTCGCTGTACCTCGAATCAAGATGGCGCCATGAGAGCCGCCCGTATTATCTGTTACCGTGCTGTTTCGCAGCGTCAGCGTATCATTATCGTAGGTGCCAATCGCGCCACCACCAAACTGAGTGGAAACATTCCCCGATAAGGTACTGTTGGAAATAGTAGCGGTTCCCTCATTGTCAAGTCCGCCCCCATTAAACCCTGCTGTATTGTCCCGAATTGTAGAATTGAGAACGCCCAATTGCCCATAGTTTGCAATCGCACCACCATAAGAGCCAGCAGTATTACCTGCTATGACACCCTCAAAAGCGACATTCCCAGCCGTATACATACCCCCGCCATCACCTGTTGCACTATTGTTTAAGATATTCAACCTTAGCCCAAGAATCGTTGCACCCGACCCAACATAGAGTCCCGCTCCATTCGCATTGCCATCCGTGACCCCATTTTGAATCGTCAGATCAAGTATCGACACCTGACCATCTTGAATATCTAGAATCCGTCCTTTTGCATCCCCATCAATGGTGTGGTCACCACCGAGAATACGCAATGAGGGTGTTGCGCTCGTATTGTTAATTTGGGTCGTGTTTCCAGTTAAGGTGATGTTGGCAACGATGTTAATCTCAGATGTGCCAGAAGTAGTGGCATTGAAACAGGCAAAGGCATTATTTAGCTCCGCCTCCGTACCCACATCCATCGGACTAGTACAGCCAGTTTGTTGCATCGGAGCGGCTCCAGCCCCGCTTGGCAAAAAGGCTCCCACCATTAGCACAAGGCCCAACATGAACAGTTGGGTAGTTCGTTTATAAAGTGTTGAGTTGTTCATTTTTTCTCCATTTTTTTCTTTGTCATAAAAAGACATTTCCAACACAAGCCAGCTCCAACGTAACTATATTTAGCAAACGCCTACAAAACGCCTCCAACCAAATTCCCCCTACCAAGCAGGGGAAAACGGCCCAACTTGGGCCAGCATAGGTATTTATTTGATTAACCCTAGCTTTGGATAAGCAAATAAGTTTCTGACTCCCTGTCATCTGGCCGAACCAACAAACATATAAGTTCAATGATCAGCCGATGACTGGGAGTTGTTGCCAAATATCCTTAAACGAAATTGAGGTTGATTAACTTATGTTACGTTAGGGTAGATTGGGATAAGTCAGGTTGTTTATCCGATACCAGTTTGAGACTCCCAGTCCTAAACGAGGCGGGAAGTCATCCCGCATTACGATTTGATACGATCTTTTTGAAT
>JAHDGV010001087.1 GCA_020631655.1 Chloroflexota bacterium | reverse complement strand
AATCAGGCTGAATTTGTCTCTCAACCCGATTCATCGGGTTTTATTTTTTTAACAAAGGGATTCATCCCTTGGGGTAACAAAAGTATACCAGATGGTGCCGAACATGGGCTTGTTTTGTATGATTGTAGAATGAATGCATACACAGGACGATGGGTGGCCCAAATCAAAAACAGCGACACGATTGTCGGGCACGGCACAACGGGTCCCGAGGCGTTTCGACAGGGGCGAAATAATCGGCCGAAAGCGAAATTAGAAGTCAAATATGTACCTGACCAATCAGGTGAGCCGCTTGCGCTTTCACCCATTTTGCAAGAGCTAAAAAAAGCTCTGTCCAGAGTTGATCAACCTGTCTATTTAGTGGGTGGTGCTGTGCGAGATGCGCTGCTCGGCCGAGTGAGTCACGATCTTGATTTTGTGGTGCCGGAAGACGGAGTCAAAGTTGCATTCCAAATCGGAGACTTTTTACGGGCACCCGCATTTCCGCTCGATGAAGAACGGGGAGTCGGCCGGGTTGTGCTCAAAAAGTGGGGCATCTATCTTGATATCGCCTGCTATCGCTCTAACGGGTTAGAAGGGGATTTAACCGACCGGGATTTTACGCTGAACGCCATTGCGCTCCCGGCCTTGGCCACACACACGGCCGAGATTATCGACCCGCTGGGTGGGGGAGACGACCTTGCAAATCATCGACTGCGCATGGCACATGCAGATGCATTTAACAGCGATCCGGTCCGCATTTTGCGCGGCGTGCGCATGATGCTCAAATATGATTTAGTGCCGGAACCGGGTACGGCCGAGGCGATGCAAAGCGCCATCCTGCAGTTAAAAAATGTTTCTCCGGAACGGGTAAGAGATGAGCTTTTAAACATTTTAAATATCGACGGGGCTGACGGCATTCAAACCCTGCATGATTACAGCCTTCTCGAGTACATCCTGCCCAAGATCGTAGAATTGGTGGGAATTCAGCAGACTGAACCTCACTTTGAACCGGTGTTCAGCCATACGATCAGTGTTTTGCGCTGGTTACAAAAACTGCTCAATCGAGAGATTTTGCAAGATTGGATCTCCCCCATTTTAGACCGGCTCAAACCGTATTTAGACCGGCCGGT
>JAHDGV010000286.1 GCA_020631655.1 Chloroflexota bacterium | reverse complement strand
TCTCACTCGCCAGCTCAACCGCCTCAATAATGTGGACATAACTGCCACAGCGGCACAAATTTCCACCCAAATATTCTTTAATTTCTTGCCGGTCAGGCGCTGGATTCTCAGTCAACAACGCCTTTGTGGTGAGCACCATCCCCGGCGTGCAGTAGCTGCACTGGAAGCCCAGCTTCTCCAGAAACGCCTCTTGAATCGGATCAAGATTGTCCGGCGTGCCGAACCCTTCAACCGTCGTCACATTTTTCCCGTCGAGCAGGGCGGCCATGTAAATACAGCCGCTCATTGTTTCGCCGTTGACCAAAATGGTGCAAGCACCGCAAATGCCGATGCCGCAGGTGGAACGCATGCTTTTCATGCTCAACTGGCGATAAAGCACGTCCATTGCCAGTTCGTGGGTTCCGATTTCGGCCGAAACCGCCTCGCCGTTTAAGTTAAATTGAATCGTTTTTTTCATGTTGATAGCTCTTAGCTGTTAGCTTTTGGCTTTTAGGGCGTAAGGACCGGGATGAAAATTGATCTCGAAGAAAACAAATCTGCCGCCGTTCCTTTCGCCCCTACTTCTTACTTACCACTTCAAACTTCGTACTGATCACTGATAACTGGTCACTGACTACTGCCCACTAATCCCGCGCAACACCTTCTCCGGCGTGATGGTTAGATCCCGGATGCGGACACCCACAGCGTTATAGATGGCGTTGTTCACGGCCGGTCCCACAATCGGTACCATCGTTTCACCCAATCCATGCACATCCGCCCCTTCCACTTCGAGCAGGTCGTGCGACATACAGTCAGGCACATCCAAAATCGAGGGGATCATATAGTCAGACAAATTGGGATTGGTGACCTGCCCCTCGTCCAGCTCAATCGCTTCGTAGAAGGTGGTGCCAAAGCCCATAATCATGCTACCGTGCGTTTGCAGGTCAGAGGTCAGATGGTTGATCACCCGGCCGCAGTAAACGACTCCGTGGAACTTTTCTAATTCCACCCGGCCGGTTTCCGTATCAACCGCTACCTGAATTCCACAAGCACCCTGATGCCAGTGGGATGACGCGATCCCTTGACCATCGTCGGGCGAAACCCCACCTTCGTTCGTAAATGAATCAAAGCCGCTGAAACTCTCTTCGCCCGCATCTTTGACCACCTCGCCTAATGCCTTTTTGCTGTCCGGCGCACCTTGCACCATCACATAACCATCCTGCAAGATGAGGTCGGCCGCATCAACTTCCATTTGGTCAGCCGCATGTTGTTTCAACTTGTCTGCCAGCTCGTTCGATGCCCCGGTCAGCGCTTTGCCCACCATGTAGGTTTCACGGCTCGACGACGTGCGATGGTCATACGGGCTTTTAGTGGTGTCGGTGCCTGCGTTGATGATGTTGTTGGGATCAACGCCCAACGCTACAGACGCCATCTGAGCCAACACCGTGCGAGCCCCTTGCCCCACTTCGGCGGCAGCCTGATGCATGATAATGCGGCCGTCGGCCGTGACCTCCAGCTTGCCGTCAGACGTTGTTGGGGTAGAGGTTCCTTTTAAGATCACCGCCACACCCCGTCCCCGCTTAATATGCGGTTCAGGATGGGGTTCAAGCGGTTCTCCCCAGTTCACAGATTCAGCGGCCGCTTTGAGACAGGTGTCATAGTGGGAATCGTGCATAATTTCGCCGGTCGCGTATGCATCGCCGTCCCCAATAATATTTTTCATGCGGAACTCTACCGGATCCATGCCGATCACTTCAGCCAGCTCGTCCATCATATTTTCATACGCCCACGCCACCTGCGTGACTGCGTAGCCACGATACGCGCCGTTGGGCGGCGTATTGGTATAAACCGCATAGCTGTCAACGTGGCAGTTGGGGATGTTGTACGGCCCAATCGAGCCAAAGCCACCCTTTTGCGCCACACCTGGGCCAGAGTCCGCATACGCGCCGGTGTTGTAGTGGATCGTAACTTGTTTTCCGACGAGCGTTCCGTCGTTTTTGACCCCCATCTTGACCTTAACGTGGCTGGGATGACGGTTAATGGTGATAAACATCTCTTCATAGCGGAAGATACATTTGACCGGCCGGCCGGTCAGCCATGCGGCCGCAACCGCCGCCGCTTCGGTCCGAATCCCCATCTTGATCCCAAAACTGCCTCCCATCGAAGGAACAATCACATGCACATTGTCTTTCGGCAGATTCCACATGCGGGCCATATCTTTTTGCATGTCAAACGCTCCCTGATTCCCCGTTTCCACATACAGATGGCCGTCTTCAAAATAGGCGACCGTCGAAAGCGGTTCCATCGGCACGTGGGCCGCGGCCGGGGTTGTGTAGCTCCGTTCAACGATGTGGTCAGACTCAGCCCACGCCCCGTCCATATCCCCTTTGCGCAAGCGGAAATGATGGCAAGCGTTTGTCCCAAATTTCGGCCGGATTTTGTAGTATTGCTGGCCGATCTTTTCTTCGCTCAGATCATGGACGCGGGGGGCATCGTCAGCCATCGCTTCGACCGGATCAAACACGGCCGGAAGTTCGTCGTAATCGACATCAACGAGCAACGCCGCTTCTTCGGCCGCTTCCCACGTTTCTGCCACCACCAGGGCGACAATGTCACCCACATACCGCACCCGATCTTCTGCCACAATTAGCTGATCTTTGAGCACCGCCCCAAATACCGGGGTCATTTCATCTTGATCTTTAAAATCAGCAAAGGTGATGATTTTGACCACCCCGTCAACCTCTTCGGCCCATTCTGTGTCGATTTCGGTGATCATGGCGTGGGCATACGGGCTACGGACCGCTTTGCAATACAGCATCCCTTCTTTTTCAATATTGATGGCGTAGTCGATGGTGCCGGTCACTCGTTCACGGCCGTCAACCATCGTCATTCTTGTTCCGATTGTGCTTGTCACGAGACACCTCCAAGTTGGGTTAAGGCCCGTTTAACGTGGACCTGAATCATCTGTTGCCGATACCACGATGAACCACGAATGTCTGACAATGGCTCAATTGAATCGGCGTATCCATCCGCGATTTGTTTGATCAATGGGGCATCAAGCTGTTTGCCCACGGCCAAAGTGGCGACGTCATCCACCAGTTGCGGGGTGTTGGCGACAGCTCCCACCGCAATGCTCAGCCCTTGGCAAACCCCATCCCCGTTTATATCAGCGATGGCGCTCACGCCCACGCACGGCCGGTCTTCGTGCGACCGTGTGCGATATTTCAGGTACACGCCGCTGGTAGATGGGTTGCGCTCCGGCACAATCACTTCGGTCAGCATTTCACCATACTCAATCGTCGTTTCGTAGTGGCCGACGATAAAGTCGCGCACCGCCACCTCACGGCTACCTGACTGGCTTTGGAGCACCACCCGTGCCCCTAAAGCGGCAAACATCGAGGGTGGATCGCTAGCATAGTCAGCGTCGCACAAGCATCCGCCAACGGTCGCCTGATTCCGAATGCGGACGTTAGCAACCACCCGGCAGGCATACGCCAGCTCTGGAAAATGTTTTTCGATGACGGGGCTTTTCTCGGCCGCCGTTAGGCTAACCATCGCCCCGATACGCAGGCCAACCCCCGGTTCGTAGCGGACATCGTTCAAGCCATCAATGTTGTGTAGGGAGATCAGGGCAGATGGCATCAGCAATCCCTGTTTTAGGACAATCGCTAACCAAGTTCCCCCAGCAATTAATTTGGCCTCTTCCCCCAGTTCTCCGGCACTTTTAAGTGCCTCTGGTATCGTTTGTGGTTCTAGCCATTCAAAATCAGCCATAAATTCCTCTAGCTTTTGTTAACTTCTTTTTTGTTAGTAAACGGTGGCCTTCGGCCCGGTAAGCGGTGGTCGGTAAACCGTTTACTGACCACTGATTACCGTTTACCAAATCAACCGGGCCTCGCCGCCTCAATCTCTCTCATCGCCGTTTCAAACAGCGGTGTGGCTAACGCGCGCGCGGCCGTGACCGTGATCCGTTCGTACATCCAAATAAACTTTTCGTGCGTCCGCTCATAGGTCCAGCCGTTGTAAGATGTGGGTATCCAGCCCGCAAATAGGGGGGCGTTGACCTCTAAAAAGCTGATGCTGTCGGCCGCTTGCACCTTATTCGCCTCCGGCCAGCCACCCAGCTCATGCACCACAATCAACTCGCTAACCGCATGAATAAAGCTCTCATCTGCCGCTTGCTCAGTCAGCCACTCAGCCACAAATCGAGCAGAGCGACGGCCGTGCGCAATGGCGTAAGCCGTATCATTTGCGGTCCGCATATTTTTTTGCGATGGGGCATCATCCCCCGGAAACGCCCGCTCCATGTCATGGGTCAGAGTTGCTAGTTGCACGCTTAGTGGCGCATCGGGTGCAAACTGCCCCAACCAGTACTCAGATCGGAGGAGATGTTCTGACTGGTTGGGGTGTTTGGTGATGACCCATTGGCGGGCGGTGTCGAGAAGATTTGTCATGATGCAACTGTGTAGGGGTGGAAGGGGGCGGGTTCTAATTGTCTCCGAAGGAACCGACTTGGTTCCGCCCCCTTCCACCCCTACGGGATTACGGTTTAATCACCACTTTCACCGCACCACCGGTACGGTTATTGAAAATATCAAGGCCGGTTGCGAATTCAGAGAGCGGGAAGGTGTGCGTGATCAGCTTTTGGGTCTCAATCCGGCCGTCCATCATCATCGGAATAATCTCTTCCTGTTCGTTTTGATTGGCCCGTGCGCCACGCACATCAATCTCGTCCAAAACAATCTTTTTCACATTAAGCGGCACATGCTCAATCGGAATGCCGATGGCTGAAATCGTCCCACCTCGGTAGCACATTTCAACCGCATCTTGGATTGATTTTGGCGTTCCGGCACATTCGATGATGCTGGGAGCACCCATCCCGCCGGTTAGCTTCAGCACCTCTTCCAGCGCATTCGATTTGCGATAATCAATCACCTCATCGGCCCCAACCGATTTGGCGATGTCGAGACGTTCGCCACTGCCGACTACGATCACCCGACCAGCACCCAGTACTTTGGCGCACTGCAACGCAAACAGCCCCATCGAGCCAGAGCCTAGAACAACGACATCGTCGCCGGGGGTGATGTTGGCCCGTTTGGTGGTGTGCATGGCGATGCTGACCGGGTCGATGGCGGCCGCAATTTCAATCGGCATATCGTCTGGGATGCGAATGACCCCACGAATGCCGTGGACCACATAGTTGGCGTAACAGCCGTCATAGTTGTGGCCGTAATGTTTGTGGAACGCTTCGTTGCCGTAGTGGATGCACAGGTTGTACCGGCCGCGCCGACACATCATGCAGTTGCCGCACGAGTTATGCGACGTGCCTGCTACTCGATCACCGGGGGCAAAGCCAAAAGTGTCAGCTCCTTCGCCAACCGCTACCACGGTTCCGGCCCATTCATGCCCTAAAACTTGCGGGAACTCTTTGGGCCAAAAGCCGGGATATTCACCCTTGATAATGTGGGGATCGGTGCCGCAAATCATCGCCGCATCGACCCGGCATAAGAGCTCTAGTCGGCCGGGTTTTGGGATAGGGACTGAATCAATTGAAAAGTTGTTCGGGCCATGCAAAACCATCGCCTGCATCTGGCCAGTTAAATCTGCCATAATTTCCTCACCTAATTGCGAAATGCTAAAACTTGCCGTAGGGGTCGACGCCGCCGGTGTGGCCGTGGCCTTCTTCGAGCCAAATTGTGCTCCGGCGGCGTCGACCCCTACACACGAGCCTGATCATGACAGGCAAGGATGCCTGTCTTACTACAAATTTTTAGTCTTCTGTGATTGCTACCGCCCGAATGGGTGACCCCGAGCCATCTTTAAATTTGAGTGGAAGCCCGATAAACGAAAACTCATGTTTTGGGATCAAGTCGATATTGGCCAAGCTCTCCATGTTTAGAATTTCCCGTTCGCGGCACACGATGTGGGCCGGTTGAACACGTACCGTTTTGACTTCATGGTGGGAATCAATGCTTTGTGCATCTGCCCCCAACGAGATCACCCCTAAGTCATTTAGATATTCGCATGCTCCACGATCAAGGCCGGGGTAGTTTTGGATGTACTCAAATGGGTCTTTATATTTGCGATACCAGCCGGTGTGCATCAGCGCCACTGAATCTTTTTGGATGGTGACCCCGGTGTCAGCGATCGCTTGTTCGATCATCGGCTGGGTGATGTAGGCGTTGGGCTCAAGGTGTGAAAAATCGAACCAAACTCCGGGTGCCATCGTCCACTCCAGCGGGATCATGTCGATCCCCCGCGCATCCGGCTCATTGACGATGTGGTTGATCGCATCCATGTGTGTGCCAGAGTGGTCGCACATGGTGAACCCGGTCACTTTGTAGCTGTAGGGGGCTTTGGTTAACCCAAATTCGATTGTTTCTTCGTGGGTCAAATGTTCCCACATCACCGTTCGTTGATGGCCGCCAAAGGTCGGGTCATCGGGCGAGATGGGGTGACTTAGGTCGGTTACGGTGCAAGTGCGACCTAACAAATTGATTTTTGTTTGGATCCGCATAGGGGGGCAAACGGCTTTTTTCATTTTTTCCTCTTTTTTGGCTTCTAGCTCATAAGCGAAGCGACGCTATTAGCTAGCCCGATTCTTAATACTTTTGCTTGATCTAAGATGGTTGACTTCCTGAGAATAAGTTGCGAAACCAGCGGCCGATGGAGCCAAAGACGCTTTTGATCACCACCCAAACGATGTTGACATCGGCCGAGGCTGATGCGGCTTGATTGACTTCTTCGGCAGCGGCCGCAACAGCTTCTGCACCTGCCTCTGGTTTCTCAACCTCTTGGCGCACATT
>JAHDGV010001086.1 GCA_020631655.1 Chloroflexota bacterium | reverse complement strand
TGATCGGCCGACCGTTTTTTGACCGTGACGCTGTATCCTTTGGCCGGTTCCATCAAGATCGGTGCTCCCACCTGTTTTGCCAAAATAGACGACCAAGCCCCGGCCGCCAGCACCACTTCGCTTGGTTCAAACGTCCCTTTTGCCGTGATGATTTGGCTAATCCGGCCGCCATCTTTTTGAAAACCGGTGACCCCGCACTGTGTCAAAATCGTTGCCCCTTCTTTTTCAGCCTGCGCGGCCAATGCTTTGGTTAGATGGGTTGGATTCAGATGAGCGTGTTCGGGATAAAACACACCCGATTCAACACCCTTCTGTAGTTTTGGCTCAAGTTCTTCCAGCCCATCTCGGTCCATCGAGATCACATTCATCCCCAGCCCGCGCATAATTTCAGCCTCTTTTTCCCCCGCTTGGCGATATTTTTCAGACAGATGCAGGTGCAACAGTCCGGCTTCGACATAGCCGAACTCTAAACTGGCCTCGGCCGCCAGTTCCCGAAAAAGCTGGATTGACTGCGCATTGAGCTGTAGCAGGGTTTTCGCCCCTTTCATCATTTTGGCATCGGTACATGATGCCTGAAAATGCCACAGCCAGCGGGCTAAATCTAGATTTAAGCGTGGTTTGATGTGGAACGGGCTCCCCGAATCGAGCATCCATTTTAACCCTTGTCCCAACACGCCGGGAGCGGCCGTCGGTAAGGCATATCCGGCCGCGACCCAGCAGGCGTTTCCGTGAGATGCGCCTGAGCAGATGTCAGCTTTTTCGACCAAAGTAACTTGTCGGCCGGCCCGGGTCAAGAACAGGGCTGTGCTGGCACCAATCACCCCTCCGCCAATAATTAAAATGTCAGTTTTTGTTGCCATAAATGTTGCCCTACATGCTGAACGGGTCGTCAAAATTTAGTTTCGACGATCATATATCTCATGCAGGTGATTGACAACGAAAAATAACACTATGAAGCAATCGCATACTTGATTTCATTCTGAATTATTCCCCCTCATCCGTCCCTTTGGGGATGACTTCTCCCCAAGGGAGAAGGATATAAGATTTGCAAAGGCTAACTGTTTTCCAAAACGGCAAACTTGGTTCCCTCTCCCAAGCTTGGGAGAGGGTT
>JAHDGV010000285.1 GCA_020631655.1 Chloroflexota bacterium | reverse complement strand
ACGGTTGTGTACAGCAACTAACTTGAAATTTTAGCCGCGGATGTATAAAGATTTAAACGGATACTTTTTTGCATCCGCTTAAATCCGCAATATCCGCGGCTGAACCAAATTAGCCCTCATCAATAATATCGATCACAGACTGACGTGACCGATTGAGCACGAGTTTTGTCACATCCGGCCGGGAATAATGACCGGCCGGATCAAAGTTTTGCCGCTCTTCGCGTACTTTTTGATGATCAATCACCCCCAGCTTTAGCGTTTCCTCCCCAACGTTATTGTGCGGATCAATCACCCATTCCCCGTCCGGAGCCGCCATGCCAGAGCCACCATTACTCAACAAGTCAGGCGCATTCTCTAAAATCAAATCCAAATGAGGCGTATCGGCCGGAAAATCACTCTTACGCATTAGGCCAGATACCGCAACCACATACGAACGCCCCTCCAACGCCATAAATCGGGTCAAATCCTGCGTGTTCCGCAAATGGCCGGGCCAAACAGAGACGTGCAAATCTTCCCCCTGCGCCTGCAAAGCGGCCCGTGGCAACGGCATCCAGTTCTCCCAACAATTTAAGCCACCAACCGTAAACGCACCCAGCTTGTGGGTCACCAACCCATGCCCGTCCCCGGGCGACCACGTTAGGCGCTCTTCGTAGGTTGGCATCAGTTTGCGATGCACTGACTGAATGGTGCCGGTTTTGTCGATGTAGACGAGGGTGCAGTACAAGCTGTGCCCACCTCGGTCTTCCGGCCGCTCAATTGTCCCCAAGTACACGGCCGTTTGAGTTTGTTTTGCCAGCTGACACAGCGCGTCCAAGTCCCCTCGTTCAATCGTAACGGCGTTGTCCATGTAGTGTGCATGGATGGTTTTCTGCACGGCCGAGTTAAAGCGAGCCCCGTCTGTAAGTTCCACCCAAAACGGGTAGCCCGGCACAAATGACTCCCCAAAAACAATCAGATCAGCCCCTTTCTCCGCCCCATCGGCCGTGTAGGCCAACACCTTTTCCAATGTTTTTGTCCGATTAAGCCACACGGGTGCAATTTGTGCCAAACCGATAGTTAGTTGGTCCTGTTTCATCAATTTTCTCCTTAATTTAGTACCACGATATTACCCCCTAAATTTAATTTGTGACATTGGTCATCCCCCACAAAAAACACCGAGCCGATAAACTCAAAATGAACTAAAGATTCATGCAAAAATTACCCCCAAAACTTTCTGTTTGTTTACCCTTAAGAACGGGATTTTGAACTCTAGGACCGCTTATGTCTTCCAGAAATAAAAAACACTTTCTTCAACTTTCGATAGCTACTCTATTTTTATTCCAGTTTTTCCTGATGTTCTCACCATCTGCCGCATCAGGGCTTTTAAACAATGTCCGATTTGCGGCCGATGCAAAGTCAAAAATTCGATATGAATTTGTCATTACATCGGTAGACAACAAAGTTTTGCCAGATCCAATCTTAGTTTCAACATCATGGAACGATTTAGGGATTGAAGACTATAGCATGGCCCAATTGCTGATCGATGACTTGGCTCGTGCGCTCGATCGTGGCGATATGGCCAAGGCCCAAGCGATTTACAACACCTTGTCTGATGATCATTTTGACAACCTAGACAGCCTACAGTTCGAAATTCAGCAAGTGCAGATCACCCGAGCACCCGTAAAATCAAGTGCGGCCAACCTGCAAAAGAAAGTTTTGGCAAACTGGTCTTCTGACTTACTTGCACCCCAATAGCCACGTTTCAGCCGGTCTATCCTGTAAAATAAGTTAATTAAAGAGTAAGCACATTTTCCCAGATTGCATATACTCTGAGCCATGCTGTCTGGAGCAACCGATAAGATCCATCCCATAACTATTTTATGCCTGCTGTTCACCATTTTAGGGGTGATCTACGCCACGGTTTTGCCAATTTTTGAGGGGGCAGATGAGATTAGCCATTTCAGAGTTATAGAATTTATGGCGGACAATCGTGCGATTCCTCATATCGTGACCGATGCTGAAGAGGTTGGACATGAAGGGGGTCAGCCACCGCTTTACTATGCTGTTTTGTCCCCCATCGTTGGCGCTGTTGATCGGTCAGATTTTGACCAAACGGTCTGGATGAATCCCCATTTTCTGCACCTAAACAGCAACCATGTTTGGATGCACCTAACTAACGAAATCAACACGTGGAGCGGGGTTGTGCTCGCGGTTCGGCTCGGCCGTTTTGCCTCTGTCTTGATGGGAGCTGTATCAGTTTGGGCCACGTGGGCAACGGCCAGCATCATCACCCAAAACAAGCCACATAGCAAAGAATTTGCGCTACTCGCGGCCGGATTGGTCGCCTTTAATCCACAGTTTTTAGCCATCAGCGGCTCCATCAACAACGATAATTTGGTGATCCTGTTTTGCTCCATCGCCCTCTGGCTCACTGTTCGCTGGACCCATTCAGAAAACCCCTCGATTTATACCCCCTTGCTCATTGGCCTAGTCACCGGGCTTGCCATTTTGTCAAAGGTCAGCGGGCTCGCATTTGGATTGGTCATCGCATGGGTTCTGATAGCAAAATGGAGAAAAAGCGGCCGGTTCGTCCCTGCCTTCAGTGACGGGCTTATGATTTTAGGCGGCGTTTTGCTGGTGTGCGGCTGGTGGCTGTGGCGCAACCAATCCCTTTATGGTGATCCGCTGGGGCTGGCCGCCCTACGCATCGCCCACTCAGGCACGTATCGGGACATCCCACTGACGCTAGCGCAAACCTTGTCAGAGTCAACGTTAATTCTAAAAACTTTCTGGCTGTTCCCCGGCAACGGGACCCTGTTTGGCCCAGATTGGTTTTATTGGGTGCCAAATTTAGCCTGCGCATTTGGATTGATCATGCTCATCATTTCGGTCGGCCGTAAACAAAACGACCTGCCAAAAGCGTTGCCGATTTTGACCGTTTGGCTGATTGGTGTTTCAGTCCTGCTTTTTTATTGGATCAGCACCGTAGGAGCCACATCTCAGGGACGTTTGCTGTATCCGGCGATAAGCGCCTTTGCCCTGCTTGTTGTGGCTGGTATCTGGCAGTTGGGGCAAATCGGCCGCTGGCTTACCCGTGGTCTTGTTTTATTTTTGGCAGGATTTGCAATCGCCACCCCGTTTTTGATTACGTTGCCCGCCTTTAGCCATCCTGCCCCGCTTGCGGCCGATGCTGAAATACCCAACCGGTTTGGGGAACCGACTTTGGCAAATGGGATCGACTTGCTTGGGCATGAAATTATCGACCAAAATCTGAGCATTGGTGATCGGCCGAGGCTACGACTGTACTGGCAAGCTACCGAGCCGGTTCCAGAAAGCTATTTTATTACCGTTCATTTTGTTGATTCGGCCGGAACCGAAGTCTCCCGCTACGAAGGATATCCGGCCGGTGGCCGTTACCCGACCAATCTTTGGGAACCAAACAAGCCGTTCAGCGAAGAAATCACCCTCGAACCGATAACACCAAACGCAGTTGGCGGACTCGCAACCTATTGGGTTGACTTAACAACGTGGGACGGATCTACCGCAACCGAAGCAAAACCCCTGGCCGCTCAATCTAAAATTCGATTGGAAACAGTAGGTCAACAATCACCAACAGAAAGGGTTGGTCTTACGTTTGGCAATCTAGCAATCTTGGCCGGTTACACCGCCATTCAAACTGAAGATGTGATCGAGGTCGCGCTTGACTGGCGCGTTCTAGAAGCGGATCCGGTTGCATATACCGTATTTGTGCACCTAATTGATCAATCTGGTGAGCTTGTAGCCCAAGGAGATGGGGTACCGCGCAACGGAACGTATCCAACAGATTACTGGGAACATGACGAATTGATCCGAGACCGGCATATGATTCCCATTGAATCGGTTCCGGCCGGGACCTATACTATTGCGATCGGGCTTTATGACCCGATTTCGGGCTCGCGTCTCATGACTCAAGAGCAAACCGACAATTTCAGAATAAGTGTGAACATTGAGCAATAAACCGTTATTAAGCTTTCAAGGTATTGATTTACTGATCCCTCTATTGTTACAGTATAAAGTGCATAGAGCTTTAGTACTAATTCATATTTTTTGAAAGGTTTTTTCTTTAGTATTCTATGAATTATTTTTATTTATTTATGTATCACGTTTGGGTTAGCTCAACTAGTTTATGCAAACTATGCAATCATCTCATGTCTAAAAGAATTCAGTTTTACAAGCAAGAAGGTCAAAGTTTGATCGAATATGCCTTAATCATTGTTGGAATGGCAATGCTCATTGTAGTAGGTATGCTCCTTTATCGAGAAGAGGTTCTACAACTTTACAACGATGTAAAAGTCCTCTGGTAACCGTTCAGCGGCGAGCCAAATCTACAAACTAGCCTCTAAATTTCCCAGGCACAAATAAAATTGCGCTTTTAGCTAAAGCAACATATAACCCACCTTCTTCGTAGATGAAGAAACAGGTCCACTCAAAAAAACAACCATTGTTTATGGTTGTTTTTTTGAGGTTGGCCACATTCATACTTGGAGATCAAATGAAAAAACAACGTATCCTAACCCTTCAACTATTTCTTGCCTTATTTCTGCTTTCTAGCTGTTTTTCTGGAGCAGAACCAACTCCAGAGCCTGCAACTGAAGTTCCTGTTCAAGAAAACACAGCGGTACCAACTGCTGTACCAACGGAAGTGATTGAACCCACAGCCACTAATGAGCCAACGGCCGTTCCTGAGGCGGCTGATATGGAAGAGGAAGAGATGGCTGAAGAAGAGGTGGAACAGACTGAATCTGATTCAAGCGAAAGCGAAGTTGAACCGGGATTTGCGACCAACCCATCCGGCACATTTGTCATCACTATCTACGAAGATGGCTCTCGTCTTTTCGAGGTTTTTGACAGCGGCTTTTCTATCGAGCTATCAGAAGATTATGAAGCGGTAGACCCGGCCGATAACGAGATGATTCAGGCCGCGCTAGAAGATGCCCTAACTGACAATCTGTTTTCTGGCCCAGCAATGGCACAATTGGCGGCTTCTGGCATTAAGCTGTACGCGATCAACGTCTCTACCGAATCGCTCCAAGCGACAAACCCAGGATCAATCAACGTGATTCGACAAGAACTGCCAATTGAATTGACGCTCGACCAATTGGTGACAATCAATGACACGCAGTTGGGCGATCTTTTAGACCTGACTAGTGATATTACGATTTCTGAAATGATGCTGGGTGATGATCCGGCCGCTATTTTCGAATACACGGCCAATATCCCCAATGCAACCGGCCAAATTGTAGAGCAATCGAACCGACAATATTTTGTGATGGACCCAAATGACCCAATGGTTGCATACATCATCACAGCGGCCGTCTCTGCTGAAAGTGTTGATGCCATTGGTGATAGCTTGTATCAAACGGCCGAAACCTTCCGCCTGCTCGACAATTAATCAACTGACTTTATCAACATTTCGTTGATAGCCTACGTCACCGCCCCGCACAGTTTTATAATCTGAGACTGTGTGGGGCGATGTTTTTGTTTGCACCCTAAAGGCTGAACTTTAAATACCCTCAAGGGGCACCTTGTAAATGTCTCAAGTTTTAAAGTTCAGCTGGGCAGGATCGGGATTTAAGTCGGGACAATTATTAAAAACCCGATCCTGAGCATTCAATTTAATTCAACCTTAGTGAAGAGGAAAAATGGAACAACCTGAATCGATACAGCCACTTAAAGACAGCCGCATTTTGACAAGATTGTGGGATTGGATAGACATTACAGTCATTATCGTCCTATTCCTCGTCCTCTATTTGATTGTGTCAGTAGCGGCCTTTTTCCTTTCAGGGGCCCAAATTGACTTCGTTACGGGTGAATTCAGCTCTGAAGGCGATCCGTTTCTACTTTTGGTTTACAGTCTGATCGGAACCCTGATTGCCTCGCTCGTTCCATACTTTTTAATGAACCTAATCCGTAAAAAGTACACCCTTGCCGATTTAGGATTCACCCCGCTCACAAACGGTTGGGGCTGGACCTCGGTCTGGTTGGGCATTGCGGCGGCCGTCATTCGGATGGGGATTGGGGCTGGTCTGCTCGAACTATTCCCTGCTTTGGCTGAAGGGGCTGAAGACTTAAGTGAAATGTTTGCCTTTGACGTGACGTGGCAAGCGATCGTTGTGGGTCTTTTGGCTACCTTCGTTGTGCCGCTCTACGAAGAAATTTTCTTCCGTGGGGTCATTCACAACGGGCTTGCCAATCGTTTAGGCATGTGGGGAGCGATCATTATTAGCTCGGCCCTGTTTGGCCTTTTCCACGGGTTCCCGATTCAAATCATCACCGCATTTTTGCTGGGGCTTGTGCTTGGATGGCTATACGAGAAAACAGACAGTCTGTGGGCGCCAACCATTTGCCATGTGGTCAACAACGGCCTTGCCATGGGGCTGAGCGTGCTGAGTATGGTGTTTGGTTGGGAAGTTTAAGGCAGTTCTCCGGCCGGAGCTTTGTCACTCATCCACCAAACCGACTCTCCATCAGAAATCAGTTTAATTGAGCCATGCAGATCGGTGCGCAAGACCTGTGCACCCCGGGCTTCTACTCGCTCCAAAACTTCGGGATGCGGGTGGCCAAAACGATTGTCTGCCCCGGCCGATACAATTACTAACTGCGGGTTTACCACTTCTAAAAACTGATCACTACTCGCGTTGCTGGCCCCATGATGCCCAGCTTTAAAGATTTCAGCCTCTAGCGGCAGATTAGCCTGCATCATCGCCCGCTCACCCGCCTCTTCAGCATCTCCCGTGAGCAACAAACGAGTCTCTCCGTACACCAAACGCAATGACAAAGAATTATC
>JAHDGV010000284.1:3744-6822 GCA_020631655.1 Chloroflexota bacterium | reverse complement strand
GTAGTAACTTTTGGCCTGTGCTAAATCACTGACCGAAAAGACCGATGCTTGTGAAGTTGTATTCATAAATTTCTCTTTGTAAATACCATCTTGATTTACCATTCACCATTTACAATTTAATTTAATTATAAACGGTGAATGGTGGATGGTGAATTGCGAATGCTTCTATCCCACAGCAACCTTCAGCGAGCGATCCATATCAGCAATCAAATCCTCGATATTTTCGATGCCCACAGAAAGGCGCACAAGGCTGTCAGAAATACCCGCTTTGCGCCGTTCTTCCGGTGGCACCACCAAGTGGGTCATACCGGCCGGATATTGGATCAGCGTGTCAACGTTCCCCAAGCTAACCGCAAAGGTTGGGATATGAACCGCCTCGAGCAATTTGACACCGGCCTCATAGCCGCCGTTTAGCTCAAACGAGATAAGAGCCCCAAAGCCGTTCAACATCTGCTTTTTGGCCACATCATGCCCTGCATCGCTGGTTAGTCCGGGGTAGTAAACTTTATCGACGGCCGGATGTTGCTCTAAGAATTCAGCCATCGCTTGGCCGTTTGTGGCGTGTCGTTCCATCCGAATCTCAAACGTTTTCAGGCCAAGATTTGCCATCCACGCATCCATCGGACTGGGAGCTTGCCCCATCAGCTTAGACACCATCTTGACATCTTTTTTCATATAGTCGAGCTGATTGCTGATAATGGCTCCGCCGGTCACATTGCCGTGGCCGGTCAAAAATTTAGTGGTTGAGTGAACGACAACGTCACAACCACGGGTTAACGGCCGCTGATGATACGGGGAGGCAAAGGTGTTATCGACGCAGACCCAAGCGTTGTAGGTGTGGGCTACTTCTGACAAGGTAGAGAGATCTACAATGGTCATGGTTGGATTGGCCGGAGTTTCAGTGTAAGCCAAAACCGCGTGTGGGTTTTTGGCAAAAGCGGCTTCCCAAACGTCGGCCGTGTTCCCATCGACCCAAACAACGTTGATGCCGAGGCGGGGTGCAAAATCATGGAAAAAGCTGAACGAATTGCCGTACAAATCTCGCTGGGTGATGACCGTTTCGCCGGTGCGGACCCGGCCGAGAATGGCGGCCGAAATCGCTGCCATTCCAGAGCTAACCGCTTTACCTGCCACAATCTCTTTGGGATCACGATTCGGTTGTTGCCTTAGTAGGTCTAATCCTTCTAGATAGGCATATTTGTCCCCCAGCTGATCAACGTTGGGGTTGCCAGATCGGGAGTAAACGTAACCGGGCTGTTCACCGGAAAAAATCGCCTGCATGGTTGCAACATCTGGAAAACCAAAAGTTGTTGTTTGAAAGATGGGAGAAACATGGGCACCGTAAGCATTATCTCCCTCATTGTAATGGTTAACGATTGTGGATAAGCCAGAATTTGGCTCGATTTGTTTTTTCATTTGGATCACCTTGAAAGTGGGTTTTAGATAGATCGGATTCTGATCTAAAAAACCCATCTAGACAAGGTGACCCTGCACGGTTACTCAAAAGTCGTACTTGCTCAAAGTTTAATCCACAGATTCCTTGGATTACACAGAATTGTTTTTTTAATCGGTGAAATCTGTGTTATCTGTGGATAAATTTGCGAACTCTGGAAGGACCGTCATGACCCTGATGTTCATTAAAACTACGAGCTGTCTGCTGATGGGGCAGATGAAAATAAAACAGAAAATAGAATCACCCCTGTGCCACCCAAAATCAGGGCGGGATAAAAGCGTGGGTCTGCGCCTGAACTCCACAGTTCAAAGTTGAGCGTGGCAAGCATGTCAAGGATGAAGGCCGGAGCGGAAAACGCAATCGCGGCCGCCGCATGCCACTCGCGCGGAATATGGAGCCAGCCAAAAATAAAGTAGGTGACCGCAACAAAGGCGGCCGTTCCAGCCACAAACCAGATCCAAAAGATGGTCAGGCTATCTCCACCCGCCATCGAATCGGGCCAGAAAATGCGATAAAAAACTAGAAAAACGACCCACAAAATGACCGAGATGATTGACATGTAGATCATTGTGCGGCTGTAAGATTGTTTTGAGTTCATAAGTACCTCGAAACTTATTGTTAGATTTTGTTTGCTCGGCCGATGAGGATAAGGCTGGCCATCACTTGAGTGCCAAATGTCCAGAGGAGCCATCCCCCAACCGCCATTTTGATAGTTGCATCTGGGCTATACACATTGGTAAATGCGATCGCCAGCCCATCGCAGATAAGCGCCGTTGCTACCATCACACTCACAGGGATCAGTGAGTCTTTCATGGGAACACGAATGATGGGCGGGACGATCATCTGAAGCACGAAGCCAAAAATTACTGAAAATACAAACAGGCCGATGAGCAGGGGACTGCCTGGCTCAAAGAATTGTGGCCCCAAGACCCGAACGAGGATGACGCCGGTCACCCAAATGCCAAAACCGATGGCGATATAAAGTAAATATTGATTGCTTGAAAAAGTAGGCTTTGTATTTTGCTGAGACATTTTTAAGTCCTCCTAAATGTTGGGTTATTTTCTCGCTGGGACCCACATTGGCCCAACAATGGCTAACAAAACAATGACGTTGAAAAAGACATTTGACACATGTCCGGATGCATATGATCCACCACTGTCTAAAATGAACCAGCACAGCGTCCCCCATAATACAGCCTTGCGAACACCTTCCGGTTTTGCGTCAAATACCCACTGGCGTAGGAAAAAGATCATCATTCCCCAGCCAAACAGAAAACCGCCTGTCAAGGCGCTTAAAAATCTTGTGGTGGGGTCTGAATAGGTCTGAGCACCATCAACGGGCCAGCTCAAAATGTCTAGTCCCCAGCGAGCCAGCCCTGAAGTTGATTCAACAGACCCAAGTGCAAATGCTGGGGCGAAAAAAGCGATAACAATGGCTGAAATAATAAGCCAGTTTTTATGAATTTTTGTGGACATTGTTTTCCTCCAATGTATGTGGAAAGGTTTAAAATTGGCAATGTAGCAGTTGCTACAAAAATATTATACACAAAAATGTAGCGAGTGCTACAACCTGTTTTGAGATACACTACCTTCATGAGCAAAGTCGAAGCCAAGAAAGAAAAAAT
>JAHDGV010000284.1:0-3644 GCA_020631655.1 Chloroflexota bacterium | reverse complement strand
CTGTTTTGAGATACACTACCTTCATGAGCAAAGTCGAAGCCAAGAAAGAAAAAATCATCCAAGCCGTAGCCTTTTATATGATCAGTGAGGGATTAGCCGATGTAGGGTTGCGCAAGCTGGCGGCCGTGGGCGGGACCAGCGACCGGATGCTGATTTATTACTTTGGCACAAAAGATGGGTTGATCGGTGAAGTTTTGCAAATGATCGCCGGTGGGCTGTCGGCTCAGCTCGATATGGTGCTTGGCCCCCATCAGCGGGATGCGGATCAACTGCTGAACGAGGTTTTGGCGCTCAAAGAGGTGCCAGAATTTATAAGTGTGATTCGGCTATGGTTTGAGGTAGTTGGTTTGGCCGTTCGAGAGAATGAACCCTACGCCGCTTATGCAAAAGAAATCGGCAAAACATGGATCGAGTGGATCGAATCTAGATTGCCCGTAGAGCAACGTGACCAGACGATGGCAACATTTGCAGAAATTGAGGGGCGGCTCATGCTTTATTTAATTGGGATCGAAGGGTAGCCGATCAGGATTTCGGCATCATCATATACAAACTAACCCACATGTAATAAACGATAAAGACGAGGGAGAGGTAGACGGGCCATGTCGCATGATTGGGAAATTGCCAGACGGGCAAAACCAAGAGTGCCCCCCAAACATAAGACAAAACAAGGGTCAGCGTTTGAAAACGGATCATGCGGGTGGGGTACGCATATTTGATCGGGATAAAGATGAGGATGCCTAGAACCACAATCGAGATAAAGGCGGTCCAAGGACTGGCGTTAAGCAGAATGAAGTAGACAACGACGATGTTCCAGTAGCACGGAAATCCGAGAAAGGTATGGTCGTCTGTTTTGGCGTTGGTGCGGCAGAACCAATAACCGGATGTGATGGAGATGATTGCAACGGCGATGAGCTTAGTGGTTTGGTTTGGCAACAGGGTAGGGTGCAGATAAAGCATGGCGGCCGGCAGAAGAGAGTAGGTAAAAAAGTCGATGAGGTTATCGAGCATCGCCCCATCAAAGCCGGGAACGACTTTTTTCACGTTGGCCCACCGTGCAAAGGTTCCGTCAATTGCATCTACAATAATCGATATAAACATCCAAATGAAGCACATGCGCCAATTGAGATTGATGGCGGAAAAGAGAGCCAGCATGCCGAAAAAGGCCCCTGTGGCGGTAAACCAGTGGACGGCCCACGCTTTTACCCACTGTCCGGTGGTATAGGTTGCTGTTGCATCACTCATAAACTAGATATCCTTCAATTATTTTTGGTAACGGTACAAGCAGATGGTTGAATTAGCAACATATTTGAAAATATGAAGGGTTTTGTATTGCTAAAGGCAGATGGGTTGAGTCGGCCGAGATATTTTTCAATAATGATCCTATTCCAGTTATTAACGCAATTGCCGATGTGCGTCTTGTGTTCCAGCCTTACATCGTCCCCCAGAAGACGTACCTCGAAATGAGAGGAAAAGTATGTCTTCGGCCAGTCTAGATCACCCAAATTTAAATCAAGCTATTGATCCCCCACGTCGCCCAGACACCAAATTTTTGCTGGGTGATTTTTCTACCTATTTTGCCGACGAAGCCAACTATTTTTTAGATACAGGCAAACTTGGGCCGATGATCCGTTTTCGCTTGATGCATTTAGACAATCTTCTTGTAACAGATGCTGAATTTGCTAAAGAGATTCTACAAACGCGCAATAAGAACTACCTGAAAGAACCACGCTTGATGCGCATTATCGAAAATGGTTCGTCACAGACACTGTTTTCGTCTGATGGCGATGAGTGGATTTGGCGCAGACGGTTGATGCAACCGGCCTTTCATAAAAAGCAGATCGCGGCCTTTTGTGATGCCATCCTTGATGAATCTGAAAAGATGGTGGGTAAATGGGAGAGCGGGCAAACGCACGATATGGGGGAAGCGATGAAGCTTGTCACCATGATGATTATCGGCCGCACCATGTTTAACGTAGACATGGACGGCGAAGCGGCCGACCTCCACTGGGCCTATCGCACGCTCAGCGAAACGCTCATCGGCCGGATCACCTCGCCTATCCAGACCCCAACTTGGATGCCGACCAAAACCAACCGAGATTTTAATAAAAGCCGAGAGATCATCACCACGACGCTTTCAAGGATCATGAACGAGCGGAAGCACAGCACAGAGCCCCATAATGATCTGCTCGAAATGCTGTTGACGATGGTTGATGTTGAAGGTGGATTTACTCAAGAACAGATGATATTTGAGATGTCGAGCATTGTATTTGCTGGGCATGAAACCACCGCCTCAACTTTGGGTTGGATTCTTTACATGCTGACCCAACACCCAGATGTGGAAGAGAAGTTGTTGCAAGAACTTGATTCTGTCGTGGGTGATCGTCGGCCGACGATGGATGATCTTGATAAGCTCCCGTACCTGAATATGGTAATCAATGAGACGCTACGTTTGTACCCACCAGCGCGTGCAACCAATCGCGAAGCGGTTGAGGCGGATGAAATTGGTGGGTACAAGATCCGCGCTGGGGAAACGGTGTTTATCAACATCGAAGGGATCCAGCGGGATGAGCGGTATTGGGAAAACCCGAACCAGTTTGATCCGGAACGCTGGTCGCCCGAGCGGAGCGCCGGCCGCAACAAATGGGCCTTTTTGCCTTTCTTAGATGGCCCTCGCAAATGCATCGGTGAGCCGCTGTCACGCACTGAGATGCAGTTGATTCTGATTACTATGCTCCAGCGGTATCGCTTTAAATTGGCGGCCGGGGCCAAGGTTGAAAAGCTGGTCGGTTTTGTTCTCGAGCCAGCTGGGTTAGATATGGAGCTTGTAGTACGAAACAAATAAGGGAAAAAGCGTGAAGTATCAAGCATGAGGTGTCGTGCCTTAACTCTTCATACTTGAATCTTTAAATCGGCCTGCAAAAATCACCGTGTGATACTATTTTCTGACCTGCGTCTTAACTAGTAACATGAGCATGGTGTTGACAACAAACAAGGTAATCGAAGCGGAGGAAATAGATTGGAACGCCCTTTATGGGGAGCATATCGGCCGGGTGTTCAACTTTTTCCGCTACCGGGTGGGAGACGATCAGCAAGCTCAAGATTTAACCGCAACAACGTTCGAAAAAGCGTGGAAGAAACGCCATCAATACCGTGGCACAAAGGAAGAATTTGTCGGGTGGCTCTATGCGATCGCTCGGAACGTTGTACATGACTATTTTCGTAAAAGTCATGATGTGGTTGCGCTTGAGGATCTGATTACCCACTCAACTAACGAAGAAATCAGTGAAGAAATTGCTCGAAAAATAGAGTTCGGCCGACTGGTGCAATGTATTCAACTGTTGCCGGAACGAGAGCAAGATTTAATCACACTGAAATATGGGGCGGACCTAAATAACAGGCAAATTGCAAAACAGTTGGGATTAAGTGAGTCCAATGTTGGGTCTATCTTGCACCGCACCGTTAAAAAGTTGCGGGCAGAAATGGGGGAAGAAGATGAGTGATCAGACGAATCAACCACAAGTGCTGAAAAGAACCCCGAGGCTAATCACGGCCGGTTTGTTGGGCGCGATTATTTTGATCGGCTTTCTCTATTTGAACGACACAACAAGATTTTCAACGGCCGAAGAAATTAGCCTAGCCGATGT
>JAHDGV010000283.1:1714-6831 GCA_020631655.1 Chloroflexota bacterium | reverse complement strand
CATGACAATCAAGTGACCGAAGGGACCGGTCTTGGCCTTTCGATAGTTAAAAAGTTAGTAGAAGCGCACGAAGGTAGGTTAGAAGTTGAGAGCCAACTGGGTAAGGGATCTGCCTTCCACTGCATCTTTCCATTGATTAACCAGTAAAATTCAGAGGGCATTGACTCTGCTTATAAATTTGTAAAAATTGATCAGAGCGATCGTTTATCAATTACAATCTAATTGATCATTTTGTAGATCGCTATGAATAAGAAACGTTATGAAAAAAGTTAAAGTATTAATTATCGGGTCCGGTCCAGCAGGTTTGACCGCGGCTATGTACACCGGCCGAGCCATGCTCGAGCCTGTTGTGATTGTGGGTGACCAGTTGGGTGGTCAAATCGCTAATTCTAGTGAAGTTGAAAACTACCCAGGGTTTGATGAAGTTGTGTCTGGGCAGGTGCTGATTGACCATATGGTGAAGCAGGCTGAGAAGTTTGGCGCACAATTGGTCTATGACCATGTAAAAAGTGTTGATACCTCAAACGGAACCCCATTTACTGTTGAAACATACAAAGAGACCTATGAGGTTGATGCGCTTATCGTAACTGTTGGTGCGTCGCCGCGTAAATTAGGCATTCCGGGCGAAGAAAAATTCTGGGGACGCGGTGTAAGCACCTGTGGTACCTGTGATGGATTTTTCTATCGTGATCGGCCGGTGGTTGTGATTGGTGGTGGTGACAGTGCTTTGGAAGAAGGGTTGTTCCTGACTAAATTTGCCAGCACGGTTACCGTTATCCATCGCCGTGATGAACTGCGTGCCGGCCCTGTATTGCAAAAACGCGCTTTTGCCAACGAGAAAATTTCGTTTGTGTGGGACACCGTAGCTGAAGAAGTGCTGGGTGATGAAGAAGTCACCGGCGTTCGGCTTAAAAATCTCAAATCTGGTGATGTTTCTGAGATAGGTACAGATGGCTTCTTCTTGTTTATCGGCCATATCCCCAACAGTGAAATTTTTGAAGGGCAAATTGAACTAGATGAAGAGGGATATTTCATCACCGATAACCTGATGCGTACCAATGTAGAAGGTGTGTTTGCGGCCGGTGAGATTCAAGACTCTGTTTATCGCCAAGTTGCGACTTCTGTAGGCCAAGGGACTGCGGCTGCTATGTCGGCTGAGCGCTGGTTGGCCGAACACGAAGCGTAGTTACAAGCTTTAAGTATGAAGTGTGACGCAGGTTTTTCGCCTCACACTTCATACTTTTTACCTCAAACCTGACTAACCGCCTGCATCAATTCGAGCCTTGCGACAATCCTCTAAGCCGATTTTGGCATTTTCTCCCCTGATTCCATCAGGCCCCATCTGATCAATCACAATATTGAATAACTCTTCGGCCGTAAACGCCTCATCGTTTGGTGCAATAAAACACCAGTCTGGATTCTCACGGAAGTAGGCAAACGCCAGGTAGTTGTAATACAGGGACGTTGAATCTGTTAATGGATTCTCTTCTGTCCGGTTGGCCTCATAGGCTGTCACCGCCGTTTCAAGACTTGGAATCGCAAACACGTAGTTGAAGTTCTTGAAGTATGCGGCCCCTAGATGGGCATGTGCCCGGACCAAGCTGTCATCTAAAGCGACCGCTTTTTCAAGCGTGGCTTCTGCTTCGGGATACTGACCTGCTAGAAAATACATCCAGCCGAGAGCATCTTGTAAACTCGCATTGTTCGGTGTCTCTTCGATCTGGTCACGCAAAGTCACAATTGCTCGCTGACGATTGTCTGTGTAAAAGTAGCTGTATGCTACGGCGAGCGAAGCGGCCAAATAAGCGGGATTGAGCTGACGGGCCATTTCATAACTTTCGATGGCTCGGTCGTAATACCCTTGGGTTTCAAGCACAACACCCCGATAAAAGTGAACAACTTCGTTGCTTGAATCAAGTGCGATGGCAAGGTCAATTAGTTCATTGGCCCGATTAAAATTGTCTCGGTCTTGTTGGATGAGGGCGCCAGCTTGCAAGGCGTAAGCGGGAGCCAAATTTGGATTTTTACCGATGGCGCGCTCGGCCGACTGAATCGCCCGTTCGTATTGGTTTAATGCATCATCTCGTTCACCGATTTCGGCCAAACGTTCTCCGTTTTGCAAATAGGCGGCCGCTACTGCCACCAGCACATCCGGGTCATCGGGGGCGATGAGGCTAACCTGCTCCGCCACATTTAGTGCTTCAACAGCATCCCCTTCGATAGTTAGTAAATTAATCAGTTCGATATAGTAGTTTGATGCATCTGGATCTAAATCGATGGCAAACCGATACGCTTCAATCGCTTTTTCAGTGTCACCGTCACGATTGTAGAGTTGTGCGCTAAACGCAAAAGATTCGGCCGAACGGGTAGGCTCTGGGGTTACTGTTGGGACAATAACCTGCACAATTTCATCTGAATTGGTGAAGCCAAAACCGATGCCGATACCAACGGCGATTAGAACAATAATCATCAAACAAGATGGACCACCCCGGCGAGGGTATGGCGAAGGGGAGCGATTAATTACCATATGTATAGTTTATCTTTATTTATCCTTGAAATTGGGCTACACAATAAAAGCCACTCATATGATGCCTAATTTCCCTAAAATTGACATCAACATTTAACTTTTTATGAGCTCATTTTACAAACTTTTTTGCTGAGTAAGCTAATTTCAGTGTTCCAGAACTCATCTGCTACAATCCGGTTAGATGACTAATGAGAGCAATGATCTTACCCACGCGCTAAACGAGTGGCTTGCACAGTTTGTTACAGACCGCCGCCGAGCACTGATTGATCAGGTGCTGGCGATGCGTACGCGCCACTTTACCGTTGTGCTTGAAAACATTTTTCAGCCCCACAATGCCAGCGCCGTTTTGCGTTCGTGCGATATTTTTGGTGTGCAAGATGTACACATTGTAGAAGATGTATATGAGTACACGGTAAATCCAGAGGTGGCGATGGGGGCCTCGCAGTGGCTAACCATTCATCGCTACGGGGAACCGGAGCCGTTGCCTTACCCCGGAATGCGCGGGACAAAGGCACAAGCGGCCGAGCGCAAAGCGCTCCCCGGTAGCACCAAATCCTGCTTGGCACAGCTTAAAAAAGATGGGTACACGGTTGTGGCTACATCTCTCCGGCCGGGGGCGGTTTCGCTCTACGACTTGCCGATTGATAAACCGTTGGCCCTGTGTTTTGGCACCGAAGAAACGGGGTTAAGCGAAGAGGCGCACGATGCGGCCGACATGTTTATGACGATACCGATGTTTGGCTTTACTCAGAGCTTTAACATCTCTGTTAGTGCGGCCCTGACGTTGCAAACGCTGACCCATGAACTGCGCAAAAGTGACGTAGCTTGGAAGATCCCGGCCGATCAAAAAGCAGAAATCATGACCAATTGGTACATCCACTCAACCCGACGGGGCAGAGCGTTGGCGCGGCAGTTTTATCGGGATCGGAAGCTACCAATCCCACAAAAATTTGAGGAGCCTGAAGAGCCAGAGGTGGATGAAGCGTAGCTTCCTCTCATAAACCTCGTTTCTGCCCAACCCACGCTATAAAATTGAATAGATGCGAACAGGTGTAGGGAAAAAATTAGGACTGCCCCAATTAGCCTTGGCCATAATTATTTTGGGCGGGAGCTGGCTCCATACCTACCACCTAGACACCTTTAGCTTTTGGATTGATGAGGCGCTAACCCCCATCCGGGCCACAAACTCGTTACGTGACCTGTTGACCAATATTATTCAGGTGCAAGAGCTTGCTACTGAAGATACTCATCCTCCGTTTTACTTCATAATCATGAGCATTACCCAGCGGCTGTTGGGTCAATCTGATTTTGCCTATCGAATTCCGTCCGCTTTCTTTGCGATTATCACCATTCCGCTGATGTACCAAACGGCCAAACGGATGTTTAACCGATCCGAAACGGCCGGGCTTTTAGCCGCTTTGCTGTTCGCTATCAGCCCGCTCAGCATCTGGTACGCCCAAGAAGCCCGCATGTACACTCTGCTGAACTTAGAAGGGATCATTCTGATTTACATTTTGTATCGGGCATGGGAAGCGGTGGCACAGGCAAGCCCGGCCGATAAGCAACACACCGTCATTCGATGGCTGATACCGTATGGGGTGGTTGCCCTGTGTACTGGGTTAACCCACGTGGTTGGTGCGTTTTTTGTGTTGGGGCAAAGCGTTATCTGGGCATACCTAATCTGGAATCACGTTAAGTTTGGTCGCTGGATTGTGATCGGCACCGTGTTGGCTGTGCTAGTTGCCATCCCATACGCACCACAACTACTACCTCGCCTGTTTACGGGTGCCGAGAAAGGATTTTATCAGGTTCCGATTCCTGACATTTTGCGCGACATGGTGCGGGGCTATGGGCTTGGATTTACCCCTACCGGTGTGTATCAGCTGATGCAGACTTTGTGGTTTGGCTTTTTGATTTTGTTGATCATCGCGGCCGTGATTCTGATTCGTCAGAGCCGATGGCGACTGCTTGTACTCCTGTTCATTTCCCTGTTGTCTCCGGCCCTGTTTATGGGCGGGGTGTCTGCCACGCTTAAACCGATCTACACCGGCATTCGCCACATCATGATCGGCCATACGCCGTTTTTATTGCTGGTTACGCTGGCCGTTGTGCAGGGGGGATGGCTGATCACCGGCCGAAACAGCGATGATTCAGAGCGGCGTTTGCCCGTGGTTTTAACTGGTATTCTGCTGTTACTGATCCCGCTGGTTGGTGCGATCACATCGATCATGACACTGTTTAACGATCCGGCCGTTGCCAAAGACAACGTGCGAGATATGGTTGCTTACATCGAGAGCCGGGCCGGAACGGAAGACGTGGTTATCTATAACGACCCGATTTTGATGCTGACCCACAAACATTATGCCACCCGCTCTGACGATGAGTTGCACGTGACCGCATTGCCCGTTTACCCACAAAAAGTTTCTGTCAGGACGGGCGGTATTTTGAGCGAGTTTAGGGGGAGACACGACCGGATCTGGTACGTCCCATCTCCACCCAACGACGGCCGGGACGATGAGTTTTTTGTGACCGAATGGTTGGCCGAAAATGCAATCCTGGTCGATGAAAGGTCATACACCAGCAAGGCAAC
>JAHDGV010000283.1:0-1614 GCA_020631655.1 Chloroflexota bacterium | reverse complement strand
GACATCCCTCGGCCGCAGGGGCTGACGCCCGGCGACTACCAGTGGCGGATTAGTTTGAATCGAGTGAGCGAAGGCGGAACATCCCAGCAGTTTGGCGATGCGTACGTGATCGAAACATTTAACATACCTCCTGCATTGATGTCAGAATCAGGCCAGCACCCAACCGAAATCATTGAGTTTGACAATGGGGTTTCGCTCAGCGGATTTGAATTGAACGATACGTCGATCCGGCCGGGCCACTTTTTATCTACTCAGTTTATGCTCTCTTCCGAAACGACTTTGGACAGCACAAACCTAAGCCTTCGTATTCAAATTTTCTCGCCAGATGATGACCTAATATTTGACGAGATCAAGCAACCGCATGAGCAAACAAGCCCAAGTTGGGCGGTTGACACCCTGTACCGTGGACATGCGGAATTTCTATTTCCGGCCGATGCTGATCCTGGCATTTACGAGCTCCGCTGGCAACTGCTGGATGGTGACGAAGTTATACCAGGCAAGCGGGGATTTTGGCCCTTTAGCCGCGAGTGGCCCACTCTGGGCGAGATCGAGGTTAAAGCATGGCCGATGCTGACTGAATCGCCCGAGGTTGAAACCGAAATTGGTGCGAGTTTTGATCCGGTTGCTGAGCTAGTTGGGGCCAATATCATTCAGGATGGGGATAGGCTGACGGTTGAAAAAGTTTGGTTTGTGGAGACGGCCCCTGTCACTGATTACAACTCTTACGTGCATGTGGTTGATGCGGCTACGGGTGAAATCGCGACTCAGCAGGACTGGATTCCAAACCAAGGATTGCGCCCCACAACCGGCTGGCGTGCGGGTGAGTATCTGGTTGATACCCATGAGCTGGATTTGTCTGGGCTTGCTCCCGGCCGCTATTTCATCATCACCGGTTTGTTTGAGCCTGACAGTTTTGCGCGGCCGACAGTGACGCAACATGGGGCAACCGTACCCGAACAGCAGGTAACGGTTGGCGAGCTTGAGCTAAAATAGGCCGATGACCCAACAAACGCCATCCACTAAACTGATTTTTAGCGCAATGTGCGGCCTGTATGTCGTGTTGGCTCTGGTCTACAGTTGGGCAACTCCCCCGTTTGAATCGTCAGATGAATACAAACATTACCCCGTCGTTCAGCACATTCAGCAGACCGGCCGATTGGTTGTGCTTGACCCCGACAACGAAGGGAAATGGAAGCAAGAAGGGGCTCAGCCGCCGCTTTATTATTTGATGATGGCGGCCGCAACCAGTTGGATTGATACCAGCGATTTGGAAGAGGTTCACGTTGAGAATCGGCACGCTTTTATCGGCAATGCGGCCCAGATCAAAAACAAAAACCTCGTTTTCCATGATCCTGTTGCTGAACGGTTTCCGTGGTCCGGGTCGATTTTGGCTGTTTTTGTGATTCGGGCGTTGTCAATTGGGCTCGGGGTTGGCACGCTGTGGTTTGGCTGGCAAACGGCCCAGCTGTTTTTTGAGCCACGCACCGCTTTGGCCGTCGTTGCGCTGACGGCGTTTAATCCGATGTTTTTGTTTATCAGCGCGGCCGTCAACAATGATTCGCTCTCAGCCATGCTGGGGGCGGCCGGGCTGTTTGTGCTGGTTAAGCTCTGGCA
>JAHDGV010001085.1 GCA_020631655.1 Chloroflexota bacterium | reverse complement strand
GATCGAGTCCGGCCGAATCAAGAGCTAATCGTCAGCGAGCTCAAAAAAGCCTCCACAGAATTCCAAAAACTAAACATCGACATCAATTTATAAATTCGGCTTATCATCAAAACAACCATCATGTTTACGTTTGCGCCAAAATAGTTTACTTGATAAACTATTTACATGGTAAGCTTTTTCAATCCCACTAATTACAGCTACCTTACTAGCCTGATCGGCCACATGTCTGGCCTGTCACATCTCCGTGCAACACAATTGTTTACCGAGGAGCTAAATGGACTAGAGTTAACGCCCAAACAAGTGATTGCACTTGAGTTTATCGCCAACAATCCAACCGTTTCGCAAAAAGAAATAGCCGCCCACATTGGCACAACCCCGACTGTGATGGTGGGTGTTCTGGACGCTTTGGCCAAACGTGGATTAGTTGAGCGGGTCCGCTCGGCCGAAGATCGCCGCCGCCACTCGGTAGCCGTCACCCCAGCCGGGCACGACATCTTGCCAAAAATTGAAACGGCCGCCAAAGCGGTTGAAACAAGACTGATGGCTGAAAGTAATCTAACCTCGGCCGAATGGGACCAGCTAATTGTCTTGATGCAAAAACTAACCAATCGGGAAGAAAAACTATGAGAACACAAGTCGGAATCATTGGCTCCGGCCCGGCCGGGCTTTTGTTAGCCCGCACCCTGCACTTACAAGGGATCGACACCGTCATTTTTGAACGTCAGAGCCGGGAGTATGTCGAATCACGAATTCGGGCCGGGGTACTAGAAAAAGGAACGGTCGAGATGCTCCGCGCCATAGGAGCTGATAAGCGGATGAACGACCTTGGAATTCCCCATGACGGCTACGCTCTTGCATTTGACGGCCGCCTAGAGCGGGTAAACATGGCAAAACACGCTGGTGACGGGGTGATGGTTTGGGGGCAAACTGAAGTGACCCGTGATCTGATTGCACTCCATCTCGAAGCTGGAGGCATTATCAAATACGAAACTCCGGCCGTGGCAATCGAGGATGTTGAAACCAACAGCCCAAAAATAATTTATGAAGAAAACGGGGAACAAAAATCGCTCACCTGTGATTTTGTGATGGGTTGTGACGGCTACCACGGGGTCGGCCG
>JAHDGV010001084.1 GCA_020631655.1 Chloroflexota bacterium | reverse complement strand
CGTATGCGGTGATGTCTGACGCGCAGACTTTTGACAGCTCGAGGAAGTAGTTGAGGGCCGCGCGGGTCCCATCTGAATTGATGGCAACCTTGCCGCTTTCGTCTACTTCTGCACCGCCGTATGACCAGAGCAACGAATAAGCGAAATTGGCCGAGTCATTTGGACCTGCTTGGTTCATGGTGAAACCGCCGGGGGGCAAGCCAGCATCAAAGATTTTTGTAGCCACGTCTAACAATTCGTCATAGGTTGTTGGCGGAGTCACACCGACCTCTTCAAAGACATCGGTCCGGTAGTTGATCGCTTGGGCCGTATATGCACGCGGGATGGCACGCCAAACCCCATCAACCACGGCCGACTCACGAGCGAGTTCGTACCAGCCGCCGTATTGCTCAGCCAACTCTTCGCAGATGTCTGAGACATCAACGAGCTTGTCGCCGTAGACAAAGGCCTGGTTGCCAAATAGCTCAGCCACATCGGCACCGGTTGGGGCGCCGATCTCGGCCGCGATTTGCTCACGCCATTCACGAGAAAAATTGAGCTCCATCGAGCTTCCGGTCACGTCATTCCAGACTGACTGCTGGTTCAGCTGAACGGCGTTCATTTCAGGAATAAAGCTGTTCCGCATGATGGCGTTTAGATTCACGCCGGGGAAGCTTGGTCCAGATCCGGGAGTGGCGGTTACCACTTTCTCTACTAATTTTTCAACTTCAACCCGTTCAACAATCGGTTCTGGGGTGCCACCACAGGCGGTAATCACAGCACCAGCGCCGCTCAGCGCCATCAGGCGCAACATTTCGCGTCGGGTTAATTTAGATTTTTTCGTTTCCATTTTCATCTCCTTGTCCTTTTGTGGGGATGTTTTTCTTCAAACATGCAACGTTAAGCAGAACGGTGTGGGATCAACCCATCCGTTTTGTAGAGGTCTGAATCGGAGGCCAATTCAGACAATGGACATTGGTTATTGGGGGAGTTAGAATAAGGAGCGGGTTAGTTTAGGTTTGTTTTGATCGACGAGTCCTAATCTGTACGCTTAGAGGTATCTTCTTTTAGGAGATACCCTTTTTTCTACCTCGCTTGCTTCGGGGGAATCTGCTCAAATAATTTTCTCCTTTTGTATTAT
>JAHDGV010001083.1 GCA_020631655.1 Chloroflexota bacterium | reverse complement strand
GCAGTAACAACAGCGGCTTTGGAAGCAGAATCCAACCGGCCGAAAACCCGCTTCGCATTCCTGAATTAATCGACGGCCGGGAGACACCTGAGATTGAAGTGGTATTACAAAAAGGGGCGCATGAATTTTATGCAGGTATCCCGAGCGAAACGATGGGGTTTAACGGAGACTATCTTGGCCCCGCCATTCGTCTTTACGACGGCATCGACACAACCATCACCTTTACCAACGAGATTGGTGAACCCACCACGGTTCACGGCCACGGATTACACGTGAACGGAGATATAGATGGGGGGCCGCAGTCTCGCATCGATCCGGGAGAGAGCTGGCGTATTACGATTCCGGTCAAACAAGAAGCTGGCACAAGCTGGTTCCACCCACATTTGATGGGAACCTCGGCCCATCATGTGCATGCGGGGCTGGCCGGAATTTATCTGGTTGAGGATGAGAACTCACAGGCACTTGATTTGCCCAAAACATACGGCGTGAACGACATCCCGTTGGTTGTGCAAGATCGCTCGTTTACCGATGGGAAAATGAACGGCTATGCCCCAACCATTCAGCAAGTGCGGAACGGTTTAAGAGAGAATACGCTGGTCATCAACGGAACTGTGGATGCCTATCATTCGGTGCCGCAGGGATGGGTTCGTTTGCGGCTTTTAAATGGATCAAACGCCCGTTTTTACCGCTTTCATTTGGCTGATGATGCCCCGTTCTACAAAATCGCAACCGAAGGTGGCTTTTTGAACCAGCCGGTTGAGATGGAGTTTCTCGATATGTCACCGGGTGAGCGGAACGAGATCATGATCGATCTGTCAGATGGGGCCAATGCAACTTTGGTTGCGGGCTTTTTACCGGCCGATCCTGAAGAGACGAGCTGGTTTGATCGAAATTTGGAGCAAGCCAGCGTGGTTGAGTTGCGCGTGGACCCATCCCTACAGGCCTCCGGCACATTGCCCGATACGCTCAACGACATCGTTTTTTTTGAACGAGAAGATGCGATCCGAGTCAGAGACTTTGCTCTCAACATGGAAGTGCAGGGTGGTACCCGACAAGACATGAATCTGTTTGGGGTAAACGGCCAAGCGATGAACATGATGAAAATCAATGAGCAGGTCTT
>JAHDGV010000282.1 GCA_020631655.1 Chloroflexota bacterium | reverse complement strand
AGTTCCAGTACGACGGCCGTTCTTTTTGGGAAATCTGATCGGTTGATAACAGGGTTGGCATGGGGTTATTTTAGCAGAATATGGCTGATGATTTAAAACGTATTGCGTGGAACGGTGAAGTTGCTTTGAAATCAACAGGCACGCATCACGTGTTAGTCAGGATCAATACCCTCTTTCCAGATCAACACGATTTGGTAATTCTCCCATCTCCGCATACCTGTTTAACATTTTAGCCAATGACTCAATCCGATAATCAAGATGTTCATCGTCAACTAGCGAGGCACTGTTGTGCGGGCTGAGCAGCACGTTATCGAGCTGATGAAATGGGTAGTCGGCCGGGAAGGTAGCGCTTCGGCCTAATTCGCTTGCGGGATAGTTGTACCAGACATCAAGAGCGGCCCCGTGGATTTGCTTATCTGCCAAGGCGTTATAAAAAGCCTCTTGGTCAAACGTGTGTGCCCGGCCGATGTTGACAACAATGGCTGATGATTTCAATCGGCCGAGCGCGTCAGAATCAATCAGATTTTCGGTTTCTGGGGTGAGCGGCAGGGCATTGACCAACACATCACATTGGGACAAAAGCTCGGGTAGCTGCGAGTTTGGGTAAATGGTTGCCTCATCAATTTTGGTTGGGGTAGTCACACTGCGCTTTGTACCAATCACCTGCATACCAAGCGCACTGCACAGACGGCCGATCTCTCGGCCGATCGCACCAAATCCCATGATCAAAACTGTTTTGCCAGCCAACATAAACGAGCGCGAAGGGGCATAGCGCGGCCGCCAATCTCCTTGGCGCAAGCGATCATCTGTCCGTGGCATATCTTTGGCAATGGCCAACATCATCCCAAAAGCGTACTCAGCCACAATGGCGTAGTGATAATGACAGTTATGGATCTTGATATGGGCAAAACGCTCTTCAGAAAGCAGTTGCTCGTAGCTTTCTGGAATGCCGGACCAAGGGATGATCGATGCGACTAGCTCCTTGTTATTGAGGAGAAGTTCTTCCTCTAGTTTGCCGCCAATTAGGATATGGTAGTCGGTTGATTGGCGATCTTTTGACACGGTAATGGCTGATTCGGTCAGCTCATTCAGCCGTTGTACCCGTTCATCAGATAAATTATCGAGCATTAAAACGTTGATCTTTTTGTTCATCATGTTGCAGATAAGTTTATCTCTCTTTCCAAGATTTGGTGATGCTTGGCCTTTGGTTTCTGCTTTAATTTAAACAAAAAAAGCCCCGGCCGAGTATCTGTACTCAACCGGAGCTTTGCATTTATAGTTAACCGGCTCAAAAGCCAAGCGACATTCGTCTATCCACCATCGCCACCGCCTTGCCCCCGGCCGCCACCACCGCCACGACCTTGTCCAGTGCCTTGCAAATAATTCTCCATAAACCCGTCTAAATTACCGTTTTGACCTGCTCCGGTCTCAGCCAACACCTCGGTCAACTTTTCAGTGATAGCGGCCACATCGCCACAGTTGTCTTCAATCACCGCTTGAATCGAGCTCTCGGCCGCGGCCGTCTGAAACTCTTCAACCGATAAGCCAAGCTCGGCCGCTACAGTTTCATTTGCCAGTTGGACTGGGTTTTGGCCACCACCGCCGCCACCAGCTTGTTCACCGTTCACTTTCACATTCAGTAAACGAACAACCGCACCGCTAACCTGTTGTGCAAAGAAAGCATCTTCACCACCGGCCGCTTCGATCCGCTCGGCCTGACGGGCAGCAATCTCTTCAGGGCTTAGATTACCCAAGCCACCGCCTTGGCCTCCGCCACCTTGTCCACCGAGGCCGCCTTGACCACGGCCACCACCGCCGCCGCCACCTTGGGCACCCTGACCCTGTTGACCGCCGTCTCCACCCTGGCCACCGCCACGATTGCCACGGCCGCGACCTAGTTGGATGTCACCCGCTTCGATCATCTCTTGCAGTTTTTCGGTGGTTAACTGCAATGCGGCGATTTCTGCAATCTGAGCATCGGTCATACCACGCTCAATTTGCCCAACCAGAGCATCAAGTTCAGCATCGGCAGTACCGCCATCAGCTACCAATCCGGTATACGCTTGCCACAAAGGCAACAGGGTTGCCGCTTGCTCTTCGGTGATGGCATTCTCGCCACTTTCAAGCGCCACAGATCCGGCCGCCAATTGGCCAGATATCGGCATTGCGTTGGCAAAGTCGGCTGATAAACCGCTGCTTGCTTGCCCCGCGCTCACGGCCGAGCTTTCCGTTCCACCTTCTGGTGAAGAACAGGCGACCAATCCTAAAATAATTAGGCTCGAAATAATAACAGTTACTTTTTTAATCATAATTTCTCCGTGGGGTCTACGCTGTCGGGGCATAGTTGGTTCATTTATTCCACCGCTCGTACCGACTGCGTAACCCCCTACCCGATTTGTCTTCATCCTTCAAACTTTATACTTTTCACTTCTTACTCGTGTCTCAGCGCATCAATCGGGTCGAGCTGCGCCGCCTGATTGGCCGGATAAAATCCGAAGAAAATACCAACGGCCGCGGCCGAGCCAAACGCTAAAAAGATCGAGCTAGGAACGATCACCGTCGGCATGTCACCGGTTTGGCCGAACAAAAATGCTCCACCGATCCCGATCACAATCCCGATAAGACCACCGACCAAGCTCAAAATTAGCGCTTCGGTCAAAAACTGAAAGCGGATATCGTTGGGCGTTGCACCCACCGACTGCCGAATCCCGATCTCACGGGTCCGTTCGGTCACACTCACCAGCATGATGTTCATGATCCCAATCCCACCAACCAGCAACGAGACACCGGCGACCCACGCAAGCAGGTTACGAAACGCCTCTGTTGTCGCCCCTTGCGTGTCGATAATGTCTTGTTGGGTCCGAATGGTGAAGGTGATATCGGCCAAGTCGAGCCCTTTGCTACTTGCCAGCTTCAGCTCCATCTGCTCGATCACTGCGTCTAATTCACGATCTTCGTCAATTTCAGCGTAGATAATGCGGACCTGATTGCCGAAAATGCGGGCAAAGCGAGCGGGCAAAAAGCGATCAAACACCAGCTGAATCGGGATATAAATTTGGGAGTCAAAATCGGTGTCGCCAACAACCCCTTTGGGTTCAGCGACGCCAACCACGGTTAAGCGGGTATTCCCGGCCGTAACCGCTTGGCCGATGGGGTCAGCCCCATCAAACAGGTCTTGGGCGATGCCTGCGCCCAGCACGGCCACTTTGGTCCCTCGATCCTGCTCTTTTTCGTTAAAGAATCGGCCCTCATCAATCGGCACATCCCGCACATCGGGATACTGGAACGTGGTCCCGATAAGGCTCACTTCGGTCAGCGTGTTGACACTTGATTTCACCGTTTGATTGGTGTTTTGTTCCACCACGGCCCCCGACACACCGGCCACATTTTGCACCGTAGCTAAGTCATCAAACACTAGAGCAGGAGCCTGACCGCCGCCACCACCGCGTCCACGGCCGAACGGCGCTTGGATAAAGACCAGATTGGAGCCTAACCCTTCGATCTGGGCCGCAATTTGCGCCTCGGTCCCGGCCGAAATAGCGATCATGATGATCACGGCCGCCACCCCGATGATGACGCCCAACATGGTTAAGAGGGAGCGAATTTTGTTCCGAGCCACCCCATCCCATGCGATGCTAACGATCTCACCCGGATTAATCAGGGTTGTGATTTCTTCCTCATCTGAAAAAGGTTTAGCCTGCGCCGATGCGTCGTTTTGAATCGTTGAGGTCATGCCGCAACCTCCTCTTGTGGTTTATTTTTTAGATCAGACTCAATCAAACCATCTTTTAAAGTGATGGTGCGTTCAGTCTGCTCAGCCACTTCATCTTCGTGGGTTACGACCACGATGGTCCGCCCCCGCTTGTGCAAATTTTTGAGCAACTCCATAATTTCTTGGCTGGTGCGCGAATCAAGATTTCCGGTCGGTTCATCCGCCATAATCAGCACCGGATTGGCGACCAGCGCCCGAGCAATCGCCACACGCTGTCGCTGACCGCCGGAAAGCTCCATCGGGTCATGATGGGTCCGGTCCCCCAGCCCGACCATTTCGAGGGCTTCGTGGGCCATCTCTCGTCGCTGGGGTACAGGTATCACGTTCGGCCGTTTATACACCAGCGGCAACATGACGTTTTCAAGTGCCGAGGTGCGGGCCAGCAGGTTAAACGACTGAAAGATAAAGCCGATTTTCCGGTTGCGGATCGCGGCCAGCTGAACTTTGTCCATCTGGCTCACATCTGATCCGGCCAGCCAATAGTTGCCGCTCGTCGGCCGGTCTAAACAGCCTAAAATGTTCATCAATGTAGATTTGCCTGAACCAGATTGCCCCATGATCGAGACAAATTCACCTTCACGCACGACCACATCTACGCCACCTAAAGCGGTGACTTGAATATCACCTTGGCCGTAGATTTTTTTGAGTTGTTGGGTTTCTAGAATGATTGACATGGTTTAATAAGGGATAAAGTAGAAAGGATGAAGGATAAAGTCACCTCGCCACTCGCTACCCGCACACTCGCCTAATTCGTTTCTATGATCCCGGTCGTAACCGTCTCACCCAGCTCGACACCGGAGATAATTTCAGCAAATGTGAAATCTTGAAGCCCCACTTCAACGATGCGGAACTCCGGTTCTGCCCCTTCGGCCGGAACGACAAAGATGCCAAAACTGCCCTCAGAAATTTCGCGCAGAGATTCAATCGGAACCATGAGAACGCCTGTGGCCGAGGCTCCAATCACCTCAACCGAAGCGTTGGCCCCCAGCGGCATCACGGCCGGTAAATCGCCCGACTCATCCAGCTGAACCACCGCCCGAATGGCGGTCAAGCCACCAGAATCAGTCAGCGTCGGGTCGATGCTCATAATCGACCCGTCAAATATCAGATCGGGCAACGCATCAAACTCAACTGTCACATCGTTCCCAACCGCGATTTTGTCCAAATCAGTTTCGTCGATAAAAATTTCGACCAACGGCTGATCTAAGTTAGCCACAGTTGCAAACACACCGGCCCCGATCCGTTCACCCACATGGCCCGACAGGCTCAAAATGGTGCCATCAATCGGGCTACGCAACACGGTGTTCTCCAGCGCAATTTCCGCTTTCACCACATTTAGCTCAGCCTGTTCGATGGAGGTTTCCGTGTTCACCGTATCGGTTGAACGGTTAATTTTGGCAGATGCGAGTTGAAGCTCCGCTTGCTCAACCTGCCGCTCAGCCGCTGTAATTTCAGCGTCAGTCGGCCCTTCTTGCGCCCGCGCCAACGCCTGCTGAGCCGACAACACACTCGCCTGTGCGTTAGATGTGTTGCTGCTTTGCGAGGCGACTGAGCCGTTAAAGTTCGCTTCTGCAATCGTCAGATTTTCTTGCGCTCGTAACAAATTACTGTCGGCCGCCTCCCGTTCACGCGCAATCCGCTCGGCAAAGGTTTGGCTATTTGAGCTACAGTTTTCTTGCCCCGTACAGACCGGTTCGTTGTACTGTGTCTCCCAATCCCGTGCTTCGTCATAAGCCACGTTCCACGCCGCTTGCGCATCAGCCAAGGCTCGGCGGGTCTGTTCCAAATTAATCTCTTGCACCTGGCGGCTGTAATTTTGGGATGCGGCTTGTCCGTTGGCCGATGATAGTCCGGCCTGGGCTGAAGCCAACTGAGCCTCTGCCAGCGCAATCGCATCTTCATCCGGTTCCCAATTGACCAGACTGTCTAAATTTTCTTGGGCCGTGCGTAAGCTAATTTCAGCCTGAGCCACATTAATGTCGGCCGCTGTCATATCACCCGCTTCAGCCATCGCTTCTACTTTGGCTTGGGCCGATTTTAGATTGAGCTGGGCTACAGCCAGCGCTTGTTGAGAATCCGCATCGTCCAAACGTGCCAGCACGTCTCCCGCACCCACTTTTGAGCCTACGGCGATGGGAACCTCGATCAAGGCCCCTCCTGTGCTAAACGACAGGCTGATCTCTTCGGCCGGAATCACCGTCCCCGCCCCGCTCGCCGAGATCAAAATATCTCCTTGGCGCACCACAGAGGTTTGCAGTTCCGGCTCGGCCGATTCTTCTTCGGCCGCCAAAATCATGCCGCTTGAATAAGCCCACCATCCGGCCAGCGCTAAAACAACTAAAGTCAACAGTCCCCACATTGTGCGATTTCGACTCATACTCTCTTCTCCAAATATATAAACAAGCTTTAGATAGGTGCCCCTTCATCTGTTCACAATCATACCCGCTTGTTATTAATGAAATATGAAGGTTGTTTTACTGGTTTTATTCAAAACCCATTAACTTATTTAAAGCGTGTTACCTGTTGCGCAAAAGCTCTCGCTTGTTAGATTCAACGATCCACGCAACACCTTTTTTCGCTAAACAAACGGAAGGAGCCGCAACCAAGTCTATGCGAATGGTCAAAAAATAAGTGGAAATCCCTATTTATTTTTGAGTAAAAATCGGTTATTTTGAGGTGTAAGAGCCTGTCCGAGCTGTACCCATTTAACTTGTATATCTGTTCAAGCCAATCAACAGGAGATCTCAAATGAATCGTGTGAAAAACCGACTTCGCATTTTAATCCCTCTCTTTATTTTAGGAATTGCCCTCTTTTCAACCCAATCTTTGTGGGCCGGTGTCGAGATCGAAGGATCTATGAACACCAGTCGCATCATCAAAATGGGTGCCAACGAATGTTATGAAAACGTCAATGACATCACCAGTGGCGACTATGTGAAACTCCTCGGCCGGAACGCAGATGGGTCGTGGGTATTTGTTTGGGCTGACGCCGGGGACGGCTGGGTTCCAACCAGTACGGTAAACCCAAACAGCAATATTTTTGCACTCTCTGTCTGGAACGATCATTTTGCGGCCGTGTCTCGCTGTGCGG
>JAHDGV010001082.1 GCA_020631655.1 Chloroflexota bacterium | reverse complement strand
AAGATGGCTTTAACTGGGGATACGACCCGTTCCATTACACCGTGCCGGAAGGGAGTTACAGCACCGATCCCAATGGGACTCAGCGGACGCTTGAGTTCCGCCAAATGGTGCAAAGTCTGAACCAAACCGGTCTGCGGGTTGTGATGGATGTGGTCTACAACCACACCAACGCCTCGGGGCAAAACGATAAATCAGTTCTCGATCAAATTGTGCCGGGCTACTACCATCGCTTAAACAGCAAAGGGACCGTTGAAAACAGCACCTGCTGTGCCAACACCGCCACCGAACACAACATGATGCGCAAGCTCATGGTTGATTCTGCGGTCACATGGGCGGTTGATTACAAAGTTGATGGTTTCCGCTTTGATCTAATGGGCCACCATATGAAAGAGGATATGCTGGCTATTCGGGCCGCACTAGACGAACTGACAATTGAAGAACATGGGGTCAACGGCCGGGCCATTGTCCTGTACGGCGAAGGGTGGAACTTTGGAGAAGTCGCCAGCGGGGCGCGCGGCATCAACGCCACACAAACCGCAATGAACGGAACCGGCATCGGAACCTTCAACGACCGGATTCGTGACGCTGCCCGAGGTGGCAATCCGTTTGGGGGTGAGCGTGAACAAGGGTTCGCCACCGGCCTATTGACCAATCCAAACGGCATCACCAACGAAAGCGACACGATTATGGCCAACCGGCTGACTCTATTTGGCGATCAGATACGGGTTGGGCTAGTTGGCAATTCGGCCGACTACCAAATCACCAATCGAGACGGGGATCAAAAAGCGGGCAAAAACATCGACTACAACGGGGCAGCGACCGGCTACACGGCCGATCCACAAGAAGTGATTAACTATGTCTCGGCCCATGACAACGAAACCCTGTTTGATGGCATTCAGCTCAAGCTGCCGGTTGATGCCGATATGGCAACCCGAGTGCAGCATCAAAATTTCGCCCTGTCTCTCCCGATGTTGGGACAAGGGATTCCGTTTTTCCATGCGGGAAGTGAAATTTTGCGCTCTAAATCGATGGACCGTGACAGCTACAACTCGGGCGACTGGTTTAACGCAATAGATTGGACCTACAACGAAAACAATTGGGGGAAAGGATTGCCGATCGCGGAT
>JAHDGV010001081.1 GCA_020631655.1 Chloroflexota bacterium | reverse complement strand
TAAAATTCCCGCCATTCAAAAATTCCCACCATACGAGAACGATTGAATTTTGACGAAAATCATACTGCTCGACCCCACTTCCCATGAGTAACGACCTCGTCCAATCGGTTCAACGCGCATTTACGATCCTACAAACGGTCAGCGACCACACTGACGGCATCGGCGTATCGCAGATTGCGCAACAAACCGGACTCCACACCAGTACTGTTTCTCGCCTCATTACGACGCTTGAAAGTGTTGATGCACTAAGCAGGCTGGATGGCGGAAGTCAACTAGTTCTAGGCGAAGGTCTGATTGATTTAGTGAGCCGTGCCCCTTGGACAGAACGTATCATTGCAAAAACCCGGCCGGTCTTGCGCGAGCTTGCGGCCGAAACCCGTGAGTCTGTCGGTCTCACCCACCTCGAAAACGGCCTATGTCGCGTCTTCTACCAAATCGACAGCACCCATCATGTCCGCATCCAAAACTGGACCGGCTATCGTTTTCCCCTGCACGTCACCAGCAGTGGCAAGCTGTGGATGGCAAGCTGGCCGGAGGCTGATGTGCGGGCTTATTTCGAGAAGCAGGTTGAGAGGCCAGCATCCAAGACCGTATTTGACTACGCGACGTTTTCAAGCGAGTTTGAGCAAATCCGACAAGATGGGGTTGCATGGACGATTGACGAGCTCGAAGACGGGCTTTTGTCTATAGCTGTTGCCATCCCCCAAACAGATCCAAATGAAATCGGAGCGATTTACTTAAGCGCCCCTGTTTATCGCTTCACAAAAAAAGCGGACCGAGACAAATTGGCCAAACAGATGGTCACGGCCGTATCTAAACTCGCTGGGGTGAACGGTGCTTAACGATGAGCAATTTATCAAACTGGGATGGCTCTTTTTCATCGTGTCATCCGTCTTTTTCATCATTGCAGGTATTCGAGCCGGTGACATGCTGTCAACGCTCGGTGCACTCTTTTTTCTAATCGCAAATATTGTGTTTTTGGTCCCCGTGATCCGAAACTCTGACAATTTTTTTTGAAGGTTGCAGGTTGAAAGTTACAGGTCTTTGGTTCCACTAGCCACCTTCAACTTGCCACTTGCAACCTAAAAGCAATATGCAAAACATCAAAGAAATCGACAAAAAGCA
>JAHDGV010000281.1 GCA_020631655.1 Chloroflexota bacterium | reverse complement strand
AGCAGAGTAAGCAAAAAACGGTTGCGGGGGACGGGGCCGAGGTAAGCGGCGTAAAAAACAACTTTGGCGGGCCAGAATCCGATAATGCTGACCCCACTGGGATTACGCTTAGGATGAGCGGCCGCATGGATCAGCTCGTGCACAAAAATGGTGAGCACAATCGAAAATAACAGCCAAAAGATAGTTCCGGCCGAAACGTTAAAATCAAAACGCTGTAGCGGGGTGGCTCTGAACCAGAGCCAGGCAACCAATCCGGCCGCCAGCAGGCCGATGGGAGTCGCAATCAACTGCATCAGCCACAGGTTAGGTTCGCGCAATTTTTGCCATTGGGGGGCTCCATTTGCAGGTTCAAGCTCTGGATTAAAGTTTGGGGTTTCTGGGATTTCCCCTAAGTGAAACTGTATCATTCAAAAACTCCCCTCCCTGTTTTCCGTTGGGCAATGTACAACAAAAAAGGCTCCGTGTAAAACGAAGCCTTTTAGTGTTTGGTTATATTTGTTCTTGCTGTTTATTCAACAACGAAGGTTCCAACCATACCGCCAGATGCATGTCCTGCAACGGTACAGATGAACTGATATGTTCCGGGGCCGGGAGCCGTAAATGTTAGCTCTTTGGTTTCTCCACCTTGAGCATAGCCAACATTTGCACCGAAGAGCGCGTCTGCATCAGATGCTGTTGCCGGATCAACGGCCGAGCTGGCTAAGATCCAGTTGTGCTCAAGTGCTCCTTGGTTGTCTAAAATAACGGTTACTTCTTGCCCAGATTGTGCTGAAGCAGAGACTGGATCCCATGCAAAATCATCGGTTCCTACAAATGTTATGGTAATTGGATCTGGTTTTTCGGGAGGAGGTGGCTCGCTTCCACCGCAAGCTGCTAGGAACGCTACTGCGCCCACTAAAAACAGAAAAATGAGTGTTGTGTTTAGTTTCTTCATTAAGTTAATCCTTGTGACTTGATCGCTAATTTCGTTGGAAAAAGCTTAGGTAAAGTATATTGTGAAATGATTCACAAAAAGCGGCCGATAACGCCCTTTTTATATATTGTTTTGTTCACAAAGAGGCTTAGATGATTTATCAGCAAATTAACGATTATAAGAAATTTTAGCCACTTCTTAAGGGGGACTGATAGCTTGATCAACAAAAATAGTGTCCTAGATTACACTTTGCGTTTAACCTATTTGTCTGTTTGTCGATCTCTCATCCCAGCCAAGACAGCAACAAAGTACTAAAGGAGAAATTCAATTTTTCGTTTAGCCTTAATAAATTCATACGCAGAGAATGTTATTTTTTTATGTCTTATCAGAATGCTAACACAATCGAAGAAGGGGCGAGTCTCGATTATGATGTATGCATTATTGGCTCGGGGGCTGCGGGAATAGCAGTTGCAAAAGAATTTTCTGATTCGAACGTGTCAGTGATTATGCTAGAAGCTGGCGGTATAGATTATGAGCATGAAATGCAGACTGACTATACCTATAATGCGATAAACGGAATGGAAGGTGAGTGGGATTTTACGCGTACACGACAGTGGGGTGGAACCACGGCTGTATGGTACGGCCGATGCACAAAACTTAAGCCGATTGATTATGAAAAGCGAGATTGGGTAGCGAATAGCGGCTGGCCCATTGGCCCGGCCGAAATTGACAAGTATCACGGCCGTGCCCTTTCCACGTTAAAAGTATCGCATCCCCAAGCTATAAACCCATGTTATTGGGGTGAGTCAGAAACAGTAAAAGCGTTTGACTCTGAAGAAGTAAGTGCCAACGTATTTTTATGGTCTAACCCAAAAGATATGGCGGTGGCCCACCAACAAAATATCGGGCAGTCTAAGGCCGTTACGCTTTGTTACTACGCCTTTGTGCAGCAGATCATCCCATCTGAAAATGATGATCATATCGATTCTGTTCAGGTTAAATCTGCCAGTGGAAAAGCGTTTTCAATTCGTGCCAAGCAGGTTGTTTTGGCTGGGGGAAGCATAGAGAATTGTCGGCTATTGCTCTTGTCTAAAACGAACGGACCAAATGGAGTTGGGAATCAAAACGACAATGTCGGCCGGTATTACATGGACCACCCTCGTATCGAAGGGATGGCTAAGCTAATGGTCAACTTTGAGAATAAAAATTGGGCCACCTTAGTACAGCATTTAGACGAGACGATCACCGACGCAGGCAATATGCAGGTGTTTTTATCGCTCTCTGAAAAAGCGCAAAAAGCCAATCGGCTTTTAAACCATGGCACCGTTTTCCGCACAATTTTTAAAGAGCAAATTAGCTCTGGCTATTTGGCCGCAAAAAATCTCTATTACTCGGCCATAGGCAAAACTGAAGGGGGGATTAAGCTACAGGATGTCGCTAGCCTGATGAAAGGATTACCCCACTTGGCTCAAACAAGTGTTAAGCAAGCCTTGGGCAAGCCGCTCACCTTTTCCCATCTCATCCTAATTGATCAGCTTGAGCAAGAGCCAGATCGTGAGAGCCGAATTTACCTAGACAGTGAAAGGGATCGGTTTGATCAGCCAAAGACCCAAATCAAATGGGAAATTGGCCAATCAACTACTGACAGCTTGCGCGAGTTTCACAAAGCGATCGATAAACGATTGCGTGAAATAAATTTGGGATGGGTTGATAGCCCGATGATTTCTGATCCTGATTTTGTGCCGGACTACACAGACGCCTGTCACCCATCAGGCACAACGCGGATGAGTAGTGATCCAAAAACCGGGGTGGTGGATGCGGACTGCAAGGTTCACGGCATCGATAATTTATTTATTGCGGGGAGTTCTGTTTTTCCAACGGTTGGCTATGCAAACCCTACTTTAACCTTGGTAGCTCTGGGCATCCGTTTGGCTGACAAAATTAAATCAAATTTGATGGTAGATCTAACGCCAACTGTTATCAAAGAAAGAGTATAAACCATGGTTAAAAAGACAATTGGCTGGGCAGCTTATTTGGCATTTCTATTTGTGTTCTTCGAAATTACGTTTCGCGTGTTGTTCAACATCCCCCAATTTATCTACATGCTTCCGTTTGACGATGCCTTTGAAGTGAAATGGTATTACTGGTGGGTCAACAGATACAAAACTGAAGGGGTAGACATCTATTTCAGTTTTGATGATTTTGATGATCAGAAAGGGTGGGTCACAAAAGCCAATCTAACAAATTACCCCAGCGATGTAGACGATGTGGCATTTACCACAAATTCAAACGGGTTGCGCATGCAATACGATGTGCCGTTTGAAAATGAAGATGGCAAACCGCGCATTTTGGTTTTAGGCGACTCATTTACATTTGGCGAAAATGTAAATGATGATGAAGTCTATACCTATTTGTTAGATGAAAAACTGCCAGACTACACGGTAATCAACGGCGGTATTCATGGGTACGGTCATGATCAAATATTGCTTCATTATCAAGATGATGGGGTGAAATATGAGCCAGACATTGTGATTTTGGGCTTTATCTCAAACGACGTAGCTCGAAACGTGATCGGGTTCCGTGATTTTGCCAAACCAAAATTTGAGCTTGAAGATGGGGAGTTGGTGTTGACCAATGTGCCGCTCCCGGCCCCCAGCGAAGTGATCCAGCAGAGTTACTATCGTAGTCGCACGGTTGATGTCGGCCGCATATTCTACGACGTGTATCGTGAGCGGACCGGCCGAATTAAAGCGGATCAGGTCGCGATTACCAGCGCCATCCTTGATGAGATGGTTGAAACCACGCTTGAAATGGGAGCTACCCCGATGTTTGTGTTTATGCCTTGGGGTGACGAGCTAACGGCTGAAACCGAGCCATTAACTGAATGGGAAGGGTTCCTGCTAGATTACTGCAAAACCCAACCAGAATTGCACTGCATGACCCTACGGCCGGACTTTGCTGACGGCTTGGCAAAAGGAATCGAGTACGAATTTTTCCACTGGAAAGCGGCCGGTAACCAAACTGCAGCGGAAGGCATATACGATTATCTGATTGAAAACGACTTGGTTGAGAATTAGCCGCTTACTCGTCTGAAAACGGCCGTTCGTAGGCCGTTGTTAGGGCATGGATCATAACCGGCTCAATCAGCCGTTGAGCCTGATCTGCGATACTGTCATAGCCCGGCCCCAAATACCAAATGGCAGCCCCTTTTACCTGCGGATAAGGCGCATACAGCCGATTGGCCCAATCGATGTGTTCGATGGCCGTTTGGCTGTCAGGCACCGTCTCATAGGTCCAACCCCATTCGGTGATTAACACGGTCGGCCGGGCGATTCCCATCCCATCTGTAATTTGATACAGCGACTGAAAACGGCCGACTAGGTAGGGAGCATCCGCCTCGATTGAATTTTGCCGATAGCTATATTCGTGTAGTGCGATGGCCAGTGTGTCTGGATTGGCGGCCGCCAAGCGCAAAAACTCAGACATTTTTTCCCCCTGCCAGTGGCTATTTTCTGGCTCGCCCGACGACCAGCCAAACGTGGCCCACTTAAATCCGTTGGCTTGGGCAAGCGTGGCCGTCTCCAGCGAAAACTCCGCCAGCCACTCACTCCGCTCTTTGTCTACTTCGTTGATTGTTTCGAGCCACACCAAATCTTTGTCTAGCACCTCTGGCCATTTTTCCATGTGCAGGTCCCAGTGCTTTTGGGCGGCCGCGGCCGGTGAAAGCGAATAATCTGGCACATCGTAACCGGTTTCTGCCCAGCGGAAGACGAGCACATGGGGGACGCCGCTGGCTTTCATCAGGGCTTGGGCCTCTTCAAGCGCGGCCGTGTCGCTGACGCTTTTTAAGAAAAACGGAACCCCAGCTTCGTCCAAGCGTTGCATGTAGGTGCTAAATCCGGTCCGGTTACCGCCGGGGCCGGTATGGAAGCCGATTTTCGCATGGACAAGTTCTGCACCTCGGCCGTTCATCTCTTGCTTGAGCGCCAAGAAATCAAGCGTCGGAATCGGGGTTGGGGTGTTGGTAGGTACAGGAGTCGGCGTATTTGTTGGAGGGATGGGTGTAGCTGTGGGGGCTGGATTATTGCTAATGGCTGGCAGATAACTCACCCGGGTTACCGTTTGAATCGGATAAGGTTCAACCAAAGTGGCGGCCGGAGTTGGTGGCTGTGTGGGGTCAGGATACCCGGTTGGCGCTGGCTCAGTAGCCGGTTCTGGATAGCCAGATGGGGCTTGTGTGGCGGCATCATTTGAAACAGGAACTGGCGTAGATGTATGGGTTGGCTCATCGGTGGCTGTTGAGCTAGCGGTGGGGAGCAATTCCGCAATTTCGGCCGCTGGGGCTGTGCTTGTGGCAGGCGGCTTGGTTGGTGCTTGTTCTTCTTCCACCGACTGCGGCCCACGGCCGGAACAGCCTATTAGGCTAAGTAGACCAATCAGGCTGAAAATGTTGAATATGAGGGTTGAGCGCTTCATGCAGGCTCTCAAGATAACATGATTTCTCTGGATATCCAGGCTTTTCTCAAATTTAGTTAACTCACGTTGCGAACTTTCACGATAAAAGACCAGTCAGGTTTTTATAACCAATTTCCCTAAAACCAGAGAGGAATGGAAACCTGACTGGTCTTGGCTTAACCCAGCAGGTCAAGCAGTTGAGTCATATGTTGGATGTGGAATACATCAGGTGGGGGTGTTTGAGTGGGGTCGGGGGAGAAGTAAACGGGGCGCATTCCGGCCGCCAAGGCCGCCTCAATCCCAACTTGGCTGTCTTCAACCACCCAACAGTCGCTTGGGGCCACCCGCATCTGATCGGCCGCAAATAAAAACAGGCCAGGATCAGGTTTCCATGAACTGACATCGTAGGCGCTAAATAGATCATCCTTAAAAAAGTCGCTGAGGCCGGTTAAGTCTAAAGATTCTTGAATTTTGTGCATCGGCCCGCTTGACGCGACACAAACGGGGATGTCTAATTTTTCCAAAGTCTCTCGGACACCCTCAATCGGTTTTAGTTCACGCTGGCACAGATCTGAAAATGTTTGGCGATAGGCAGCCACGAAGTTGTTGGGCAGATTGATATTGTGTTCTTGAGAGATGGAATCTAGGATTTCAGCCAACTTCCATCCACGATAGCGGGTTACAAGGTCGTGTGGATCAACATCAATCCCAACGGCCGTTAACTGTATAGCGAGAGCCTGATTGGCCAGCAATTCACTGTCAACCAAGGTTCCGTCACAATCAAAAATTATGCATTTAGGCATCAGATACTTCTCGATAAACTAAAATGGTAATTGTTCTGCGGGCTCACGTATGCCGTTGTTGGAAGCAGGGACATTGATGTCCCCGCCGAATAAAAACAAACATGTTTAAATAATTTCTAGAGAGCCCTATTCAATTCCCATTATATAATGGTAATGAGCTTGTCCCCCCTCCTGTATTTCAACTTCAATATCCTCGTATAGCCCTTCGATTTTTTCCGCAAACTCGGCCGCGTCTTCCGCTGTCACATCGCTACCGTAGTACAGAGTCACAATTTCCATGTCCTCCATATCTTCAACCTGCAGCAACACATTGCGTAAAACTAGGTTGATGTCAGTTGCAGAGGCGCATAGCTCGCCATCAACCAGGCCGATGAAATCCCCTTCGTTGACAGAGACTTCATTGATTTCAACCGTGCGGGTCCCAATGGTGATCTGAGCCGTTACCACATCGGTTGATTGTTTTTGCATCGTTTTACTGACCGACTCTAAATCCCCATTTGGATTAAGGGCCAGCATGGCTGAAATACCTTGAGGCACTGTGCGAGTTGGGATCACAACGACCTCTTTTTCGCTCAGGTCGCGCGCTTGCTCGGCCGCCAAGATGATGTTTTTGTTGTTCGGCATCAAGATGATTTTGTCAGTTGGCACCTCTTCAATTGCGGCAAAAAGCTCTTCGGTAGATGGGTTGTTGGTTTGCCCACCTTCAACCACAA
>JAHDGV010001080.1 GCA_020631655.1 Chloroflexota bacterium | reverse complement strand
CTCCCCAGCCACGGCCGTCAGCGCCTTTCCAATCGCCACCTGCATCTGCGCATCCCGTTGCCGGGCCAGCCGTTTATCCTTCAGCCAACCCTGTATCCCCCCAACCGAAGGCTCCAAAACAGAAACCTTAATGGCCTCCGTCACCAGCCCCGTCGCCACCTCCGACAGTCCAATCGAAACCCCGGCCGCAATCCCAATCACAAGTGGTGTCATACTCTTCTTCTCCCAAAATTTAGTAACGCGGGTAGTTTACCCGCCAAAATCTTACCATCCGCTAAATCTGGCACGAACAAAAAATCTCAGCTAAGCCGAACTTGTTCGGCCCTCCGCGTCTCAGCGGTTAAAACTAAAGGTAAAGCGAGTAGCTTACCCGCAAAAAAAACGTTCTGCTGCAAGCGTCACCACCGGCTACCACAGGCAGCAGAACCTTTATATATTCGCCCGGCAAGCCAAAACCCACCGACCCGGAACAGACCACGCTGTATCTTTATATCCTCGTTGCGCATCTACTCTAGCTGACATGGTCAGCCTTCAATGTCACAAATTGCCGGATCCCAAACCGATCATTATACAACCGGCCGGGACACAAAATACGTGGGACACACACCGAAAACCGATATTATTGTTATCGTTGTGCGGTTGATTCCTGTTACGATTCGAAACACGCGCATTATTATGATTGTTGTTCCAAGAACCGCCAGCCAAAACACGACGTCCGTTTGGTCTGCCCCATCCCTATTGTCCAGCGATTAACTCCATTCGCAACCATAATCCTCTCTTCTCGTCTCTCTCTACTCTTTCCCCTTCCGCCATCCCCCCAACAACCTGCCCACCTCAGCCACCATCTCCACCACATGAAAATACTGATTCTTCTTCAACAACCCCAAATCTCGACACAACCGCAAATAAAAGCGTAACTTGGCCAACGTCACATCCGCCTTAGCCAAACTCCGCTCCGTCGTTTTTCCCCGTCCCAACGCCGCCTCCAAAATCTCCTCCTGAAACTGCAACGCCGTCTCCTGCACCTTCGTCGCCATCACAAACCGATGCACCCGTGGGAACTTTGTCGTCGCCGGAATCAGCCACACCAACAAATCATACGTCTTCGTAAAAATCGGTGATTCTT
>JAHDGV010001079.1 GCA_020631655.1 Chloroflexota bacterium | reverse complement strand
ATGCGGCCGACCGTCCCATCAGCTACAGGCTCCCGATGAGATGAACGTATTTCGACCTGCATCCCATCCACCGGCCGGCCGCAATTGCACACCGTTAGGCTGCGCTCATCACTATCCAGCAGGACGGGAACCGCCAAGCCATTTTGGTGTAGCTCAACATCGGAAATGGTTTCATAGGTGAGTGGTTCATGCGGGGAATCTATCGCAGCGCAAACAGATGCCTCAGCCATGCCATAGGCTGGGGAAGCTGCAAATTGACTCAATTTTGCACCTCGAAATCTTTTTGAAAATTCAATCAGTAACAACGGGTCAATCGGTTCAGCGCCGCAGATCGCCATTCGCCAACAGGAGAGGTCCAGATCTGCCAATTGCTCGTCAGTAACTTTTGAAAGAAGCAACCCATACGAAAAATTTGGAGCGGGTGAAGTAACGCCCCGATAATCGCTGATCGCTTTTACCCAAATAAACGGCCGACGGATAAATTTTGAAGAAGGGATCAAAACAACGAGAAACCCTAAAAACATCCCACACAGAAAACATCCGATCAATCCCATATCATGAAACATCGGTAGCCAAGAAACGGCGACATCATCTTTTGTGTTCTTAACGCGATTGCCAAGTTGAACACAGTTGGCTACGACATTGGCATGGCTGAGCATCACACATTTAGGTGCATTGGTTGAGCCAGATGTCGCCTGAATAACCGCTAAATCAGCTGGCAACCGTTCGACGGACTGGTATAGGGCTGGCTTGGCCGCCTCCAATTGCTCGGTGGTAAGGATGGGGAGACTGGTTACTTCTGATCCCCACACAGCCGCTTCTTTATCGCTGGTAATCAGCAGTTGTCCATCGATTTTTTGGCCCACCATTTCGATTTTCTGAATGCCAACCTGAGGGACCCGAGACAAGGCAGGGGAAGGAAGAACGCACGGAACCGCTCCGGCAAGCACAATACCCCAAAATGTAACCGCAAAAGCTGGACAGGTGGGTAAAACAATGATGATCGTGTCACCGGGTTGAATCCCTTTGGCTTGCAGTTTACCGGCTAGTGCTCGGGCCTGGCTCAGCAAAGTGCGATAGCTGAGTTCGACCGGTTCTTTTTGGTCTAAATAAATGTACCCTTTGTC
>JAHDGV010001078.1 GCA_020631655.1 Chloroflexota bacterium | reverse complement strand
GTAGCGCGGGCTGAAAATCTGTTGCGTAACGTAGACGATATTGACGATACGATCAGGCGGCTAAAAGCGTTCGAGGCGGCCGGGGCCGACATGCTCTACGCTCCCGGGCTAAAAACGATTGAAGATGTGAAATTGGTGGTGGGAGAATTGACCAAGCCGGTAAATGTGTTGATCGGCACCATGACCGATCAATCAATTACGGTTGAGCAATTGGCCGTGGCCGGAGTTCAGCGTATAAGCATTGGGGGAACGATGGCTCGAATCGCATATGGCTCGTTGATCCAGAGCAGTAAAGAAACGGTTGAGGAAAACGGGTTTAGTTGGATTGAGCAGCTCTCTTGGTCAAAAGAATTAAATCGACTGATGGGGTAGTTTGGTGTGCAACTAGAAGAAAGACTTCAGAAGTTTTTTAAAACTTCTGAAGTCTTATTTACGGCATTACTGGCTCAAAAATTCATAGATGGCAGAGAAATCTTTGTCACCATGGCCGGCCTGGATCGCTAGCTGGTAGATTTCTTTTGTTACGTTTCCAATCGGCAGAGCTGCTCCAACTTCATAAGCAGAAACGGCCGCCAATTGAACATCTTTCTGCATCCAACGCAGCGGAAACTGGGGATCTGCGTAGTCGCTGTTAGCTAACATATCTCGTTTCGAGGCTACAAATGGTGCCACAACTGGGCCTCCCATCAGCGTATTAAAAAGCACTTCCTGGCCGATGCCTAGCGCTTCTCCCAGAGCAACAGCTTCAGCAAAAGCCGCCATCGATTGGGCCAACATCAAATTTACCACAACTTTTAAGGATGTTCCTTTGCCGTTTTCCCCAACGTGCGCCGTCCGGCTTCCCATCAGATCAAAATAGGGCTTGCATGCTTCTACATCTTCGGCCGAACCTCCTGCAATAAAAACTAATTCTCCGTTTTGAGCTTGGGGTTTTGTGCCTGCTACCGGCGCATCCACATAACGGATTCCGCGCGCTTGTGCCTCGGCCGCCATTTGCCGGGTAAAGCTGGGATTAACCGTACTGCAATCGACCCACAGTGAGCCGGGCTTAAGGTGATTTAAAAACCCATCTTTGCCCAAGGCCATGCTGGTTACCGCCTCTGGATGGGCCAACATGGTGAACATAACTTT
>JAHDGV010001077.1 GCA_020631655.1 Chloroflexota bacterium | reverse complement strand
GATGGCTGCTGCCCAAACGCATCCTGCCGATCACGGTTGATTTGCAGGGGCCGGTAGCGCTGGCCCGTGATCATGCTGGGTTTCTCTACAACTTCGGCAAACAGGTCATCCAGTCGGCCGAACAACAAAACATACAATTGCCAGCTTTGGGGCGGGATGGGTTATACCTTGACCCCTTTACAGCGTTTGATGACTGGCTCGTCCAGGTCGAAGCTCAACTCGGGGAGTCGGGGGTCGAAACGGTGCTACTCTGTTTAGACGAGTTTGAAACGCTGGGGCACGCCTTTGACAAAGGGACGCTTGAAGAAGAGTCGGTACTGGGGATGTTGCGCCACGTGATCCAGCATCGGCCGAGGTTTAAGCTGTTGCTGGCCGGTTCCCATCTGCTCGACTCGTTCCCATCGTGGGCCAACTATCTGATCAATGTAGAAACAATTAAGCTCGGCCGTTTGGATGAGACGGAGGCGCGGCAATTGATCGAAAATCCGATTGCGGGGTTTGAACTAGCTTATGCGCCCGAAGCTCTTGAGCTAGTCTTGAGCCTCACTAGCGGCCATCCGTATCTGCTTCAGTTGGTCTGTGCGGAGCTGGTCAACAGTAAAAACGAGGGGCCATTGGAGAGCCGTTTCCATGTCGCCTCGGCCACCGAAGTAGAGCAAATCATCCCGGATGTGCTGGTGCGCGGCCGGCAGTTTTTTGTCGATATGGAGCAGAATCAATTCCCGGCCGGGACGCTCCCCATCCTAAAACAGTTGGCCGAAGCAAACGGCTTAACGGCCGAGGAGCTAGCCATCCCTGAAGAGTTAAAACCTGCGGTCCAGCGCCTGCTGACCATCGGGTTTGTAAAGGAGCAAGACGGCGCCTATCGCCTCCCCATTGAACTGATTCGCCATTGGTTAAAAACAAATAATTAGAGCCAGACGCCCCAACGGGCCGTCTCTGCGCGCGTTCAAACTGTAAGGGCTAGTCATTTGCGAGCGATAGCGAAGCGAAAATGGCTCGCCCTGTGAAGCATAATTATTGCCATGCCAGGGCGAGCCAATCGCTGAAATTTGATTTAGGTTGTCAAAGGCCTCGCGATTGACTAGCCCCTACTACCAAAAATGGGAGTAACTGCGATTTTTCCTCGTGCCACT
>JAHDGV010001076.1 GCA_020631655.1 Chloroflexota bacterium | reverse complement strand
TTAAAAGTTGAATTTGAAAAACTAAGGTTTTTTTTGAATAACGCTGACATGCAGATGGCTAACGATGTTGTTAAAAATATTGAACGTTTAGGACACGGCAAATATCCATCTTCAAGAAAAAATGAGTTTGCAAAAATTATGCAACACTATGAATCTCAATCTATGCAAATATAAAAAGGGCGATTAAATTTAATCGCCCTTAAAATTGGTTCATATTGTCTTTACGATGTTAACAACCTCCACCATTTCCTTCACCAACACAGGCATGTGTTTGTGGGATCACATCAAATCCCATGGCTGGGGCGACCAAACCGCCACCAACAAGGACTGAAATTGCTAACCAAATTACGACAACTGCTTTATTCATTTTCAAGGTGTTCATCTCTAAAAAGTCTCCTTGCACCCGGCCTTTGGCGGGGTACACACATTCATTCATCTGAAAAAAAGGAGGGCTTTGAGATGGAATTCCCAGCTAAACTTTGTTTAGCCGTCTTGCAAGAACTCGTTTACCCTTGTTTGTTTAACTTGGTTAGAGAATATCAACCGGCCGTAGACAGACCGTAGACACAGCGTTGCGGTGAAAAATGTAGGGGTTAGGCATTCGCATCGGCTCATTTAATTCATGGCAAAATTTACTGCGAATGTCTCACCCCGCAATGGCAACAAATTTTATTGAGTGAAAAATGTTTTCACGCCGGGGTGAGACATTCGCGTGTAAGCGAAGCGACGAATGCCTCCTAACCCCTACCAGATTGCATTCATGCCCGTTCTAGATCTCACATTTTTAGGCACATTCAGCGTCACGCTTGACGGCCGGCCGATCACGAAATTTCGCTCGGCCAATGTGCGCGGGTTGCTGGTCTATTTGGCGATGCGGGGGAACCGGCCGGCCGAGCGTGAGCGGCTGGCGACACTGTTCTGGCCAGAGGAGTCGGAGAGCGTGGCAAAGACCAATCTGCGCCAAGCGGTGTATCACCTGCGCAATGCGCTGGATGACAAAAACGCTGATCCACCGTTTTTACTGGTGGACCGGCGCTCGGTGGTACTGAATCCGGCGGCCGAGGTACGGGTGGATGTGGTGCGGTTTTTGCAGGCGGTAGACGGGGGTGATCTGGAAGCAGCCGGGATATTGTTTG
>JAHDGV010000280.1 GCA_020631655.1 Chloroflexota bacterium | reverse complement strand
AGCGACAATGACACATTTTCTACTCGTCCGACATGGACAAACTGAATGGAACCGCATCCGCCGGGTACAAGGGCAAATCGATGCAAAGCTAGATGAAACCGGCCGTGAGCAAGCGCAACTGGTAGGAGAACGCTTAGCCAGCGAAGACGGGATTTCGGCCGTGTACGCCAGCGATCTTTCAAGAGCTTGGGATACAGCCAGTGCGATCACGGCCCATCACCCAGATCTAGAACCGATTGCGGATCAGCGGATGCGCGAAATCAGCTTTGGGCCGTGGGAAGGGCGTTATTGGAATGAGTTTGAAGGGCACGATGCAGAGCTTTTCCAACAGTGGCGCAATGACATTACGAGTGTCACCATCCCCGGAATAGAACCGATTGAGGCGTTTAGAGGTCGTGTTGCAAGCTTTATCGAAGATATGGTGGCCAAACACCCAGACGATAAAATCTTAGTTGCCGCGCACGGCGGGTCGATCAACATGTTTATTACCGTGGCGATGGAAATGCCGCTCAAAAATTGCTGGCGATTGCAGGCTAGCAACACATCTATTGCGGAGATTTATATCTTTCCTGAGGGTCCATACTTGGTGAAGATCAATGACACCCAGCATTTAAACTAATTCCAAAACCAAAATGATCTCCGTTCGTATGGTATACTGACTTTGATTGTGAGTTTTACCGCCTACTGTAATTATGGAGATATCGTGATGGAAAGAATTAGAAATAGCTGGTCCCTCATTCAAGCCAGCTGGGAAGTCCTTAAAGCAGATAAAGAATTAGCCATTTTTCCGGTCATTTCGGCCGTGGGAGTCATTTTAGTCTCGCTGACATTCATCTTACCGATGTTTGCGGCCGGATTATTTGAATCATTAATGGGAGGGAACATTGAAATCCTCTCCTATTTGGTGCTATTCCTCTACTACGTGGTGACTTACACCGTAATCTTCTTCTCGAATACGGCATTGATGGGTGCCGCAATGATTCGCCTGCGCGGTGGTGACCCAACCGTGCGTGATGGCTTGAACATTGCAATGGAAAATTTTAGCTCAATTTTGGGCTACGCTGTGATTGCGGCCACCGTTGGTATGATTTTGCGCTGGTTGTCAGAACGTGCAGGCGTTATCGGCCGGATCGTGATCGGACTGATCGGGATGGCGTGGACACTTGCAACCTACCTAGTTGTCCCCGTGCTTGTCGTTGAAAAAACCGGTCCTATCGATTCGATCAAGCGGAGCACCGAATTGCTCAAGCAAACCTGGGGCGAGCAGATTGCGGGTAATTTAGGGCTTGGTCTTGTGTTTGGGCTCATCATCTTCGGTATCATCATGCTCACCGTTGTATTGACCATCGCACTAGCAACCGCTGAGTTACTGGGGCTCATGTTTATGGTTATCGGCATCGGTGTCCTGAGTGTTTTGTTGCTGTCTGTCATCAGCTCCACACTCACCAGCATTTACACGGCGGCCGTTTATCTTTATGCGGCCGAAGGGCAATCAAGCGAATGGTTTGATGATCAGCTCATCGCCCAAGCGTTCAAAGCCAAAGAGAAACGAGGCTGGCTCGGCCGTTAATTGGCTTAATCAAAACAGAGCCAGTCGGGAGTGGAAAGAGAATAATGAGAAGAAAATCCACCTCCCCCAGCCCCTCCTCATAGGAGGGGAGCAAACCACAACATAAAATCAAAAAGGGGTGTTCAGGTCAACCTGAACACCCCTTTTCTTTTTCCTGCCTCTGGCTTATGTGCCATCAGCAACCTTAAAAGTTTTGGCAAAACCGATAAGGTTACGCTTTTCAGCGCAGCCCCATTTTACGGTAAATCGGTCTCTCCCATCAAGTACCGATCTACTTCACGCGCAACACCACGTCCTTCGTTGATGGCCCAAACCACCAAACTTTGTCCACGGCGCATGTCACCGGCCGCAAAAACCTTGTCTACATTGGTTTTAAACTGACCGTGAACGGCCGCCACGTTAGTGCGTGCATCACGATTAATCCCAAGCTCTTCCAGCATCGGATTTTCGGGACCACGAAAACCAATGGCGATCAAAACCAGTTCGGCCGGCCACTCTTTTTCAGACCCTTCAACCTCAGCAAAGCTACGGCCGCGCGGTCCGTCGGTCCATTCAATTTCAACCGTTTTAAGTGACTTCACGTTGCCATTGCCGTCGTCCACAAACTCTTTGGTCAAAATCGAATAGGTCCGTGGATCTTCACCCGTTAGCGCTTTGGCTTCTTTCTGACCGTAGTCAAGGTTATACACCCGCGCCCACTGTGGCCAAGGGTTATCGGCCGCTCGCTCTTCTGGCGGCATGGGAACCAGCTCAAACTGATTGACGCTTTCGCAACCGTGGCGCAAAGATGTGCCGACGCAGTCGGTTCCGGTATCACCACCGCCGATAACAATCACATTTTTGCCTTCGGCCGAAATAAATTTCCCATCTTCCAAATCAGATGCGATTAAACTCTCAGTCGTTTCACCTAGAAAGTCAACGGCGAAATGAATCCCGTTCAGCTCTCGCCCAGCAATGGGCAAATTATTGGGATTGGTTGCCCCACCGGCCAAAACCACCGCGTCAAAGTTCTTGATTAAATAATCGGCCGGAACGTCTACACCGATCTCGATGTTGCATTCAAAGCTAATTCCAGCATCCTCTAACACCTTAATCCGGCGGAGAACCGTCTCTTTTTCGATTTTCATGTTGGGGATGCCGTATGTCATCAACCCGCCCGGCCGTGGAGCCCGTTCATAGACGGTTACCGAGTGACCAACTTTATTCAGCTGATCAGCCGCCGCTAACCCCGCCGGGCCAGAGCCCACAACGGCAACCTTCATGCCGGTTCGCATATCAGGGGTATTTGGTTTGACCCATCCCTCTTCAAATGCGCGATCAATAATCGCATTCTCGATATTTTTGATTGTTACCGGAGAATCGTTAATTCCCAACACACACGCCGCCTCACACGGAGCGGGGCAAGTGCGGCCGGTAAATTCAGGAAAATTATTGGTTTTATCAAGGCGCTCGTACGCCTCTTTCCACAATCCACGATAAACCAGATCATTCCATTCCGGAATTAAATTGTTGATCGGACAACCAGACGCCATGTTGTTGATCGTCTTACCGGTGTGGCAAAACGGAATCCCACAATCCATGCAGCGTTGCCCCTGCTGTTGCAAATTAATTACCGGCAGGTGTATATAAATTTCTTTCCAGTCGTTTAGTCGTTCTTGCGGGTCACGCTCTTCGGCATAACTCCGGCCGTACGTCATGAACCCTGTTGCTTTTTCTGTACTCATGTTTTTATAGCTTATCAGCTTGATCAGCATGTCAGCTTATTAGCCATCAACGCAAGAGCTAAACTTGCTGATTGGCTGATAAGTGAGCGAAGCGAACGGCTGATTAGCTGATAGCTATTTACTCGCTTCAAACGCCGCTAGCAGGGCTTCATCACCCGATAATCCGGCCGCTTCTTGTTCTTCAATGGCATCCAACATCCGCTTGTAGTCGAGCGGCAACACCTTCACAAATCTAGGGAGCATCATCTCCCAATCGCTCAACACATTCCAAGCGCGTTGGCTACCTGTTGCAACCGCATGTTGTTGGATGAGTGCGTACAAATCGTCCGCTTCATCTTTATCGGTCACGGTGCTTAAAGCCACCATCTCTGTGTTGCAGTGGAACTTGCCAAAGTCTCCTTTTTGATCGAGCACGTACGCGACACCACCAGACATTCCGGCCGCAAAATTGCGCCCAGTTTCGCCTAGGACAACAACTTGTCCACCGGTCATGTACTCACATCCGTGATCGCCAACCCCTTCAACAACGGCCGTTGCCCCAGAATTGCGCACGCAGAATCGCTCGCCCGCCATCCCACGGAAAAATGCGTTACCGCCTGTCGCACCGTAAAGAGCCACATTTCCGATCAGGATATTTTCCTCCGGCACAAACTTCGACTCTTTTGGCGGATAAACGGTCAGGTTCCCACCTGATAACCCTTTACCGATATAGTCGTTTGAGTCACCTTCAAGCTCTAAAGTGATGCCTTTGGGAACAAATGCGCCAAAGCTTTGTCCGGCCGATCCTTCAAATTTCAGATGGATAGTGCCTTCCGGCAGACCTGCTTCTCCGTGCATGCGCGTCAGCTCACTGCCCAAAATTGTTCCTACCGCCCGATCTGTGTTTTTGATCGGCAAGGTTGCGGTAATCGGTTTTTTGCGCTCAAGCGCACCTTTGCACAAACCGATTAAAACTCGATTGTCCAAACGGTCTTCTAAACCATGATCTTGGGTTTGCGTTTGGTATCGGTCAGACTGATCAACCACTGCCGGTTGATACAAAATGGCTGATAAATCCAGATGTTTGGCTTTTGGATGATTCGTCTCACGCTGTTGCAAGAAGTCGGTCCGGCCGATCATTTGATCCATGGTGCGGAAGCCCAATTGAGCCATAATTTCGCGCACTTCGCGGGCGATAAAGCGCATGAAGTTCACCACATGCTCTGGGTCTCCATCAAAGTGAGCCCGCAAAGCAGGATTTTGGGTTGCAACACCTACAGGGCAGGTATTGAGCTGGCAAACCCGCATCATGATACAGCCAAGTGCTACAAGCGGAGCGGTTGAGAATCCAAACTCTTCAGCCCCCAAAAGCGCGGCGATAACAACATCACGGCCGGTTTTCATTTGGCCGTCTGTTTCAAGCACCACGCGTGAGCGCAATCCGTTGCGCAACAGGGTCTGATTGGCTTCGGCCAGTCCCAGCTCCCACGGCAAGCCAGCATGTTTTAAGCTGGTCAGCGGGCTGGCGCCAGTCCCACCATCACTACCAGAGATCAAGATTACATCGGCTTTGGCTTTGGCCACACCGGCCGCAACCGTGCCAACACCGACTTCAGACACCAACTTAACGTTGATTCGGGCGCGTGGATTAGCACTCTTCAGGTCAAAAATGAGCTGAGCCAAATCCTCAATCGAATAAATATCATGATGCGGTGGTGGCGAAATCAAACCGACGCCAGGAGTTGAGTGGCGCACTTTGGCGATCCAAGGATACACCTTATGGCCGGGCAATTGCCCCCCTTCACCCGGTTTTGCACCTTGGGCCATTTTAATTTGGATTTCGTCCGCATTGACCAAATAGTTGCTGGTAACACCAAAGCGGCCGCTGGCAACCTGCTTGATCGAACTGCGACGATTGTCCTCAAAACGTGATGGATCTTCGCCACCTTCTCCGGTATTTGATCGGCCACCAATTTTGTTCATGGCAACGGCCAGCGCTTCGTGCGCCTCGGCCGAAATCGAGCCATAGCTCATCGCACCGGTCTTAAAGCGCCTACAAATATCCTCAACAGACTCGACTTCGCTAAGCGGAATCGGTTTGGTATCTGGTTTAAGCTGTAAAACACCGCGTAAAGTCGCCATTTTTGTTTTATGGTTGTTTACGTCAGTCGTGTACCGTTTGAACTTACCGTAATCGCCGTTCCGCACCGCATCTTGCAATGCATGAACGGTGGTTGGGTTGAACAGGTGGAACTCTCCATCTTTACGCCACTGATACCGACCACCCACAGGCAGTTGATGACCGTTCGCCGGCCGGTCTGGATAAGCCGCGTGATGGCGAGCTTCTACCTCTTCAGCAATACCGTAAAGATCAATTCCACCAATCCGGCTGTCTGTGCCGGTAAAGTATTTGTCTACAACACTTTCGGCTAAGCCCAAGGCCTCAAAAATTTGGGCCCCGTGGTAGCTCTGAATCGTAGAGATACCCATCTTAGAAAGGACTTTGACAATCCCTTTAACAGTTCCTTTGATGTATTTTGCGGCCGCATCTTCATATTCAATGTCAGTGATGATCCCTTTTTCGATCATTTGGTTGATCGACTCAAGCGCCAAATAAGGATTGATGGCTGAAACACCATATCCGATGAGAGTCGCGAAGTGATGCACTTCTCGCGGATCACCAGATTCTAAAATGATGCTACATTGACCACGCAGACCGAGTTCAACTAAATGATGATGCAAGCCAGACGCGGCCAAAAGAGAAGGGATCGACCCTTTTTGCTCGTCGATTTTCCGGTCAGACAGGATGAGGATCGTCGCCCCATCACGCACCGATTCTTCGCCTTCATCAAATAGATCTTCAAGCGCATCTTCTAAGGCCGTACCGCCACCGCGCACATCGTAAAGCAGGGAAAGGGTTTCTACTTTGAACCCATCTCGCTTCATGTAGCGGATTTTGGCAAGCTCTTCGTTGGTCAACAGCGGATGCGGTAATTTTAAAAGTTTGGCGTTTTCAGGTCGCGGGTCTAGCAAATCCGGCTCACGTCCGGTGAAAACGTTGGTATCGGTCACCAATTCTTCCCGAATCGCGTCGATTGGGGGATTGGTAACCTGCGCAAACAATTGCTTAAAGTAATTGAACAACGGTTGCGAATGATCAGACAGCACGGCCGGTGGAGTGTCATCTCCCATCGAGCCCAAGTTTTCTTTGCCCGACGATGACATCGGTGCCATGATGATGCGCAAATCCTCGAACGTGTAACCGAAGAATTGTTGGCGCTGTGTCACTTGGTCCGGATGTTCCGGCCGGATAACTTCCCCGTCTTCCAAATCAGCCAAATGGATCAGATTATCATCGAGCCACTGTCGATACGGTTTGGCTTTTGCTAGTTCACTCTTAATCTCTTCGTCAGCGATGATCCGCCCCTGCGCGGTGTCAACTAGCAACATGCGGCCGGGTTGCAGACGTCCTTTTTCAACCACATCTTCGGGATAAACATCCATCACCCCAACTTCTGAAGCGAGCACAATCACATCATCTTTCGTGACGTAGTAACGGGATGGGCGCAGACCATTCCGGTCAAGCACTGCCCCTACGACCGTTCCATCTGTAAAGCCGATGCTGGCTGGGCCGTCCCATGGCTCCATCATGCAGCTGTGGTATTCATAAAAAGCCTGTTTTTCAGGGC
>JAHDGV010000279.1:3204-6965 GCA_020631655.1 Chloroflexota bacterium | reverse complement strand
GGCCATATGGGGAAAACGTCCAAAGGAGAGTTTACAGCGCAGGGATGGCTCAAAGAGCTGGGGCAATTATGCGGGCTAACCCAAGAAATTCCGGCCGATTATGATGAGGACGGAGACAAAAATCATGAGCTGGGCTGTATGCTGGGTGAAATTGAGATTGGTGGCAACTGTGTGGAGCCAAATTTCGCCATAAAACCGGCCGAATCTGACAAGTTATCCACAACGGTACCCACTTTTGCAGATGTTAATCCCCAGATGGTTGAAAGTTATGCACAGCGGCCGAAAGATTCGGCTGAGCAAGAGTCAGAGACACCCAATCGGGTCTGGCAAGTGGTGCCCACGGCCCAACGGCCGACCGCTCCGGCATGGGTTGTGGGATCGATTGTGCATGAGGCATTGGCCCAGTGGCGCTTTCCAGCAGATTCTGGCGGTCAACCGGCTGAGTTTGAGCGTTGGGCCAGCGCTCGCGGCCGGGAATATGGTTTAACGAGCCAAGAACAGCTGAAACATGGGATCGGCCGGGCGAAAAAACTGCTCACAGGCTTCCAGCACAGCCCCATCTATGCTGAAATTGCGCATGCCAACCAACGGTTGGCCGAACTCCCCTACGTTTGGCAGGGGGATGAAGGGGTAATCGACCTGCTGATTGAGTCAGACGGAATTTGGACGATTATTGACTTTAAAACAGATCGGATTCGGAATGCTGACGATCAGCAACGGGTGGTTGAAAAGTACACAGATCAGCTGGAGCGGTATAAATCGGCTGTAGAGGGGCTTATAGGGCAAGTTCCAGCAGTAAAGCTCATTCTTTTGTCTGGACCAGATGGGGTTCTAAAGATTGATTTGTAGGGGCTATGTCATCCCCAAAGGGATGGCTCGCCCCCATTTATTTGAAATTTCTTTGGGGCGAGCCACGCGCCATCGCTTCGCTCACTGGCGGTGACATAGCCCCTCCGAGGGCATTTCGCGGATTAAGCCTGTTTAGTTTTTGGCCAATTTTTTCTCAAGTAGCAACAAAGGACGGCCGTCTGGATACACATCTGTCCCAAATTGGGCGTAACCCAGCTTTTTGTACACATGTATGGCTCGGGGATTGGTTGTAAACACGTCTAACCAGAGCCTGCTCCGGCCGATTTTCTCCACAACAAACGACTCTAGCAGACGCATGGCAGCCTGCCCCACCCCACTCGACTTGTCTGCCACCACAATTCGGCGCAGTTCCACACTAATCCCATCAGGATCGTTGGCCAACAGCAAGAATCCGGCCGGAATACCGTCTACTTCAACAGTCAGATAGCGGATCTGGGGATCGTTAAAGGCGGCCAGATGCTCTTTGAGGGTGTTTTGGGTCACAAACTCGGCCGCGTCAGGATGTTGCTCGAGGGCCATGAAGTTTGATAGCTCGACAGGGTTAGAAGGGACAAGTGAGATATTTTCGGTCATGGGTGGTATTGTAAATGGTGAGTGGGTGACTCACCACACACCTGCCATAAACTCGCTATAATTCCCCCATGTTAGTCGCAGAATTCATCTCATTCAGCATCGCTTTTTGGCTTGGCCTCTACTTGGTACGCCGTTATTGGCAAAATCCGGCCGAAAAAGCGCTGATTTGGGCCGCTGGGGGGCTGATTAGCTACAGCATTGCGTTGGCCCTTTCATCTATCGGCCGGTACGCCCCTCCCCCACTCGGTGATTTGCTTCAAATGCAGGTGGTCTTGCTCATCGCCCCGCTCATTTTCTGGGCTGGGGCCCTGTGGCATTTAAGGGATTTGATCCGTTCAGTTCGTGAACGCTTTAAAAATGGGGAAAATTCGGCCAATGTGATCGGTTTGGTCTTAGTGGCTACATTGTTCTTCTCGCTCGGATTTGGGCTAATTTTGGCCCCTTTTGAGCTGATCCCGCCCCAATGGCTGTTTATCGCCATCGCGGGTGATCTGTTGATTTTAGGGGTGGCTGTGGGGCTGTTAGATGCCTTTGATCAGGGGGAAGCTCTCCGACCGGACTTTGTCCGCTCTGTTCTTGAAGCAGAGGTTATTGGGAGCATCTTCTCGCTACAGGTGGGATTGGTGATGATTTTGGTCACTGGGGTTACCTTACCACTGGTCATTCTACTATACGGTGTTGAAACCACGGCCTTGCTTTTAACCGTGTTCGGCCGTCAGTGGCAGGATGGGTTTGACCAGTTGGCCTTCCCTGAGTCTCCCGGTTTGGTGAATGAGCGCAAACAACTACGCGAAATAACAGAGGCGATCCCTAAATCTATCCCACCCGAGCCAAACGCAGTTTGGCCCCAGCTGAATGGAATTCAGCCGTTGTCGGACGACAACATAATTAAACAAACTCGGGTTGCCCTTAGCCATTTGGGTAACATGCCGAAATTAGCCACCAACCCACTGGTCCACTCCCCCATTATCGAGAAGCGTTTAGAAGAAAAAGGATCAGAGCCAAATACACTGGTTAAAGCAACTGAGCTAAAACAACTGCTAATCGAATCGATTGAACAATTGAAACCTGAAGCGACAGATAACTTTCAATCAACCAAAGCATGGCGCCATTACAACGCGCTTTACTTTCCGTACGTGAGGGGGCTTCGGCCGTACGGCAGGCGGGCAAATATAAGCCATTTGTCTGATCTAGAGCGGGATGCGCTGGAATGGTTCGACCGAGAAGTGCCTCATCGAACGCTGTACAACTGGCAGTCTGCGGCCGCAAAAATCATCGCGAACGATCTGATCGAGCAGAATGAAAAGGCGATTGTAGAACTGGTGAAGTAGGGAAAGGCTACCCGAGCTGTTTGCGAAAAGCGTCTCGAATCTCACGCATACCAATGGGAGTCACACCCGCATCTTTAATAATGCTGGGCAACTGTGGATGCTTGAGCAACTTGTAATCTGCCTGACGAGCTTTCCAATCAGGGGCAACTGAGTGGAGCTCGGGGGTGTTTTCGGCCGGATGGAAGATAAGATAATGCAGGCCGGGCGGGTAATCCTCAAGGATTGTTTTGAGGAGTTTGAGCCTTTTGGCCGGGGTGTCAGACTCGCGCAGAGGCAACATTTTGATCGAATCAAACAAAGGCATTCCCTGATTCTCGATGAAATCCAAGGCCGCTTCTACCTGTCCCACAATCGATTCTGGGAATCCCAATCCCAATAGCTGGCTCCGATTGGCCCGCATAACAAGGGCGGGCACTTGATAGGCAAACCCAACCCGCACGTAACATTCAAGCAGTCTCGGATGAAATACAGCTCCCATGTGTGAATCGATGTGAGTCACATCAATCCCGGCCGCAATGGCTCGATCCATCTGCGCTTTTAGCTCAACCGCTACCACATCAGGATCAGCCTTGTCTTGCACCGCTTTGGTATTGTCAGGAAAGAAGCCGGCCTCATCAAACAACCCACTGGCAGGGTCTGCTGTCGAGATCGCAGAAAAACGCATTTTTTCCCATTCACTGTTGAGGGTCATGTGAACACCCACATCCGCATTTTTGCTGGCAACAATCTCTGCGGCCGCGGCCGGAAACCACGGACAAGGGGCCATCACAGAGGCGGCTGTCATGCTAGAAGATGAAGCTAAATCTTTCCAAGCAGTGACAGTTGCATTAAGCATCCCGATATCATCTGCATGAAAAACGACCGCTTTCGAACTCTCTTTGAGTCCCAGTAGGTTCAGGAATGGATTGCGTTTGTTCATCATAGATGACCGATTATACACATCTTGTGGGCTGATGAAAGCGATTGTTGTGCAGGCATCCCTGCCTG
>JAHDGV010000279.1:0-3104 GCA_020631655.1 Chloroflexota bacterium | reverse complement strand
TTGAACCTTGTTTGGCTGGAGCGGGCTTTTTGCAGAAACCGATTATTCTCGCTCAATTTCTAATCAAAACAGACCAATCAGATCAAAATGATTGTTATTGCAAATGCAAATGGCTACAATGCAAACAGTTGAAGTTTATTGAAAAAAGGAAGAATTTATGACCGTTGTCATCAGCTTTACCAATCAAAAAGGAGGGGTCGGCAAAACCACTGGAGCCGTAAATTTTGCCGCCCTAGCCGCCAGAATTTTAGGGCCGGATCAGGTTGCACTAATCGATCTCGATCAGCAGGGGAATGCCTCCGCATCATTTTTGGGGAACGAAATTGCGATGCGTGAAAAGCCCAACTTTGATGATCCAACCATCGCTGAAGTACTCCAAAGTGATCTATCTTTGTTAGATGCGGTGCGGGTGGTTGAGCTTCCGCCAATCAAATGGAAGAATCAAATTCCGGGCTCGACCCTACACATCATGCCAGGAACCGGTTACTTAAAGCAGCTAGAGGGGCCGCTGAATCAGGGGATTAACGAGCTGGAAACACTGCATGACAAGATTGTTGAAATTGATGGGCAGTACAAACTTATTGTGGCCGATTGCCCACCAAATTTAAGTGGGCTGATGGCTAATGCACTTGTGGCATCAGACTGGGTCGTGATCCCCATTACCCCCGGCCAGTTTGAAATCGATGGGTTGACCAAACTGACCCAAGCAATGATTCGTTTTCAGGCGAAGCTAAATGACAGGCTGGCTGTGATTGGCGTTTGGCCAAATAAAGTGCGGAATACAACATTGGCTCGCAACACATTTGAAGCGGCCGTTGGTATCCGTGAATTGGCCCCTCAACTTTATCCATTTGAAAAAACCCTTTTGCCTGCCACGTTTGATCGGGTCGCAATCGGGGACGCACAAAGCTATCAGTCAGACGTGATGGCACATGAACCCAATTCAAAATCGGCCGGAGAGTTTCGGGCGTTAACCGCAGAAATTTTGAAACGAGCAGGATTAATCAACTAGCTAATCAGCACACTTCGCTTTTAGCCAATCAGCATTTCAGCCAATTGAACACAAATGGGTTTTGAAAGGTCTAAACTGATTAGCTGACAAACGAACGAGGTGAGTGTGCTGATAGCTGACAGCTAACTATGGCAAAAAAAACCGGTGTCCGTTTAGGACTCAAAAACTTAGGAATTGAATCGGGTGAAGCAACAGGGCTAGAAGAAATCTTTGGGGTGGCGGCAACACCTCCGGCCGAAAAGAAGCCGCGACGCAAACGGAAGCCATCACCTAAAGATCAAGCGACGGCTGATGCAGGTGGACCCATTTTTGGTGAGATCGACATTCTTGCTGCCCGGCCGGATGTTGACCAACCACGAACCTTGCTCCCCACCAGCGCCTACACCGCTATGGATCAAGGTGCTAGCCCAACGGCCGTTTTAACCGACTGGTTCAACACAGAAGGATCAGCCTCACTCGCCCAACAAGAAGAGATGCGGGAGATCAAAGCGCTGGCACAAACGATTGCTGAAGCAGGGTTGCAACAGCCAATCGGTATCCGTGAGGTTGAGTCGAAACTCGATGATGTACAGTATGCCGTAGTCTTTGGTGAACGTCGCTGGTGGGCCCATGTCTATTTGTTGTCGGCCGACAACAAAGCACTCGGACAACAAATTGGCAAAATTAAGGCCGGATTGGTTCAGCCAGATAATTTGCAGTTGGTTCAACTGATCGAAAATCTACATCGTCGCAACCTGCCCCCACTTGATATCGCAGAGGGGCTAAAACGGAGTGAAGAACAGCTCAAAGCGAGTGGCGTAAAAAACGTAGGTCAAAAGCTCGAAGCGGCAACCGGCATCCAACGACATCAGCGGTCACGCTACAAACATCTTTTGGAGCTTGCCCCATCGGTGCAACAAAAGATCCGTGATTACATGCTGACCGAAAATGCGGTCAGGCCGATTGCTGATCGGCTACGCAAACAGCCAGAAGATGTTCAGCTCAAAGCGATGAACCAGTTGATTAGCTGGCGGGCCAATGACATGCCGGCCGGACCCAAGCAGCTTAACGGATTAATAGATAAGTTACTGCATGGCGATACCCCTCCACCAATTCAAGGGACACGCAGTGGGGGAGGGGGGATGTCACAGCTAGCTAGCCAAGTGCTAGCTAAAGCAAAAGCAACTGGAAAATCACTAGACAAGCTCGATTCGGCCACCTCTGATCAATTTCGCATATACCTAAACAATGAGCCACAGCAGGCCTCAGACCTTGTGAACTTACGCAACAGGCTCAACCAGCTTCTGCAAGACGTTTCGGCCGGAATGGTTTACTTGGTGCAGGTTCCTGAAGGATGGCTAGAGTATGCGCCGCAAGGGCGCTCGGCCGGTGTGATCGGATTCGAGAGCCAGCTGGAAGCCGCGGCCGAAGCACGGGCCAATCAGGGACAGGTACACGAGATGGGGATTCAAGAAGCCCAGTCACAGGCGGCCGGACAGAACGGCCAGCTGTGGATCGCGGCCGTTGATGGTCAGATCCGGCCGGTGAATTAACCCGCCATCCCTGTCACCGCCCGAACCGACAACCAAAATGAGAACTTTAACTGGGTGGTAACTGGGATATCCAGTGTAAGGTGTCCCCGCACTGAGCCAAATCAAGCAGGCATCGAGCGCAGAGTTGGAATGACCTCAAGCGTCTCAAGCTTGTTAAACAATTGTGCAAACATTGATCTGGTTTCTACTGTAGATGTAAACCCAAACGACCGAGCCTTATCCATCGAATAAACCGCATCCCAGTACATCAGCAAACCTGACACCAAAAAGCTGGCCGAGAAAACCGAATCGAGCGGTAGGGGGGGCAAACCATGCTCCTGACGCAGTTGATCCCAAACCTCCTGCCGGTCGCTCAGCAAATCGTTTAGATCTAGACCTTGGTCAGGCACAGCCACATCCATTCCAAAGTAAGCCGCAATCTTAGGCCAATTCTCGGCCCAAGAGACAACATCACCGTTGACCAGGTTAAAAATCTGATCGGCCGCCTGCGAATCCTCGGCCGACCATGTCAGCATCTCAGCCAGCAGGCAGGCATCACTAAACTGCCCCTTCGCTTCGTA
>JAHDGV010000278.1:1516-6973 GCA_020631655.1 Chloroflexota bacterium | reverse complement strand
CAATTACAGAGCTGAGCTGTCCCGATTTTTGTTCCATCCGATAGATACAAAAGTGAGCCACTTTAAACTAGCAGGTCGGAATGCATTTGCCTCGGCATGGAGCATGATGCACAACCAAGAATTATGAAGCTGATTTTATGGGGCTGGTAGGCTTATGCGTTTAAAACGGGGAGTTGCCTTTCAGTAACTGCATCCAACATAGCTTGTAGCACCCCGTCCGGTGTCAGCTGACTCGTATCGATGATGAGCGCATCATCGGCCGGTTTGAGCGGCGAATGTTCACGACTGCTATCGATATTGTCCCGCCGAATAATATCGGCCAAGATTTTTTCAAACTCAACCGTGTTGTAGTTCCGTTGCAAGTGATCCCCCATCCTGCGCCGAGCACGAATCTCTGCCGTGGCTTCGAGATAAATTTTGAGCGGAGCATCAGGCAGCACGACAGTGCCGATATCCCGGCCGACCATCACAGTGGCGTGGCCGTCGGCAAACTCACGCTGGAGCCGCACCATTTCTTCTCGCACTTGCGGATACGAAGATACGGCCGACACATTTTGATTGACATCTGAATTGCGCAGTTCCCACGTGGCATCTATACCGTTGACCATAACTGTGTAGTGGCGGCCGTCTTCATGCCCCACTTCCGGCTGGATGTCAAAATCGAGCGACTCGGCAATTTTAACCACGGCCGCCTCATCGTTTGGGTCGATGCCTGCGTTTAAAGAGGCCAAAGTGACCGCTCGGTACATCACGCCGGTATCTAAAAACACATAGCCGATTGCCTGAGCCAGCTCATACCCAACCGTCGTTTTACCCGATGCGGCCGGGCCGTCTATAGTAATGGTTGTTTCGATCATGAATGGTTAACTGGCAACGGCCGTCAGTACGGCCCAAATCACGAGATTTAAACCGATAAAAAACAGTGGTAGTCGCACGGCGAACACGACGGCCGGAGTGAGTAAAAGGCTCCACGAGAATGTAGGCAGGAAGAGGGCGGTTGATGCGGCCGAAATCAACACATCCCGCTGACCAATGCCAATGAGCAACAGGATGATACCGGCGAAAATCGACCAGCCTAATAGCGGATTAGCGATAGGGTTTGCGATTGCAAGCAGTGGGGCGGTGATGGATGGGGGAAGCAAGAACAATGCCGCCGCTAAGGCGACAACCAATCCTGCAACCAGCCATTTGTTGGCTGACCTAAACCAGATCACAATGGCCGCCGCCATCCCCCCTAATGGGCGAAAGGCTAAAAGCACCAGCGAGAGCCCCTCGACCCAGCCTTTTTGTTTAGGATGGGGAGGATCATCTGGATAGTCGAGCGCATATTCGGCCGGGGGAACAAAAAGTGTATACAACAGCAATCCCAACAAGGGCAAAGCGATCGTGTAGCTCGGCTCAATTTCCGCATAGGTCAGTTGGGGCATAAACGAAGCGATTAAGGCCCACCAGCGGCCGGACCAGTGCCACACGGCCAAGGCGGTCACCAAACTGGTGAACAGTGCGGGTGCAAACCCGGCCGAGTCAGTTAATCCGCCTGATAAAATTTCTGTGGCGTGAATTTGGCTACTCGCCGTGCTGACATACATGATGAGCACAACCGCAATCAGCCAGTACAAAACGGGCGAAGAGCGACGCGGTTTAGAAACTTTGATCGGGAATGTAAATTGATCCGGTTTTTTCGTCATAGCTATCGAATTTTGCGGCTCGATTTGGGGTTTGAATCTCGACTAGATCCACTTGATTTGGCGGCCGGTTTTTTGCCGCCACCTTTTTTGCCACCCTGAATCCCTTTGCGTCGTTTTTGATTCGCCTGGAAATTTTTCTCGCCACCGGCGACATATTTTTTTAGTTGGTCAACCTCGCGGTCAGTCAAATGACGCCATTTGCCAAGCCCCAAGTTGCCCAACTTGAGCGGCCCGATTTTCACCCGTTCAAGATGCAAAACAGCGTGACCCAGTTTAGCCGCAACCCGACGAATCTGACGCTTGCGACCCTCGCGTAGGATGACCTCTAGCCATGTAAATCCGGTGCCTCGATCAATCGCTTTGACCTTGGCCGGTTTGGTGCGGCCGTCGTCTAGGTACACCCCTTTTTTCCATTTGTCGATGGTTTCATTCGACATGCTCCCATCTACTTTTACACGGTAGGTTTTTTCGTGCTGAAAGCGTGGATGGGTCAGGTGGTGGGCCATATCTCCATCGTTGGTCATGAGCACAAGCCCAACACTAGGGGCGTCTAAACGGCCGACGGGATACAGGTGGCCGGGAATCTCGTCGATCATCTCACGGACCGTTTTCCGGCCGCGATCATCCTCATCCGAGATAACATTACGTGGCTTATTGACCATGACGTAGGTGAGCTTTTCCGGTTTGGGCAAAATCGCCCCATCAACCGCAATTTTGTCCTTTTGGGCATCTGCCTGATCCCCCAGTTTGGCCACTTGGTCATTAACCGTGACGCGCCCTTTTTCGATAATTTTTTCACACTGGCGACGAGAGCCGAGCCCCGCTTTTGCCATGATTTTTTGAAGTCTTTCTTGCATACGCTGTGATTGTAGCTCAGATTGATGCGTTACGGCAGATGATATTGCGGAATTGAGACAACCCATCTGGACAATCATGCCGGATTTTGAAGATAAGTTTTGATTAAAAGGGGGATTAAATTTGACAAACTAATTAAATTAGTTTATAAATTAATTTAATTAGCAAGCAAGGAGATGTTCTGATGGCAATTCGAGAAATAACAGAAAATTTAGTCCAAATTACGAAATTTGGAATGATGAACAGCTATTTAGTAAAAGAAGATGATGGGCTAACCGTTATTGATACAGGCATGGCCGGCATGGAAAAAATGATCCTGCAGGCGGCCGAACAGCAGGGGCAACCGATTAAACGGATCGTGCTGACCCATGCACATTCAGACCACATCGGTGGATTGGACCCGCTCAAGGCGGCCGTGCCTGATGCTGATGTGATTACATCTGAGCAATCGGCCCGCTTTATCGCTGGAGACAAGTCACTCGCGGCCGGACAGGCAGACGCACCGCTCAAAGGGGACTTCCCCAGTGTTGAAACTCGGCCGACTCGAACCGTGGTAGATGGAGATACAATTGGATCGCTAAAAGTTGTGGCGACTCCGGGCCACACCCCCGGCCACATCGCGTTTTATGATCAGCGGGATGGGTCACTCATAGCCGGAGACGCGCTCCAAACATTAGGCGGTGTAGCGGTGGCCGGTGTGATTCGCTGGCTGTTCCCGTTGCCGGGTTTTGCAACTTGGCATAAACCAACGGCGGCACAGTCGGCCGAAAAGCTTTTGGCTCTAAATCCTAAGCGGTTGGCGATTGGCCACGGCCGCGTGTTAGAAAATCCAACGGCCGCTATGAAGCAAGCGATCGCAGTAGCTAAAAAATAACTATGGCACGAGACTTAACCAAAGAAAAAGTAGTTCAAAAAGCGGCTGAGTTAGCCAATTATCTGGGCGATGTTCACCAGCTCAAGCTCAAGGATTTAGCGGCCGCGCTAAACATCAAAGTGCCGTCGCTTTACAACCACGTTAAAGGGGCAGATGGTTTGATCGATGCGCTCCGCATCCACGCCCTGACTCAATTAGACGATCTATTGCGCGATGCGGTGGCTGGCAAAATTGGTGACGAAGCGCTGATGGCGGCGGCTCAAAGTTACCGAGCATTTGCCCACGCAAATCCCGGCATTTATCAGCTCATCATCCAAGCGGGTGAGCCGGGATCAGAGGTCGAGCGGATCGGCCGGAATACCCTATCATTCTTGCTACTCATTTTGGGATCTTTTGGCCTTGCTGGGGATGAGGCTTTACACGTTGTGCGGGGGTTTCGAAGTCTGCTCCACGGATTTGTATCGCTCGAAATCGCGGGTGGGTTTGAACTTGATTTAGATTTGGATCAAAGCTTTGAACGGCTGATCAAAGACTATATTAGCGGACTGAAAGCTGTAAGCTAACACCTTAGCCAAATACAGTTTGAACGGCCGACATCACCCGCTCATTGTTGCTACGTAATCGGTAATCATCCGCCTGATCAATCCAGCGGATAATCCCCTCTTCATCGATCAATAGCGTTGTTGGAATCGCCATCGCTTTGAATGATGGTTTGAGAGAGAGTGGCACTCCAAAAATCTTAAAAGAGTCTGTCTCAAACCCAAACGCCTTGTGGTGTTCAACCCCATATTGGCGTATGACTTTGAGCTTTGCGTCAGATAGGAGTTGGATTGAAAGGTGATCACGATTCTTGTGTATCGTCGCTTCTTCTGGAGTGTCTTTGCTTAGGGCAACCACCTTGATATTGAATTTGGAAAATTCTTCGGCCTGCATTTCGTCGAAGCGCTGTAACTCAGCGCTACAGTACGGTCACCAGCCTCCTCTGAAGAATTTGAAAAGCACCCGCTGACCCAGAAGCTCATCGGACTCAAACCGTTCACCTTCGGCCGTGAACGCCTCAAACGGGAGAATCTTGTCCCCAACCTCTACCCGAATCTCCCCAATTGGGGTTTGGCGCTGTGTAAACAAAAGCCAGTAGAAGAAAATGGCCATCGAGATAGCAAAAAGGGCTAACAGAATTGAAATCCCTGCTAAAACCGGCCGATCAAAGGAGAGGGTCACAAGTGACAAAACGGCCAGAATAAATCCAGCTCCCTGAGCAATAAGGCCGCCTGTGGGCCATTCAGGCACCGCCCCGTTGGGAATAGTTAACAGATATTGAATCCAAGTACCCATGACAAGCAAAAACCCTGCGAGTCCTAAGGTAAAGTAAATTAAGTCCATTCTAGTTTGATTTCCACCTTGAAATTTGTTGTCTCGCAATTAAACATCATGACAACTGAATTGACACCATCCCTTAACTTGGCTCATTTTTGATGTTACTGGCTAAAGTCTGCAAGGCTTTTTATTTCAGAAACACCTGCGCGCGGGCTTTTCCCGTTTCGGTTAAGCCAAACGCCGTTCATCCCCGCTTGAGCGGCCGCCAACGCATCCTTTTGCAAATTGTCCCCAATATAGGTGATTTGATCCGGCCGTAAGCCAGCCAACTGGCACGCTTTATCAAAAATTTTGGGATGGGGTTTGCCCACACCCACATCATCCACCGTGACTACAAATTCAAAATAGTGATCGATACCGGTTTTTTGGAGCTTCATATCCTGCTGATCACGTTGTCCGTTGGTCAAAATGGCTAATCGTTTAGATTTAAATTGCTCCAAAAAAGGGAGTGCGTCTGGAAACAACGTCCATGACGCTTCATAGAATTTGAGCTGATGGGTAAAAATCTGATCAGCTTCTTCGGCCGGTAGGTCTGGCTCGTTAAATGCGTCGCGCAGTCTGCGGCGACGCTGTTCAAGAAAGCTGATCTCGCCACGGGTAAAAGCGGCAAAGTGGGCCGTGCATATTTTCTCCCAGTGGGCTGGAAAAGAAGTCTCCGAGTAG
>JAHDGV010000278.1:0-1416 GCA_020631655.1 Chloroflexota bacterium | reverse complement strand
CTAATATATTCTCGAATGCGATTTAACTCATCCTCATTTCGCACAATCCTGTCCCAATATCCCCGTTGCCACACATTGAGATAGGGATCCTCAGTCCTAACTTCGGCTGTAATACGACCTTTTAGCGTTGCAACAATTGCTCCGACAGATTTTGACATAACTTTTTCATAATCAGGTGCCGAAGTTAAAAATTCTGTGGTCTCATCAAGGAAAAGTAAAATGTGAATGTGATTTGGCATGACAACCCATCGATCTAAGCTGACATGGTTACAGGAGTCATAATTTGGAAGTTGCTGAATGATGGATTCAACAATTTGTTTTATCATGCCCTGTTCAAACAAGTAAAAACGTTTATAGGTGCATATCGTGATGAAATAGTATCCCGGTGTGCGATAGTCCCACAGAGGCTTTCGGATTGAGTTTTTTCTGCGTTTGGTCATGCAGGCAAAGCTGGAGTAAAGACTGTTTCCCCAATTTGTATCAGATTAAATGTGAAGCAACAAAAATCAGGTAGCTGTAGGGGCTAGTCACTTGCGAGCGATAGCGAAGCGAAAGGGGCTCGCCCGATAATTGAAATAATTACCACATCAGGGCGAGCCGTCGGGGCTTCGCCCGTAGACGACTAGCCCCTACAGCAGATATCAATCACACAAAGAAATCCGGCGCCAACGGCACACCCGGCGTGACCGCATACTTGTCCAAATCGGTGATGCCTTCAGAGGCCAAAACCTCATCATCCACAAAGAAATTACCGTTGCACTCAGCCTTATCTCGACGCAAAACAAAGTACGCCGCATCCGCCATGATGGTCGGCCAGCGAGATGCTTTCATCATCTCATCGCCGCCCAGCAGGTTTGCCACGGCCGCCGTTGCAATCGCAGTGCGCGGCCACAGGGCGTTGACACCCACTTTGCCCCGGAACTCACCCGCCATACCCAACACACACAGCGACATGTTGTACTTCGCCATCGAATAAGCAACGTGGTTTTTAAACCAGCGCTCTTCAAAGTTAAGCGGTGGAGAAATGTTGAGGATGTGGCCGTTGTCAGCCTCCGTCAAATAGGGCAAACATTTTTGCGAACAAAGATAAGTCCCCCGGCCGTTGATCGAATGCATCAGGTCATACCGTTTCATCGGTGTGGCTAATGTGCCTGCCAAAAAGATGGCGCTGGCGTTATTGACCAAGACATCGATCCCGCCAAAATGTTGGGCCGCCTTTTCAACCGCCTTCTCTACATTTTCTTCGTCCCGAATATCTACTTTGATGGGGAGTGCCTTGCCGCCCGCTTCTTCGACCTCATCGGCCGCCGTGTAAATCGTGCCGGGTAAACGTGGATGCGGCTCTTCGGTTTTGGCCGCGATCACAATATTGGCACCTTCGCTTGCCAGCTTCAGCGCAATTTCTTTCCCAATCCC
>JAHDGV010001075.1 GCA_020631655.1 Chloroflexota bacterium | reverse complement strand
GTTCCGACCGGCATCGGTGCGGCCCCCTACCTTGATTTGTTGCAGGCTCATTTGGGATGCAAATCGCATCAACAGGCGGCCGATAAAATGATCGAGCTTCAGCCAGCTTATTGGCCTCAGGCCTCTCGCCCGTTTACCCCCATCGACATCGAATATCTGTCTTGCGAATGCCGCAAATACTACAGCTATGTTAACGGGACAAAAAAGTTCGAAGGGAAAAATCTGTTTACACCACGACCCGATTAACCTAAATAAATTGCAACAGTTGGTCTAACAAACGGCCGGGTAGGTTGCGCATTTGAGCTGATCAAGATATTTGTTATCAACACAAACAAAAAACATTTTCCCAGAAATTTTCTTAAGTTCATCAGTGACCCGTCATTCCTGCGCGTCATCCCTGCGTAGGCAGGGACAGGAATCCAGCGCCAAATCTAGCACTGGATACCCGCCTCCGCGGGTATGACGCCACCGCAAAACGATGTACTTCTTGTGGGAAAATGTACTAAACTCAAAAAGGTGAAGAGATGCGCAAAAATATCGTCTTAACAGTCACAGGAAACGACAAAATCGGAATTGTAGAAGAAGTCACAGGCTTTGTTCTCAGCTTTGAGGGAAACGTCGATTCGAGCAAAATGGCCCGTTTGGGCGGAGAATTTGCCATGCTCATGCTGGTTTCTCTGCCCGCCAAGCGGTTTGATGAATTTAAGCAATCGAGCCAAAAACTGCGCGAGATGGGGTATGAAATCACCATCCGTGAAACAAAACGGGGCTTTTCTGCACGGTTTGAGGGATGGTCTTCGTACCAAATTAAAGTGCGTGGGGCCGATCATGAAGGGATTATTCATGAAATTACGCAACACTTAGCGGAGCAAGGGATTAGCGTAGAAACGATGGATACCGGCATGGAACCGGCCCCCATGAGCGGTGGGTTCTTGTTCACAATGGAGGCGATTGTGATGGTGCCACCCGCCCTCGACATTGCCGAGGTGCGTGACGAGCTGGCCGATGTGGGGGATTCGCTCAACGTGGATACAACGTTTGAACCGGCCGCTGCTTAAACCCATCCTACACTTAGCGTTTACTCGGTTCTTCCGCCAGCAAATGGATCGGAATAAGCTCCTCAATTAGGATCGCCATCT
>JAHDGV010001074.1 GCA_020631655.1 Chloroflexota bacterium | reverse complement strand
TCTGCTCAGCATCGGCGAATGAGCCTGTTGAACTACGCATCAATCGGAAGCCGAAGTTGTCGATTTCTGATCCGGTTGCCCAGCGGATTTCGACATCATCATAGCCAGATCGCCGCGCATTGAAGCTGATTAGCTCCACCGCATTGGGGACCAAAACCAAACCAAAATCTACAGTCAGATTGGTATTCACATTGGCGTCGCCGTCCTCATTGCCCGTCGTCTCACCGTTGTACTCCAGCGTAATCGGATCACTGATAATCCCATTGGCCAAGACATCGTCAGTGTCATTTCCGTTGTCATCTCGGTCAGAATCATTATCCGGGTCAACACTGCCGGTGCTGCTCGCATACCCTTCAAGTGGACCACCTGCATCGAAGTTCTCTTGCCCGATTTGAACCCGGTAGTCCCCCGGTGTGAGGTGGGTAAACAGGTACAAACCATCGGTGCCGGTTGTGGTCGTGATCGGCCGGCTGGTGATCGGGTCAAGAATCGGGTTGCTGTTCCCATCCAACAGATAAAGGACAACACCGGCCGGTGCGGTTGATTCACCTACTTCAAAGTTCCCATTATCGTTGGCATCGAACCAGATCTGATTCCCCAAAGAAAGCAATTCATAAAAACCGAAGTCAACGGTCAGGTTACTGTTATCGTCTTCATAGCTGCCGTCTTCATCGGCCGAATCAGTTACCGGTTCACCATCGACTTCAAGCGTTACCGGTTCGCTGCGCACACCCGCCACGCGCGGTGTCGTGTCGTTGAGCCCATTGTCGTCACTATCGCTGTCATCCGTGTCAGGGTCGGCCGTTGGGTCTGGATTCTCATCGGTCAAACTGCTAATAAATCCAAAGAGAACGTCACCTGGCTCATCGAAGTTTTCAACCCCGATTTCCACAATATAAGTTCGTGGCAATAGCCCTTCAAACAGATAGGTACCTGAAATATTGGTCGTGGTCGTCATCGCAATACCGGTCAGCGGATCCAAATACGGATCCCCACTGCCATCAAGCAAGCTAACCACAACACCGGCCAATGGCGGTTCACCAGGGTCAATTTGCCCGTTGTTGTTGGTATCGTACCAAACATAATTACCCAATCTCAGCGGAGGAAATTGGAAGCCAAAGTCGATCGTTTTGTTGTCTTCCA
>JAHDGV010000277.1 GCA_020631655.1 Chloroflexota bacterium | reverse complement strand
CTCCTAAACCCAAAAACAAATAACCCTGACCGCATCATCGCGCTGCAGTACAACCCGGAAGAGATGTCCCGCACACTGAAGGGGCAAAGCATTGGCGAGGGGGCTGACCGTGCCGAGGCGTTGCGGCTAACCGGCCCACCGATCGAAACGATCAACATTAAAGCGGTGATCGACGCGGCCGATCAGCTTGAAAGACCGGATGCGAACCGCACAACGGTTAAAGAAGGGATTCTGCCGCAACTGGCGGCACTTGAAATGATTTTGTATCCCGACAGCGGCCGGTTGGAGTTTAACAACGCACTTGCGTCTATCGGCACCATCGAGATTTCCCCCGTCGAGGCCCCATTGACCGTTTTTGTGTGGAGCAATAATCGAGTCATGCCGGTGCGAATAACCGACTACAGCGTCACTGAAAAGGTGTTTGATCCCAATCTAAATCCGCTTAATGCAGAAGTCACACTGGGCATGCGGGTGCTTAACGTCAACGACTTGGGCTTTAACCATCACGGTGGCAGTTTGTATATGAACTATCAAAAACGCTTAGAAGAACTAGGTGGCAAAAATATCGATGGGACTTTAAACCGATTCGGTATTTCAAACAGGAGGCTTTGATGCAGATTGATATTTTTTCAGTGAACAGTCGATATTACGGTTTAGAGACTGAGAAGTTTGAAACGGCTGAGGGTAAAACGGTCGTTTATGTACGTCGGCGGTTTTTACCCGCCAGCGAACGTTTTTCGCTATTGCAAGAACATACCGTTTCGGAAGATGAACGACTTGACCAAATTACGGCAAAATATTTGGGTGACCCTGAACAGTTCTGGCGCATTTGTGATGCCAATGATGTGATGCGGCCGGATGAGCTGACTGAAACAATCGGCCGGAAAATCCGCATTACCTTACCAGAAGGAATTCCTGGTACGACTTTATGAACCAAGGGATTCACTTAACCCTACTCATGGGAATTGGGGTACCAACACCGGTGCCAAAGCCGGTAATCGAGGCTTTGGAAAGTGTTGAAGTGCGCCATGCAACCGATCAACCGAGCGGGTTTGATCTTAAATTCAAGGTAAGTAATAAATCCCCGTTGCTTACATTACTAACGTTAATGGCACAACAAGGGCCGCTAATTCGCACAATTATTGTGGTTACACACAACGGCCGGCCGCACGTTTTAATGGATGGCGTTATTGCCAGCCAAGAACTGAAACCAAACATTCAGACCGGTCAATCTGTCCTGCACTTGAAAGGAGAAGATCTAACAAGCGTATTGGACTTAATAAAGATAAAAGGAAAGAGTTATCCGGGCATGCCCCCCAGCGCTCGTGTGCTTATGATCTTGGGTCAATATTTCCAATATGGGATCATCCCCGTCATCATCCCTTCATTGGTGCCAGATGTGCCGATTCCGACAGAAAAAATCCCGTCACAGAACGGCACAGATAAGGAATATATCAAAGAACTAGGTGAGCAAGTTGGTCATGTGTTTTTTATCGACCCGGGTCCAGTACCTGGGACGAATACAGCCTATTGGGGGCCAGATAACCATCTTGGTACCGGCCCGCCATTACCCGCTCTTTCTGTCAATATGGATGCACATACCAATGTTGATTCACTCAGCGCGGCATTCAATGGCTCTCAAAAAACATTACCGATCTTGAATATATTTATTAAAGAAGCGAAAACGACGATACCGATTCCGCTACCTGATATTTCTCCTTTAAATCCACCGCTAGGTCTTTTACCTATTCCACCAAAAAAAATCGACTTCTTAAAAACGGGCAAAGACAATCCTGCCCAAGCGGCATTGAAAGGGATCAGTGCGGCTGTAAAAAGTTCAAACGTTCTGACCATTTCAGGTTCGTTAGATGTGATGCGCTATGGCTCAATTATGAAAGCTCGGCGATTGATCGGCCTGCGGGGTGCAGGTTTGACTCTTGACGGCATGTATTTTGTCAAAAGTGTGACCCACAGCTTAAAAAAAGGGGAATTTAAACAAAATTTCGAATTGGTCCGCAACGCATTGGTTTCAAATACCCCAATTGTTCCAGTCTAACTCTATAAATTAATCATATGGAAAAATATTACGGAAAATATCGTGGCACAGTAGTCAACAACATCGACCCAAATCAAGTCGGACGCCTGCTGGTACAAGTCCCAGACGTATTAGCGGTAGGGCTGTCAAGTTGGGCGATGCCCTGTTTCCCGGTGGCTGGGGCTCAAATGGGTGCCGTGTCGATTCCACCGATTGGGGCAGGTGTGTGGGTTGAATTTGAACAAGGGGATCCCGATTACCCGATTTGGACAGGCTGCTGGTACGGATCAGTGGCAGAAGTTCCCGCCCTATCGCTCGCCATCCAACCTCCGATCCAAGGGTTTACGTTTGCGACTAGTCAGCAAAATTCGATCACGATTAGCGATTTACCAGGGCCAACAGGTGGCATTTTGTTGAAAAGTAAAACAGGTGCTTCGATCATGATCAATGATCTGGGTATCACCATTCAAAACGGACAAGGGGCATCAATTACATTGACAGGCCCGTCAGTGTCGATTAACAACGGCGCGCTATCGGTTATTTAAAGAGGTTTTTATGCCAGGCTTACTTTTTCATGTTAACGCCACAGCGATGTGTCCACATGCCGGGCAGGTCCAAGTCATCCCAAGTAATACCCGTGTCATGGTTGGCGGCATGCCGGTAGCAACGATGGGCGACACTTATCTAGTGGCTGGGTGCCCATTCACAATTCCACCAGGTAAACCACAGCCATGTATCAAAGTTCAATGGCTGGTGCCGGCCACGCGGGTAATGGTTAATGGGCAACCGGTCATCTTACAAACAAGTAGTGGGCTGTGTTTAAGCCCCGAGCAGATTCCACAGGGTCCACCGCAGGTAGTGGTAACTCAAACGAGGGTAACTGGAACATGAGTATTTTAGACTATCCATTTCATATAGACGGCCGTGGACGCACCGCCCGTACCAACGAGGCTGACCATGTCCACGGCATGATCGAGCAGTTTTTGTTTACCCGACCGGGGGAACGTGTGAATCGGCCTGATTTTGGCAGCGGGTTGCTGGCCTTGATGTTTGAACCAAACAGTGCAGAGCTGGCGACAACCCTACAGATGATGATTCAGGCTGGGTTGCAGCAATGGCTGGGTGATGTGGTTGAGGTGCGTAATCTGACAGTTGAAACAGAGGACAGCACCCTGCGTGTCTCATTACGATACATGATCAAACGGACGGGTGAGGTTCGTGACGGTATTTTTGAGCGGAGTGTATAAAGATGGCTTTAAAAGATTTAACTTGCAGCATTGATCTGCGTCGAGAAAAAATTCGGGAGACAGAAGGGGTAAACGGTCTAGATTTTTTGCTTGTTTCGGCGGCAGAGTCTGCAAATGAAGCTGAAAAATGCACAGTCAAAGTTTACTTTGTTAAAGAGGTACCCAAAAATTGGGAAACGGTTCAGTTTGAAATTATTCCTATCGAAAAACCACTTGAAGGTGAACGTGCATCGATTAAGGTGCCAAGTGCTGGTGGTGAAAGGCCAATTAGGCTGGTTACGCCAGAAATGGCTGATGGCGATCCGGAATGGGACTATTCTCCGGGTCAATATGATGAAATTGACAGCTACCTAGCGTTTGATTTGAGTCAATCGGATACGCAAGGGCAGACCAGTTTTATGTTGCGGGTTAGTCAAATTGATCGACCAATTCTTCAAGAAGGAAACTCGGACAAAGGTGGCAATGAGCCGTTCGAACCGATTGTGTTTGACCCATTATTTGATGAGTTACCGCTTTCTACGGTGCTTAAAGCGGTCGGTATATCTGATCTTGACTGTGCTGACACAGATGCAGATGATTGCTCGGCCGAACATGCATCTGGGCATGGACTTGTTCCAGAAATCAATTACCTAGCGCGTGACTACGCCGGTTTTCGCAAGTTAATTCTTGATCGTTTGTCACTGACCATTCCCGATTGGCAGGAGCGGCATGTACCTGATATCGGCATAACGCTGGTTGAAATAATGGCGTATGTGGGGGATCACCTCAGTTATTTTCAGGATGCTGTTGCCACGGAGGCTTACCTAGACACTGCGCGTCAACGCATCTCAATACGCCGCCACGCTCGTTTGGTCGATTATCACATGCATGAAGGGTGTAGTGCACGAGCATGGCTTCATTTAGAAACATCCCAGGATTTTGTACTGCCATCGGCCGAAATCGCCTTTGTGACCGGGGCCGATCTTCTGCCATCACCATTGGACAAACTGCATACGTGGGATAGTTTAGCTGGCATCTCACCCGACCGATACGAGGTTTTCAATCCATTGGGCACAGCAGAAACAATTAAACTTGTCGAATTTCAAAATCGTATCCAACTGTATACATGGGGAAGCGAGGATTGTTGCCTACCCAAAGGAAGCATATCAGCCACCTTAGTCGATGCGTTTGAGCCGGAGTTAAACCCCACAACGGATGAAAATGGACAACGTCCAAGGTGGCTTAAGCTGCAGGTTGGCGATGTTATTATTTTTGAAGAAATTGTGGGGCCAAATTCTGGCCTTGCGGCCGACGCTGACATTAGTCATCGTCACGCTGTGCGCATCTTGGCGATTAAGCCAGACATTGACGCCCTTTATCAACAACCGATTCTTAAAATCAGTTGGGATATTGAGGATGCTCTGCCATTTGATTTGTGCATATCGGCCATTGGCCCTGCACCATACTGCGAACGCATCACCGATGTGAGTGTCGCCCGTGGCAATGTGATTTTGGTCGATCATGGGCACCGGATTGACTGTGAAAATCTGGGTGATGTGCCGATTGAGGAATCAACGTTAACCTGTGTAGCGGAAGGTCGGCCATCGGAAATCACAACGACGAGCGGACGCTTCAGTCCAATCCTTTCAAATAGCAATCTAACTTATAGCCAGCCGATACCAGAACCCAAAGATGGCAAGTTGCCGTCTGCACGTAAGATGCTAGAGCAAGATGTTCGTAAGGCGATACCAGCTGTTGAACTATTCAGCAAAATCGGTCTTACCTGTGATGATGTGGAAAGAAACGGAAAAGATATTTCCCGATGGTATCCGGTCTGTGATTTGCTGGACTCAGACTATGATGACAAGCATTTTATGGTTGAAGTTGATAATGATGGCACCCCCCATTTACGTTTTGGCGACGGCCAAATTGGTCAGCAACCGCTAGCCGGAGAGACGTTTGTCACAAAATATCGCGTGGGCAAAGGGGAGATTGGCAATATCGGCGCCGAAGCGATTCGCCATTTAATTTTAGAGCCAGGCCAAACGGTTGATGGTGTCGTTATTACTGCCCGAAACTTGCTGGCTGCCAGCGGCGGCGTTGACCCTGAACCAACGGCCGATGTGAAATTATTTGCTCCCCATGCGTTTCGCCGTCGAATTGAGCGGGCCATTATCGAGGAAGATTACAATGAGATTGTCGTGCGTGACTTTGCGAATACGGTGCAGGCGGCTCACACGAATATTTCTCCAATCAAGGACTCAAAACAGGCCAATGTCACAATCGTAATCGATCCATTGGGACAAATTGAAATGCCTGCTGGCCTACCAGCCGAAATCGAAAAACATCTGGAACAATACCGGCGTATTGGCCATGTTGTACAGGTACAATCGGCCGAATATGTGGGGCTATCGTTGACGTTCCGTGTTCACATACGCCCTAACTTTATTGCTGGTCATGTAAAGGCGGCTTTGCTGGATGAGTTGAGCAATCGGCGGCTGAATCACGGCCGGTTGGGCTTTTTTCATCCCGACCGCTCTAGCTTTGGGGATGGGATTGCCCTAAGCAAACTTGTCGCTGCTATTCAACAAACTGAGGGGGTTGTACATATTGAAGTGACTTCTTTTGAGAAAAAAGGCACGGGATCTACAGATGCAAATCTGAAATCCGGCTTGCTTCCCCTTGAGCCGATGGAAATCGTGAGCTTTGAAAACACCTCGATCAATCTAATAGTAGAGAGCCCCAAAATGGCAGGAGAGGAAAATGAGTAAGCATCCTAAAAACTGTAACTGTTGTAACGGAATAGAGTCTATTACCCCTGAATCGACGGTCAATCGGCCAGGCCTTTCTAAGGTTAACTACCGGATCGGGACGCACGCTTCGTTCTTAGAGTCAATGATGGCGCGTATTTCATCTGAACGTGTTGAACGGCCACTGGATGAGATCGATAGCTGGGCGATGACGGCTGAAGATATCCGGAATTTCGGGCAGGTGCGCCATCGTTTTGCCACTGCACAAGATCCGCTTTCTCGTTTTTTAGCTCAGCCCAGTCAGTTAAACTTAGCTCCCGTTTTAGACAGCTCCCGCATTCCAACTGATGTTGAGCTAGTCGCTAACTTTAATAAGGTGATGGGGAAGGTTGAAATGCAAGCAAATGCGCTTTTGGCTCATCTTGATCTGCCTTTGTTGGTGCGTAATTTATTGCGCGACCCCAGCGACAGGTCGGCCGACGACAATCTACGCCTAAACCACCTGATTTTAGAAGCAGCCTATCCCGACCTGTTTGTCTCAAAATTATGGCTATATCCTCTACAGACGCTTACAACTCGATCTGTTCAAGATCCGTCAATCGCTTTTTTAGATGCGTGGGCGACGGTGGCCGATGTCCTCACCTTTTATCAGGAGCGCATTGCAAATGAAGGGTATTTGCCAACGGCGACGGAGCGGCGTTCGCTTTTGGAGCTTTCTAATCTGATTGGTTACAGGCTCAAGCCGGGGCTGGCGGCTAGCACCTATCTGGCGTTTGAGGTTGAAGGGGAGGGTGAGGTGGAGATTCCGGCTGGGACCCGGGCGCAGAGTGTGCCAGGGCCGGGGGAATTGCCGCAGCCGTTTGAAACGGCGGAGCCGCTGGTTACAAGGGAGAAGTGGAACAATATTCGGCCGCAGCTAACATTGCCGCAGATTCTTGACAATACGACGAATAAAATTTATGTCGATGGACTTCAGACCGCTTTGCGGCCGAATGA
>JAHDGV010001073.1 GCA_020631655.1 Chloroflexota bacterium | reverse complement strand
TCTAAAATCCCATACTGCGGCCGATGATCTCTTTCATGATCTCGTTGGTGCCACCGTAAATCCGGCCGACGCGTGCATCGAGATACGCTTTGGCAATCGGGTATTCCATCATGTACCCGTAGCCACCGTGGAGCTGGACACACTCGTCCACCACCTTGTTGAACAGGTCGGTACACCAGTATTTCGCCATCGAACCCCGTTCGGTTGTCAGATTGCCATCATTTAGTTCTAGGATGCACTGGTCGATAAACGCCCGGCCGATGGTGACTTCCGTTTTCATCTCTGCCAGTTTAAAGCGGCTGTTTTGGAATTTGCCGATAGGCTTGCCAAACGCCATCCGCTCTTTGCAGTAGTCTATCGTCCAATCGAGGGAAGCTTCAGCCCCTGCGATCCCCTGAATGCCGATGATTAGGCGCTCTTGCGGAAGCTGTTGCATGAGGTAGATGAATCCCATCCCTTCTTCACCAAGCAAATTTGTGGCTGGAACTTTGACATCTTGGAAATAAAGCTCAGCCGTGTCTTGCCCTTTCAGCCCCATCTTGTCGAGGTTCCGGCCGTTCTCAAACCCTTCCATGCCGCGCTCAACCACAATCAGGCTCATCCCTTTGTAGCCCGGTTCCTCGCTGGTGCGGGCCACCACAATCACGCTGTCGCAGTAGATGCCGTTTGAGATAAATGTTTTTTGCCCGTTGATGATGTAGTGATCCCCTTGTTTGACGGCCGTCGTTTGAATGCCCTGTAGGTCACTGCCGGTCCCCGGCTCTGTCATGGCGATGGCGACGATGTTTGAGCCATCGGCCGCGCCGGGGAGCCAGCGCTCTTTTTGCTCATCGGTGCCATAAGCAATGATGTACGGCACACAAATGTCTGAGTGAACGCTAAAGCCCGGTGCGCTAGCACCCACGCGTGCTAATTCTTCACTAATGATGGCATTAAAGCGAAAGTCATCGACCCCCAAGCCCCCATATTTTTCAGGCACATCGATGGAGAGGAATCCATTTTCACCCGCTTTGTTCCAAAGTTCCCGATCAACGATCCCTTCTTCGGACCAGCGTTCCTCATGTGGAACAACTTCAGCTTCTAAGAACTGACGGAACGCATCTCTAAACATCCGATGCTCTTCTTCATACATATGGGGTTGCAT
>JAHDGV010001072.1 GCA_020631655.1 Chloroflexota bacterium | reverse complement strand
CTTCCGAAGTCTTTTTCATCATCTTGAATTTTAATCGGCTAAAACTTGGCTTAAAGGTCAAAATTTATTTGGGCTGGCTTGCCGCACTGCTCTTGGTAGGATGCGGATCGCTTATTGCTCAGCCTGCTCCAACCCCTGAACCCACACCCACGCAACTCTCCCCTTTGCGCTATGAGTCTGTAGCATATGGGGTATTTTTACTGACAGACCTTGAATTTTTGCCCAGTGGAGATCTGCTAGCGGCCGAGCAAGATGGCCAGCTATTGCTGATTGGTGAGCACGATCAGCATGAGCTGATTCATCAATTTGAAGTATCGCGTGGCGGTTTTGAGGACGGCTTTTTAGGAATGGCTTTGGACCCTGACTTTGAGCAAAACAACTTGCTCTACACCCATCACATCGCCCCAAATAGCGATGGAAACCCGCTCGTTGGGCAGATCACACGACATAGGCTGATTGATAATAGTTTGCAAAATAGCACCGTCATTCTGGAGCTACCGGCCTATTCTGAACAGCAGTGGCACTTTGGCGGTGGGCTAACATTCGGCCCGGATGGGTATCTGTACATGAATTTTGGTGATACCAATCAGCCCCATTTGGCCCGTGATCCACAAACGCCCCATGCGGCCGTTCTGCGCTTTACAAAAGATGGGGAGATTCCGGCCGACAATCCGTTCGAAGATTCATTGGTGTATGCCTATGGATTACGCAACGGCTTCGGACTAGCATGGCACCCAGAAACCGGCCTGCTGTATGCGGGTGAAAACGGGGACAGTTGTGACGACGAGCTAAATCTGATCACAAAAGGTGCCGACTACGGCTGGGGTGTGCACGAATTTAACCAGTGTCCGTACCCAGATGATGCGACTAAGCCGCTCAAACAGTGGACCCCCACAATTTCACCCACGGATGTGCTGTTTTACACGGCCGATCTCATCCCAGAATTTAAGGATAAGCTTTTGATGTGTTCGATCAACAACAACTATATTCATCAAATCGAGCTATCGTTTGATGGTGGGCAAGTTGTGACAGATGATGTACTTGATATCGACGGCCGGGACTTTTTCTGTCAGGCGGCGCTGGCGCAGGGGCCGGATGGCTGGCTGTACACCTCCACCAAAGGGGAGATTTTTAGAATCGGACGA
>JAHDGV010001071.1 GCA_020631655.1 Chloroflexota bacterium | reverse complement strand
AAGAGTGGTCATCTGCCCTGCTAAAAATGGAAATTCCGGCCGCGGCCAAAGACCTTGAAAAGAACGAAGTGGAGATGAAGGAGCTGAACGAAAAGCTGGTCCCACTACGTGAAACGCAAAAAGTTAAAATGCGCGAGATTCGTGAGCTTGAAGGGAAATTGGCCGTGTTACGCCGCACGGTGCAAAGTATCGAGACCGGGTACACCAATGCGAAAATCGCCCTGACGGCGAGTGAAACCCGCATCGAAAATTTAAAAGATCGTATTCGCAACGATATCGGAATTGTGGAGCTGGCTTACGATGCGGAGGAAGAGGGTGAGGCCCAGGTTGGTTCAACTCCACTGCCCATCGATGAACTGGTTGAGCAGTTGCCCATCGTTGACGAGTTGCCTGAGGGGCTTAATGAAAATATCCAGAAACTGCGCGGTCAAATGAACCGGATGGGAGCCATCAATCCAGATGCCCCGGCCGAGTATAAAACGGTGGCTGAGCGGCACGATTTTCTGGAAGAGCAGATTCTGGATCTGAACCAAACGGAAGAGCAGTTACGCAATGTGATTGATGAGCTGGATGAGCTCACATCGAAGGCGTTCAAAGAGACGGTTGAAAAGGTAAACGTTGAGTTTGGTCAGATGTTTACTCGGTTGTTTGGCGGTGGTTCGGCCGAACTAAACTTGACCGATCCTGACGACCTGACGGTGAGTGGTGTTGAGATTATCGCCCAGCTCCCCGGCCGACGGCCGCAAGGGTTGGCCCTGCTGTCGGGTGGCGAACGCTCACTGACGGCCGCGAGCCTTATTTTCTCGCTACTCAAAGTGTCGCCTACTCCGTTCTGTGTGATGGACGAGGTTGATGCGGCCCTTGACGAGGCGAACGTCAATCGCTTTAGGGATGCTTTGAGCGAGCTATCGCAAAATACGCAGTTTGTGGTGATTACCCACAATCGGGGGACGGTGCAGGCGGCATCAACCATTTACGGGATCACGATGGGGAGCGACAGTACGAGTCAGGTGATTTCGGTTAAGCCGGAAGAGTATGTGCATCAGGATCGCTTGGCTTTGGGTTAGCGTGTGCTGATTAGGCTGGCATAACCAATCAGCATGGATTTCTATTTCCATAGTGGCGAAAATATTCTTGAAGGGACT
>JAHDGV010001070.1 GCA_020631655.1 Chloroflexota bacterium | reverse complement strand
CACAACGGGCGTTGCACTACCACCTCAGAGGGAGCCTACATAATTACAAGTATAAACGGTTGTGAAATCAATTTCCACTCATTATGTCAAGTGTAACGATACTTTCATTGTCTGAGATATATCCGATGGTACTACGTAGCGTTTTAATTAATAACGTGCTATTGAAAAGTCGCTAAAAGTGTAGATTTTGCTTTTGCAATGGCCGGTTTTCTGCTAAAATTTTCGACATGACGATGATTCAACAAGACATCGAAGAAGTATCTCCACAGATGGTCTACTGGATATTGGGCATCATCCTGTGTGTGACGATTACCTACTTCGTTTTGGGCTTCATGGGTATCCAACTCGGAACGCCTGACCCGGCCGCTATGCCCGCAGATCCATCCCAGTTTTCTTTCGTCTGCCCACTTGGCGCTTTCCACTAAAGCTACCCACCCTACAGAGCTTACGCTACAATCCGAACCTGTTCAGGTAAAAAATTATAAAAGCTAGGTTCACCCGTCATGATTCCAATTAAAGATCAAAACCCAACCCATCGGTTTCCGGCCGTCACCGTTTCACTCATCGTTCTAAACGTCATCGCATTCCTTCTGCAATTGCCATCACTGTTTGATGTTGAACTGTGGCCGAGATTTGCCAACACGTGGGCCCTAATCCCCGATCAGTTGACAGCCGCGTTTGGTGCGGAGTTTTATACAATCTTCAGTTCAATGTTTTTGCACGGCGGCCTCATGCACATTGGCGGGAACATGCTCTACCTCTGGATTTTTGGAGACAACATCGAAGATAAACTAGGCCGTGGCCGCTTTTTGATCTTTTACTTGCTATGTGGAGTGATCGCCGCACTAGCCCACGTTATGATCGACCCCGATTCGATGATCCCAACAATTGGAGCTAGCGGTGCTGTGGCGGGTGTTTTGGGCGGCTACCTTTTGCTCTACCCGATGGTACGAGTCACCACGATGATTCCGATCCTGCTTTTCCGCCGCTTTCAGATTCCGGCATGGATTTTGTTGGGATTGTGGTTCGCGATGCAGCTGTTTAGCGGTTTTAGCCAAGCGTCAGAGACAGCCGGAGTGGCGTTCTGGGCACACATTGGCGGCTTTGCGGCCGGATTCCTGCTTGTGCGTCTGATCGGCCCCACCC
>JAHDGV010001069.1 GCA_020631655.1 Chloroflexota bacterium | reverse complement strand
CCGCTGATTGTGCGTACGCGGGGCCATCGCCTTGAAGGGGTCTGGCACTCCGGCTCGCTGATGGGTGGCATTATTCACAATGTGCGTGGGATGCACGTGTGTGTACCGCGTGACATGACCCGCGCGGCCGGGATGTACAACACCCTGCTAGAGCAAAATGATCCGGCCTTGGTGGTCGAAGTTCTGCTCGGCTACCGGAAAAAAGAGCGGATGCCGAGCAATCTGGCTGATATCAAAGTACCGCTGGGCGTCCCTGAGGTGCTCCGGCCGGGATCAGACATCACGCTGGTGACCTACGGTGCGCTGTGCGCCATCGCCCAAGAGGCGGCCGAACAGCTGGCTGAAGTTGATATCAACGTCGAGCTGATCGATGTGCAAACCCTGCTCCCGTTTGATGTGGGGCATGAAATCGTCAAATCTGTGCAAAAAACCAACCAGCTTTTGGTGGTGGATGAGGATGTGCCGGGCGGGGCATCTGCCTTTATTTTGCAAAAGATTTTGGAAGAGCAGGGTGGCTACCATTGGTTAGATGGAGAGCCTAAAACGCTGACGGCGACCGAGCATCGGCCGGCCTTTAGCACCGATGGCAACTACTTCTCCAAGCCAAATGTTGAATCGATTTTTGAAACTGTGTACGGGATGATGCACGAGCACAACCCTGAGAAATATCCGCTGTTTTTATAGCTTTTAGCTCTTGGCTATTTGCTTTTGGCTTTTGAATTTTAGCCAACGGCTAACAGCTAACTGCTAATGGCTAAAAGCCAAACTTATGAATTTAGTGCTTCCTGAAATGGGTGAAGGTATCATTGAGGCGACGATCAGCCGCTGGCTGGTTGAACCGGGCGAATCGGTTAACCGCCTTGATCCTGTTGTTGAGGTTGAAACCGATAAAGTGACAACGGAAGTTGTTGCGGACGATGCGGGAACTTTGCTGAAAATTTTTACCAAGGAGGGGGAGACGGTGGCCGTGGGGACGGTTTTGGCTGAATTCACACCAAGGAGTGAACCGGCTGGGCCGCTCCCCACTGACTCCGTTATTTCCCCACCTGTTGAAGCTATAAAGGCGGAGCCACAGTTAACCAAACATTCCAATGGGTCAAACCATCAACGCATTTCGAGGGTTGCGTTTAAAGTCAGCCCGGTTGT
>JAHDGV010001068.1 GCA_020631655.1 Chloroflexota bacterium | reverse complement strand
GTGACAATTTCGCGTATGGCCGACCCCTCTTCTTGCCTCAGTTCAAAATTTGGCTGTATGGCCCGGGCTGTCGCTTCGAATAGAGCCGCGCCGCTCTCCATCAGGCCGCGTAGCTCATAGACCATCTCTCCGTGCAGATTCAGCCGCTCGCGTGATGTCACAATTACACGGCTATCCGGCAGGTTTTGGATGAGATTGGAAATGAACCCGGCACCATCTAACAGCTCTTCAAAGTTGTCAAACACAAACAGCATCTTTTTGCCCCGGCAGGCTTCGAAGAGCGTTTCCTCAGGTTCTTGCTCCTTCTTCTCTGTAAGCCCGAGGGTAGATAAAGCCGTTTTGACAATGTTACTCCCTTGGCTGAGCGGAGCCAGTTCAAAGAGGTAGACCCCATCCTCAAATGAATCAAGCAGTTGGTGGGCGAGTTCAATTGACAAGCGGGTTTTCCCCATCCCGCCAGGAGCTAACAGGGTAATTAACGGGGTATTTGAGGTGAGCAAGCGATCTTTTAGATCGGCAATTTCCCGCTCGCGCCCGAGAAAAGGAGTGGCAATAGTGGGTAGGTTGTGTTTGCGAATTGATGGGGAGTGAGGGGGAGACGTGATAGCGGCCGTAGTTTCATCAATAAGTCCCATTTCCCGGCCGAGGGCAATCGCTTCTGTGCGGCGACTGGTCCCCAATTTACTGTAGATTTGTTTGTTGTACCAACGCACCGTTTCTTTGGTAATAAATAGTTGCTCCGCAATTTCGGCGTTGGATGACCCCTTTGCAATCAGACTCAGGATTTCGATTTCACGATCTTTAAATTTATCTAATGGGGCGGTGAGTCTCTCTGTCATTGTGATTTTGGACTCCCTCAACCCTCTAAGTATAAAAGCCTCTCACCATTTTGCGAGTATTTAGTCTGTGTCTTTTGTTGTTTGTTTGATTTTTTGCGAAGGAAAATTGTGGTCAATGAGCAATTATATGTTTATTTCCTGGCCATTTCAGCGGCCGCATTGAGGCAAATACGTCCGGCCGTTTGTGCCGCTAATCCATTTGTATCGCGAGACGGCATAAACTCAACGCAGTTGAAGCCACACAGGTTCGCTTTAGCGGCCACCCCTTGAATAAGCTCCAACGTTTGCCAGTAGGTCAACCCACCGGG
>JAHDGV010000276.1 GCA_020631655.1 Chloroflexota bacterium | reverse complement strand
CCCAAATTGGGAGAGGGAGCTTGATCTGCCACTACGAAAGTAGTTTCGTTAAGCGATCAACTAGAAGTCCTTCTCCCAAGTTGGGAGAAGGTGCCCGGCTGACCGTGCCAACTTCGTTGGCATTAAGCTCAACAAAGTTGAGCCGCTCAGCTTAAGCCCAACTTTGTTGGGCCGGGCGGATGAGGGTTGTGAGCTACATAAGCGACATTTTTGATTATATCGATCTAACTCCTAAGGAGCCGCTGGCAACGAATACCCCCGATTCTCAATCGCTTCAGGTATCGTAGCGGTGAAGTCACCATCAAGATCATACGGCTCCATCAAGTCCAAATCACTAGAGGTAACGGTCAGGTCGGCCGAAGTCTCATTCGTGTTGCGGTCCAGATCTCGATCATACCAGAAGGTGGTTGACCCATCGTACAGACAATCAAGAGTAGGAGCATAGTGGATGTCTACGCCACGCGACTCGAACAAACCGGTGCCGGTATCAAAGCGTAACCACTGCCGCTGGGCGTATTCAACAAAGCGGTCAGCGTGGCCCGGTGGCAGATTGGTGGGTGTCGGGCCAACCCAGCTACAGAAAAAGCCGTCGATCCCGATCACACCATCAGCGTCGTCTTGAACCCGATTGCCATAGCCAAAGTATGATTCTCCATCAACAGGATCATGGCTGTTGATGCCGACATTGAGAACCCGAGAATAAGAATCCATGCTACCGGCCTGCCAAGCATAGGCATACTGCCCCGCGATGGTGGTCGGATCATATTCGGCCGAGAAGATCGAAAAGTCGTCTTTCCAATTTCCAGTGGGGTCCACAACTCCGTTTTGAATGCCGTTTTCATCAAGTCCACAGAACAGCCCGGCCCGTGCCTGAATCCGCATATCGGTTTCGGTGTCACGATCGTATTCAAGCGACCCGTTCACCGTCACGTCGGTTAGGCCACCGCCGCAGTTAAAGGCGTTGCGCCGGTCATTTACCAGCCAGTACATGGTGCCAGAATAGTCGTAATCGGTTGATCCGGCCGCGTGGTCCATGTGAACCGTAATCGAGCGGGTGAAACCCATCGCAGGGTCAAAGGCGCTAAACGATGTTTCGTAGCTCCATGTGTCTGACACGACATCGTAAGCGATGTAGGAGCTGTCGATTGAACCAGAAATAAATCCGGCCGCGTTCATTTCGGCCGTCATTGTTAGGATTCCCCCTGAGGTGGGTAAGGTCATGCTATTGGTTGCGGCCACTTGAAGCATTCCGGCCAGCAAAACTAGCCCAGCCTGAGACTGTTGATAGGTGCTGTTAAGCCGCTGGTTGAGCTGTGCGGCCGCGCAGGCATCCCCGGTCACATCATATTCATTCCAGATACCTAAGTCCCCCGTTGGCATTTGCCCGTTGGCACCGGGGCTATCAACATGATTAGTAAATTCAAGCTGAGGCCCATAGCACTCGGCTCGGCCGGATGTCTGCAAAAAACTGCCGGGATCAAATACGTCTGAAATCACAACTGAGCCAGAAAGCACCCCGTTTATTTGATCGATGGCGCTGTCGTAAGCCGTTGTCCATGTGCCGGTGGTAGTTCCTTGCAAACCACTGAGGGCAGGAGCAACCTCCGTCGCTTCAAATGGGGATGCAACGGCTAATCCCAACGGGAATTGATCGGTAGAAACATTTGTGTCGATTGGGGATGTACCGCTCCCATTCCCTCCCATGTTAATTGGCAAAAATATAGTTGCATCCTCGGCCGGGGTCGAAGTTGCTATTTGGATAGATTGGACAAAAAGCACCGCCCCGATGAAGGCGGCAAAAAGAATTCCGATTCTTTTTAAGTTCATCTAGTTATTCCTTACTTAAATTTGTAAATAGGATGAGTCAGCGATGGGATCAAACTAATCGATCAAAAGAGGCTCTCAGGTTGTAGCGGTCCACACAAAATCTTAGCCACATGGTCATAATGGGTGAATAGGAAAATGTGGCTTAGGACTCCTAAAAAATTCTTTCAATTTAAGCTTGCGAAACCGTTTTTTTTTGTTACCGTTGCCCAGCTTTTTGCAAACCGAAGGACACTCAAAATCCCATGAAAATTACCAAGATTTCTGTTTACAAAACCGCCCTCCCCTATGTTGATGGGGTCTACCGTTGGGGGCGTGGCAATGCGATTGATATCGCTCAGGCCAGCGTAGTGGTGGTTGATACCGATGCGGGTATCAGCGGCTGTGGTGAGTTCACGCCTTGTGGCGAAAACTATATGGTGGCCCATTCAGAAGGTGTCGAAGCGGCCGCCCGGTTGCTGGCGCCGGTTCTCATCGGCCAAGACCCGCGCGAAGTCGGCCGGATGGAGCGGCTGATGGACCACACAATTCAGGGGCACGGCTACGCCAAAGCCCCGTTTGACGCTGCCTTTTGGGACATTTTAGGCAAAGCGACCGGCATGCCCGTTTACATGTTGATGGGGGGCAAACTCACTGATGGGGCCCCGATGTACCGGGTAGCACCACAGGCTGAACCTGAGGCGATGGCCAAAGATATGGATCGCCTGCGCGGGCAGGGGTATCGTCAATTTCAGATCAAAGTTGGGGCCAACTGGGTTGAAGATATTGAGCGGATTAGGGCGACCGTTCCGCTTTTAAAGCCGGGTGAAAAAGCGATGGCGGATGCCAATCAGGGCTGGCACATCGATGAGGCGCTACGTGTCGCACGAGCCACGCGCGATCTTGACTATATTTTTGAGCAACCGTGTAAAACGTACGAGGAGTGTCTGCAGGTGAGGCGGCGCATTGATTTGCCGATGAAGTTGGATGAATGCATCACCGATTTTGAGGTGGCTCATCGGGTGGTGCAAGACCGTGCGGCCGAGATTATTTGCCTGAAGATTTCAAAACAGGGAGGCCTGTCTAAAACCCGCCGCATGCGCGACTTTTTTATCGATCATCGGATTCCGGTGGTGTCTGAAGATACGTGGGGTGGGGAAATTACAACGGCGGCCGTGGCCCATCTAGCCGCCTCTACACCGGAAGAGTTTCTGATCAACTCAACCGATCTGCACAATTACAACACCGCCAGCACGGGCAAGCCAGGGCCGCCAGTCGCCAACGGCAAACTGTATGTCAGCGATGAACCGGGATTGGGTGTTGAACCGGATTTTGAATCACTCGGGCCGCCGGTGGCCGTTTACGGTGTCGGGCAGTAATGAGTAGCTAGAAAAAGAAATACAGGCTGAATAAGGCTCCTAGACACACCCCAATCAAAACGGGGATACATTTTCCACAAATAGAATCCCAAGATAAATCATCTTCTGAACGCATAAATCTCTCCAAATAAATTCCAAAAAGTCCCGCAACGTAATTAACGATGCGGGACTTCCATCAAGTAGCTTTGAGCTTAAGACCTGTCTTTTTGAGTTTGGGGTGCGATGTTTTTGCGACGTGTCAGCTGGAAGGTTGCAAATTGAATTGGATGCTGACGTGGTTATGAAAATTTAGCTGTGAATTCTCAAAAAAAGTATCTATAAAATTGTGCGTATATGTTGCTTCGAAAAGTGGTTGGTGGGACGTGCACAATTTTTAGATCAAACACTTGATACGATCATTCTAAAACCGAGACCAACTCATCAATATGGGTAGAAATACGCACATCGTGTGTTTAAGCATAGCCCTTTATTCCTAATCGCAATCAAATTTCTTCGATACCAGCACGCAGATAAAAACCATGGAAATTATAAAAGTTGAAAAAGTAGATAAGCCCGTCCTGCGCCAGCTAATGGAGCTGTATTTATACGACTTTAGCGAATTCGACGGTGCGGATGTGAATGAGCACGGCCGGTTTGGCTATGATTATCTAGATCACTATTGGATAGAGCCAAACCGTTATCCATACTTCATTCAGGTAGATGGCAAGTTGGCCGGTTTTGTGCTGGTAAACGGCCACACCGAGGTGCTTGAAGCGAGCAAGGGGTTGTCGGTTGGGGAGTTTTTCGTGATGAAAAAGTATCGCGGAACTGGCATTGGCCAAGCGGCCGCTGTTGAAGTTTTTGATATGTTTCCCGGCCGGTGGGAAGTTCGACAGTATCTCCCGAATGAGCCATCTTTGGCTTTTTGGGAAAAGGTAATTGATCGCTATACCAAAGGGAAATTCACCAAACAAACCATCTCTGTTGATGAGTGGGAAGAGCAGGTTATCATCTTTGATAACTCAAAATAGATTAAATATCGGTTATCAGTTTGAACAAACTGCCTAAAATTTTTGACAAAGGACCCATACCCTCCGCAAAATAGAGGTTATTCAACTGGACCGTTTTAAGCCTGTGCAAGGACCACCATGTTAATCAAAAAATTTAACGCCAAAAGCGGAAAATATACAGTCACATTTCAAATCCCATGCGAACAATTACCAGAAGAGGTTGTAGCCTCTCAGATGAACGTTGTTGGAGATTTCAACAATTGGAGCATTTCTGAAACACCCATGAAGGTGGCCGATGGCATCGGCTACGAGGCAACGGTTAAGCTCAAACCGGGCAAGTACGAGTATCGGTATTTGATCAATGACCACCATTGGTACAACGATTGGGAAGCGGATGGGTATGAGCCCAATCGACTCCAAAATGCAGACAACTGCATTTTAGTTTTGGACAAACCTAAAAAAGGAAAAAAAGGCAAGAAGGGGAAAAAGGACAAAAAAGAAAAAGGGTCAAAATTGACCAAGGGCAAGAAGGCAGAGGCCAAATCAAAAGTTAAAAAAGCGCCTACGAAACCAAAGGCTAAACCAGAAGCGAAAAAAGAAGTAAAAGCGGATGATTTGAAATTAATCGAAGGCATCGGCCCTAAAATTTCTGGTGTTTTAGCTGAGGCGGGTGTCACCACCTTCCAGAAATTATCAAATTTATCTGTTGATGAGATCAAAGAAATGCTGAAAGGTAAAGTTCGCATTTCTCATCCAGACTCATGGCCAGAACAGGCCAAGCTAGCGGCCGAAGGTGCCATGGAAAAGCTCCAAGCGCTTCAGGATTCACTGATTGGCGGAAGGAAAAAGTAAACAGCATGAAGTTTAAAGTATAAAGCTAGGCACACCCCATAGCCTTCGCTTACCACTTTAAACTTCACACCTCATAAATCTCACTGCGCCATCGGCGCACCCCCCACTACTATGCAAATCAAAAAAATAAACGTCTATTCTGTACAGCTCACCAGCCTTGAGACTTACTACATGGCTGATGGGAAAACGTGTGACGCGGTTGAAAGCGTCATTGTAGAAATCCAAACAGATAGTGGCTTAAGCGGCTGGGGTGAAGTTTGCCCCATCCCCCACTATTTGCCCGCTTACGCCAAAGGTGTGCCGGCCGTGGTGCAAGAGCTTGCGCCAATCCTAATTGGCGGGGATCCGATCGGGCCAGAAGCCCTGATGGCTAAGTGCAACGCTCACCTGATCGGGCATGAGTATGCCAAAAGCGCCATCGATATGGCCCTGTGGGACTTAACCGGCAAAGCGGCCGGTTTGCCGTTGTATCGACTGTTGGGCGGCCGGCAAATGGAGTCTGCTCCCCTCTATCACTCCATCACCTGCGTTGAGCCAGAAGCGATGGCTGATATTGCCAAAGAAGCATACGGGCAAGGGATTCGCCAGTTCCAAGCCAAGCTTGGTGCGTCGGGCGACTGGCAGACCGATGTGCAACGGCTAGAAGCGGTCCGCACGGCCGTCGGGCCGGGGCCACTGCTTTACGGGGATTGGAACTGCGGAGCCACTACGCTCGAAGCGATCCGGGTAGGGCAAGCGGTCAAACATCTGGACGTAATGTTGGAGCAACCTTGTTCTACTCTGGAAGCGTGTGCCACAGTGCGACACACAACCGGCATGGCGATGAAAATCGATGAAAACGGCCATGACATCGCCTCGATTCTCAAAGCGCACGAGTTGGGCTGCATGGATGTCGTTGCACTCAAGCTGTCGAAGTTTGGTGGGGTCACCGCCATCCGCCAAGCGCGTGATTTGTGTGCCAAGCTGGGGGTGATGATGGTGATCGAATGCACGTGGGGATCGGACATCACAACGGCGGCCGTGGCCCACATGGCGGTCTCGACACCAGAGAAGTATGTGATGAACGCCTGTGATCTCTCCGGCTACGTAACACCCCACGTCGCGCCGGATGGTCCGTTGCGGAAAAATGCGAGGCTCCAGCCCAGTGACCGGCCGGGATTGGGCGTGACACCAGATAAAGCAATCTTAGGAGAACCGATCCTGTCTACATAAGTTCATTCCTGTTGGTATCAAGGGCACACTGCTTAATTTCTCAATTTGCATGATTAGGACTGTCAGTCGATTTTATTCGGACAGTCTAAGTAAGATAATTAACAACATTTGATCAAGTAGCATCTAGAATTGGTTGAAGCAGTTACAAGGTGCCCGTTTAGGGTATTTAAATCACGTTCTTAAGGAAACCTGAATGAATAAGATCACTATTTTTGAGTACACGCGTCCCAACAGCGCATTTGAGGCAGGAGAAACAATTTTTAGGCAAGGGGACATACCCAACCTTGTGTACATCATTAAATCTGGAATCGTTGATATTGTCCTAAATGGTGAAGTCATCGAGTCTCTGGTAGAAGGGGATATTTTTGGTGAGATGGCGCTGGTAGATGACTCACCCCGTAGTGCATCAGCAGTTTCCCGCACTGATTCAACTTTGGTGTCATTGGATCAAGATGCATTTGAGAATTATGTCCATGCAACACCGCATTTTGCCGTGCAAGTGCTGAAAATTACGACTAGCCGTTTGCGAAAAATGTTGGATGCTGCTTAGGTTGCACAACCTCAATTAAACCTTCTTACTATATCGTAAATAAAAAAGACCTGAGCGGCAGATGTGTCTGTCACTCAGGTCTTTTGCCTTTTCAATGGAAGCCTAGTCTACATTTGTTAGAGCAAATGATGTTAAGAACCAAGCTTCGTTATCAAAATCATAATCGTCACCGGGGCCGAGATAAATAAGCTGATACATCGTATCATCAACGAGCAACATCTCCATCATGCCTATCCCCCCGGCCGG
>JAHDGV010001067.1 GCA_020631655.1 Chloroflexota bacterium | reverse complement strand
GAAGTAACGCCGATTGTTATCCCGACAGAGTTTCAGGTTTACCTACCGGCCGTGCGCTAATTTTGTGTGGATTTACAGGTTGGCGATAGTTCTTTCTAAGCGTTCAACCTCTAAAGCAAGTTTTCGCTCAGTATGCGGCTTCCAATCGTCAGATCGTTTGGCTAAACGTTGATCCAAACCCAAGGGTATTTCATATAAGTATCTGGCCCAACGGATGACCCACCACATCAACATTTCTATGGTGTATGTTTTGATGCGAACTTGAGCTGTCGCATCGTTAGAAAGCGCCGCATATTGATCGACGACAAACTCCCAATCACTTTGCCCAACCCCTTCATATGCCGGATGGGTGATGAGATCAGCGATCTCAAATGCGGGATCTCCCCATCCGCTGTTTTCCCAATCCACAGACAAAAGCTGATCCTGCTGTTGGATAAAATTGCGCCAATTGGCATCTGAGCGACAGAGAGAAAGCTGTGCTGGTGGGAAGCTGGGTGGGGTCCAACCTACAAACCAGCGAAGCAACGGCTGAACGTTTGGCGGCCGAGCTTGCTCTGGAATCATGTCTGCAAAATTAAGCACCAATTTTTTGCCGTGTGCCCCACTTTGAAATCCAAGAACTGCATCAGGAACCTGATCGAATTCCGGTGATTGTTTTAAAGCATGAACTGCAACAAAATGCCCCACTAATTGGCTCCACACGACCCTGTCAGCCGGAATATCGTCAAGAGTTTGACCTTCAATCCAACTTTGTACCACAACCGGTTGCTGATAACTTGTTTCATCCAACCATAAGGCCTGTGGTGCCACATCTATTCCAGCGGAATGCAACGCCGATAATGCAACATACTCCCGTCTTGCCCGATTCCGCTCATCCCTGATGGTAAATTTGACCGCAACATCAAGCCCTTCATGCTGAACTCGATAAATCAGGTTGTTGCGGCCACCCTCGATTTTTTCAATGTTTGCTCCTTCGCATGACTCTTTTTCGGCCGGGGGAGCCTCATCAAGATGCTTAAGGATTTTGACAAACGAGTCGGGAATCTTTTTTGAAGACATGGTGGGTAATCCTAAAAATTCTCTCGCAACACTTTCTCCATCGTCTCAAGCAAAAAGTCAGCATTGCCCATATCAAACGGCATCGGCGGCC
>JAHDGV010001066.1 GCA_020631655.1 Chloroflexota bacterium | reverse complement strand
ATGCCGTAAAACGGTTGGGCAGATGGTTTCTCACCGGCCGCCACTGCACGGCGAGCCATTTCCATTTCATGCGTAAAGGCGTGTAGCACACTAATCACCACCACACGGTCAGCACCGCTTTCAAGCGCCGCATGGGCCACAGCCGCCTGCTGGTAGCCACAATCGTGCACCGAGATATGGGGGAAAACCAGCATCCCGTTGTTGGCGAGCAGATCGCCCAGCTTGTGCTCTTGGCTCAGTGCTATGCCACGTTCTAAATGATCTCGAGTTCCGTCTTCGCCCAGCTCGCTGATCTCGCGGGCGTACATGGCCAAAATATCTTTTTGTAATTGATCTCTATCCAGTTCCATTTTTCCTCCTGCTCCCTTGGTAAAGACTTCGGAAGTTTTTTAATGAATCAATCTGTCTTTTAGGCCAAATATTGAAACTTCCGAAGTCTATTGATGGTTTACTTCAATTCAGCTCGACGCTGTGCCAAAATCGCATCGTTATGAGCCACATCATTCCCATAGGTGCGATAGATAATGAACCAAATGAAAATGCGAATCAGAACTAGGCCGCAGACCAGGTAAAGTAATACGACATCTAGCCCGACTGAGACGGTTAGCAAGCCAACGAGTAGAGTAAACACAACGTCGCCCAGCCGCTCAGAACCAGACTGCCACAAACCATACGCCGTGCTCCGCAATTCGGGGGTGGTGATGCGGGCGATCATCGGATGCATAATCGGATTGTCAAACGCAAGAGTAAACCCAAGTAACAAGTTTACTAGCGCATAGGGGCCGATGTCGGTGCCAAAATCTATTGCAAGCGAAATGACTAAGAAGACAAAGCTGAGTGTGAGTGCCACATGGTAGATGATGGAGCGGGCATTGATCCGGCCGTTGCCGTCTCCGATGCGGGTGCTGAGCGCTCCGGCCGCAAATCGGCCGATCCCCAAACCACCGGCTAACGCTCCCACAACCAGCGATCCTTCAGCAACCGGAATTCCCCGGAAGTCTGCTAAAAACGTGGGTAAAAAGGTAAATAGGGTCACGGTTCCGATTAGGAATTTATCTGCCAGCATCAAATTCAGAGATTTGTTTTTGAACAGGGTGGCTACTTTGTCGATGCTAAATTCATAAGTGTCGGCCGCTTTTTCAGCGATGCC
>JAHDGV010000275.1 GCA_020631655.1 Chloroflexota bacterium | reverse complement strand
AACTCCCAGTCATTGGCCTGTTATTCCTGGCAAGGCGTCAGTTCATTGGGCCAAATGACAGGGAGTCCGGACCTATTTTAAAACTCCAAACTAAGGTTATTACGCGCACCACGTTCTTTCCATCACGAAACATGTCTTAATCCCCCATTAGCCACGGGAGCCGGACCAATACTTTCAGCATATCAATCGGCCGGTCAATTTGTAGCAACAGCAACGAAAACCGCTTATTCGACAGCAAAATATTGTAGAGATTTAAAACCTTATCTCCATTGATTAGGTTATTGATCAAATTACGCCGCAACATGCCCGGCTCAAGCTTTTGTCGCACCTGCTCCATCTCTTTTGGCAAATCACCAAATATCTCTTGCATCAGCTGTAAAAATAGCCAAACGGCCGTTTTAGTTCGCATCCAAACGACTCGTTCGTACACAACGCCCCAATCAATGTCGAGCCGATCGTTCAGACGCAACACATCGACCATATTGCGCAATGTGTTGGGGTCGAACTGATGGTTGATGGCGGTGTGAATCATCGTGTGCAACACAAGGTCTTCGTTGCTCAACCGCCAAAAACGAGACTCCTCATCCCCACCGGCCGGCAAAATGTTCATGTCGGCCGGAACTTTTCGTTCCCAGATATCCTCTTCAATCCGCCGATTGGTCAGCCGTTGCACATGCCCCACAAAAATCTCCGTGTGGGCCTCGATCTGCACCCGATCAACTGTAGGAGAAACCATTTCGATCTGCCCCTCTTTGTTGGTTGGTGGCAAATCTGAAAAGTGTTTTTTTACTTTGTCCGGCTTTTTATATCTGAACTCCATACGGTGCAGGATGTCATGAACCGTGTGCATCGTTGGGCGGCGTACCAAAAAATCGACGTCAGCCTTGTAGCGTAAAAATGACTCATCCCACGCCAATGGGGCGATGGCGCTCCCTTTGAGCAAAACGATCTCAGTTTCAGCCGAGTTTAGCTCCTCAGCGATCTGCAAGAACACTTTTTTCTGCACCGTGTCACGATAGACGTGTGTGTAGTAAATCCCCTGCAGATTGGCTTTGGCATCAGGAAAATCATTCCCCAAAATTTCGTAGAGTGCGGCTCCTAATTTCGCTTTTACCAACCAGCCGGTCAAGTAGGGCAACATATCGGCCGACACAGTGCCGGTTCGGCTTCTCCCCGCCAAAATATTTAGTAACTGTTGCTTAGCGACTTTCGAGTTGATCAGCATTATAAATTTCGAGCATTGCTTCTTCCCAACTCAGACCATCTCGCTTTTCGAACTGCCAAAAACGAACTCCAGGATAAAACGTCCGCCAGTTCCGATCAGAAGGAACCGGTTCCCACCCATAATCCCGCGCCAATTCTGTCAGGCTAACATAGTACCCGCTGGGAATCTCATCTTTTAAACGACCCCCTTCATCATAGTCTACCGGATTCTCCCCAAAACGAGACCTAAAATCCCAGGGAAATTCGGTCAACGGCCGTCCCTGAGTACCATCCTGCTTGTCAGCCAGCACAAAAACTTCCCAACTCGTTTGATCTTGATCGTCTCGCCTAACAATTTCAAGGATGGGTGAAAAGCCCAACGCAAGTTCATTATTTATATCAAACGCTCGCCCAGCCCGATGCCACGTTTCATACCCTTCACCCGGCTGTGTTGCCGCATTTATCGGTACAAACATCCGCTCGATGTCACCCAGCAAATCGACGCCGGTCTCAAATTCAACCCGCGAGCGCAATGCTAGAAAGGATTGGTCTACGCTATCGCTCAGCACACCTAGATCATCGTTTGCAAGCACCCGGCGCAGAGTTACTGGGGCGGGATTAGGTGTCTCAATCTGGTCGGCCGCCGCTTCCCCGTCTTCAGAATCCCCAACTGCCGACTCTGTATCCGTCACTTCCTCAGCTTCTGGCTCAACCTCTTCAATCGTTTCGGTAAACAAAGCCACTGAACCAGCCTGATTCACATCCCGTAACCATCCGGCCGATTGTGCGGCTAGGCTCACACCGGCCCAATCAGACCCACTGACCTCCCCATCCTGCAAAAAGCTTTGTGGCACAACGCCAAAGCTGTTGACTGCCCCAACTTGTAGCACTCCTTGCCCCTGAAGTTTCGAGCCCCAAACCAGCGTATCACCGGCCGGTGACCATGCAGGATCTACCCCTTCGCCAACCAAAACGGCCGAAATTTGCCCGCGATCCTCGCCGAATTCTCCCATCATGATCTGGTTACTACTATCACCCTTTGCCCGGCCGCTCCACGTTAAGCGGGTACTCTCCAAATTAAAGCTGGGATTGGCTTCGTCAATCCCGGCCGATTGGGTCAGATTCACCGCGCGGCTGTCCCCCACAGAATCAAGAGACATCAGCCAAATATCAAACTGATTGTCACGCATTCCGCTCCACACAATTTCGCGCGTGCTGGGTGACCAGTGCGGGGCCATGTCAGGGCCGGGATTTTCCGTCAATCGGATCGGATCTTGGCTCAAATCGACCCGCACAATGTAAATGTCTAGGTTGCTGTCTTGGTACGATTCATAAACCAGCCACTCCCCATCAGGTGACCATGACGGCTGGCCGTCGTACCCAGCCTGCGTCGTGATTTGGCTAACTTCCCCGCTTTGTAGCTCTAAAATATAAATATCATCGTTCCCACTACGTGACGAGGTAAAGGCGATACGTCGCCCATCAGGAGACCAAGCGGGGGCTTCGTCCACAGCGCTGTCGTTGGTCAGCCGTATCTGCTCACTTTCACCGATGTTGAGCGCATACAAGTCGGTATTCCCATTTTGGTGCAGGGCATAAACAATCGATCCTCCCCCTGCCAGCGGGTCAATACCAATGTTTTGGCGTAGCTCAATCACAATTTCAGTTGGGGTTGGCACGGCAGTTGGGATTTGTGTAGCCGTAGGCTGTAAGGTGGGCACGGCCGTTTCAGTTGAATCAATCACGGCAGCGGCCGCATCTTGATCACCAGCCGGAGTTTGGGCAGGATCAGCCGTTTCAGGTGGCGCCTGTAGTAGATAAACCACAGCGAGGGCTAGCACGGCCACACTGCTTAATGCAGTCAATGTAACCAAACGACTAAATCGGCCGGATACAGGCTCTTCTGGCTCAGGCTCGTTTTTTGGGATGGCGAACGCCACGTGGGCATTGGGGGGTGGTGATCGTCTGGCTAGCCATGTCCGAATCCGGGCGCGGCGAACGGCGATTTTTGATCGTCTGCGCCGCTTGTTCAGCTTGCGCTTGCGGCCGCTTGCGAAAAAAACGTCTCCTATTTTGCTCAACAACCACCAAATTGGATAGAACAGCAGACCCAGCCAGCGCAACGGAGGGAATCGTCGGCCGAGGTAGGTTAGACGAGATTGGATATTCTTTTTCCGTTCAGAGGGGGCCTCATTCGGCCGATCAGCGGATTCAACCATCACCGGGTCAGTGTAGCAGAATCACAACATTATGTCATGTAAACTCGATTTCTTTTCACCCTAAATCTAGGCAAAAAAAAGACCCCGCTTTTCGCGGGGCCTTAAGGGATAATATAAATAAATGTTGAATAAAAACTAACTATCTAAATAATACTGAAAAGCTTAGTGCAAAGTCAAGGGCTTAAGTCTGGCCGCAAGTCTTTTTAGCGTACTAAACCGAATCGGTTTGATTAAAACTAAATCCGCTTTGCTTTCAATGTGGCTACCAAACCGAGCATCGGCCGTTGCCAAGATAATGCGTGTGTCATTAAAAGCTGGATTTTCTCTAATCGTATCGATTATTTCGTCCCCCATGACCTGAGGTAAGTGCAAGTCTAGCAATAACAGATTGGGGATGAAATCTTCTAATCGATTTAAAGCATCCTGTCCGTTAGAGAAAACTTCTACCGAGTACCCGGCCATGTTAATCGCCTTGCGAAAAATCGTAGAGAGAGATTCTTCATCCTCGACAATGATCGCGTGTGGCACAATCGGCTCATTGTGTTCAATTATGTTTGTCATAGGTCTTTCCATAAGTTTGACTATCTAATAACAACATTCTTTGCTCTCAGAAAAACAGCCAAATCTGCAAAAACAGACCTGCTTGTATTCCCGATCTAATCAACTTCGTCGAACCCTATTTCAATTTGCCACATACTATTAAACGTAAAAGTTCAAAAAATGTTCCAAATTTCGAAAAATAATAAATAAAAATTAATAAGGTTTTATGAAGTGACTCGATGAGAGTTTGGAACGTCGGTATTAAGAGGCACGGTTACGTTTGGTAAACGCAGTGGAAATGTCACCTTAAAAATACTGCCTTTCTCCGGTGCGCTCTCTACTGTGACCTCACCATTCATCAGTTCTACAAGTTGTTTTACAATCGCTAACCCCAAGCCAAATCCATTTTTAGAGCTCTGATAATTCTGGATAACTCCTTGATGAAAATGGTCGAATATTTTTTCCTGAACTTCATACGGAATCCCAACCCCTGTATCTCGTACAGAGATTGACCATGATTTCGCATTCTCTAGCTTGATAGCAACATCTACATTGCCAGAGTCTGTGTACTTAATTGCATTATCGATCAGATTGTTCAAGATCTGATTCAGGCGATCAATATCACCTTTTAAAACTTTAGGGAACGAAGAGTCAACAAAAATTCGCATGTTGAGCCCTTTCTTGAGCGCCGCCCGGCGCATGTCTCGCTCAATTCGGTCGATGAGGCTTTGAATCTCAAACGACACGTTGGTGAGCACCAATTTACCCATGTCCAAACGGGATATATCGAGAAGATCGTTGACCAAGGTGATTAGATATTCGCCTGACTGGAGAATCTGCGAAACGACGTTGCCTTGATCCCCTTCTAATTTGCCATACACACCCATGTCAAGCATTTCGGTAAACCCGATAATCGATGACAATGGGGTGCGTAGCTCATGGCTAACTTTGGCCAACAGCTCAGATTTAAATCTGTTTGCGTATTGGGCTTCGTCCCGAGCAGATTCGAGCTCTCGTTGAGCCTTTTCTTTTTGGAGCAGTTCTCGCTTTAGATTTTTGTACAGGACGGCGTTTTCTAAAGCTCGGCCGGCCGCGGCCGCGATTTTTTGCACCAAGCCCACATCACTGTCAGCAAAGTAACGGGGTTGGTTCGCATTTAAGCCCAAGGTCCCTACCACCTTGCTCCGGACCAAAATCGGCACAATCATTAACGAGACCGTCCCACGCTGTAAATCAAACTCTTTTAGCCCGGCATCTTTCATATCTTGTTTGCCGGTGTTATAGAGCGTTTTGTGGGTCTTGAAGACCTCATTTCGTGTTTTTGTGTCGTTAACCGTGATTACTTGGCCGATGGCCGATGGCCCCCCATCAGCGATAAATTCAGCCACAATTTTCATTTTGTTGGTCGGTTTTTCAACCAGCGCAAACGCCGCATGTGGTAAATCTAGATAGTTGCACAGCTCTGCACACAGGGTCTCCAAAATCTCGTTGATGTCGAGCGTAGAGGTCAGTGCTTCAATAATTTTATTGAGCAGGAGCGTTTCTTCTAACTGATGGGTTAGCTCAGTTTGAACATCAAGCGCGGCCGAAATATCCCTGAAAACCAAAACTGCACCCGCAAACTGACCGCGATGCGTGATCGCTGTCAGTGAAAACGAGACGTTCAGGATATGCCCTTTGCGGCTTCTGAAAATCGCTTCTGGAAAATCCAGTTCGTTGTGACGCTGTAATTTACGAAAGAGTTTTTGAGTTGGGGAGAGCGGACTTGAATCAAGCGGATAAATAGCGTCTAAAACATATTCACCACTCAGCTCGTTTTGATTCCACCCCAGCATTTTTTCTGCCACAGGATTCATCAACAAAAGCTGGCCGTCTTTGTTTAGCGTGCATAAGCCATCACCCATCGTTTCAAAAACAGTGCCCAATAGATCGCGATTATCGGTCCCGGGCAACAGTTTAGTCTCTATCCGTTTTGATAGATTTTGGGCATTCGTCTGCAAACCTTGGTTTGTTACGTCTGCCTGCGCATAAGTTTCGCTCAGTGTCGACATTAACTGAGCCCATTGCTCTCGGTCAGGAGGAGTTGTGGGATCAATATTCAGGCCGGTGAGCTGTTTGGAAAGTAGTTGATGAATCGCCACGATAGCTATCAACAGCAGGTAGTGCACGAGCACAGGTACCCGCCGTTTTTAAACTAGATGCATAACTTTACAGTTACGTATATGCAATGAATCCGCCAGTCAGGGAAGGGTATAAAAAATAAAATTTCCCCGAGTCCACCGCAGAAAAATACGTCATATCGTACGATGTGGTTCAAGTGTGCTTACGAATTCATACGGGCGACCTTACGAAGCATTCTAACGGGACCAATTTCCTAGCGCGTCATGTACGTTGCATTAAAGGGGTAACTGAAGGCACTCTCAAGCTGTAATTTAGGCTTCAACTGTTGCTTTTTTCTCGAGTCAGAAGTTATACAACGATCTCAAATTTGATCTTTTTTTGTAGTAAATTGGCTCGATTTTCGATTAGACGTTGATAAGTCTCTTGCTCGGCCGCTGACTCAAACGGGCCAAGGTTCATCAGCAGTGCATTTTCCCCATCCCGATAATATCCTTCACGCCGTCCGGCCATCTGAAACTGGTATTTTTGGTACAAACCGATAGCCGGTTTATTCGACTCCCGTACTTCCAGATACCCGGCCGAACACCCTTGCTCAAGCCCCCGGCCCAAAGCCACATTAAACAACAGCTCTCCCAATCCCCGTTTTCTGTGTGTTGGTGCCACCACAATATTTTGGATCTGGATTTCACCTGCAACCATCCACGGAATTATGTAGCCGATGATTTGACCGGTTTCCCATAAAACGGCCGGATCGCTATTTGAGTTATTCAGCTCGTCCAAAAACTGCTTTTCACTCCACGGCGTCGGCCGACTGACAGCTTCAATCTGCGTTATGGCAGGCACGTCTTCGGCTTTCAACGGCTTAATTTGGATCATCGAGACAAAAATAGATCTTTCTTCTGCAGGGAGTGCTGAGCTTGTCGAAGTACGTTCTCGCTTTCCTGAGAATATTCAAAAAGAATCCAATTACTA
>JAHDGV010001065.1 GCA_020631655.1 Chloroflexota bacterium | reverse complement strand
TGATTGATGTATTTCAGCTCTGCCTCTTCGGTTAGCCGGATGCCGTCTGGCATGGCGCCCGAGGCTTCTTGCTGGCTGAGGGCGTGTAAAAACGCCTTGCGAGTCACGGCCGGATTGATGTAGCTCATCCCCATGTTGTCTTGCAAATAATTGCGCGTTTGTGGATCGGTGGTGAGCCGGTTCACATCCCCCAAGTAAAAGACTTGGCGCGGTAGCCAATGGTTTACAAACTGGTCTAGATGACTGTCCGGCGTTTCAATCTGGATCGCGCCACGTCCTTGGGCGATGTGGGCCGCATAATCGGCCGTTGTCTGCTCAAACTCGCTGTCGCCAAAATACAAATCACGTTTGCTGGCGATCTCTGCATCGTCAAACGCTGGTCCCAGCAAAAAGCGGTAGCTGGCTGATTGGTCGGCCGCCAGTTCTAGCTTGTACTGCATTGCGGCCACCGGTGTTTCATAGATGGCATCCCCATTGCTCAACGTTGGTTGTTGAATCCCGGATGGGTTGTGCAACCCGCCTTCTCCTTCAAACTGTTCTCGATTGCACTCAAAGGCATCTGGTTTTTGATCGGCCAAAAAGAAGGTTTTGTCTTTGTAAAACTGCCCTTTGGCCAGCCAGTCGGCTACTTTTTGGTAAGGTGCTACGCTGTTGGCTACGATGCCGCCAAGATCGGCCCGAAACTCGGCCGATTGGTTCATCCAGCTCATGTAGCCAAATGGGAAATAGGGATAAACGCTGAGTTTGCGCGGCCGGCCGGAAATATTTTTGACGGTGAGCTTCCATAGTTCAACCACATCATCTGTGGGTAAGCCTAGCTCCATCTCAACCAAGATCCCCAAATGTTCGATCACCCATTTGATGTCTGATTTGCCGACTGAAAAGCGAAAGCTGTCGTGCGTTTGGCGCACCGGTTCGTACGGTGCAGAAAATAGCTCGCCTGTCTCCTCATCCTTGATGTAGAAAAATCGGCCGGGATGATGTGCATAGTATGGCTGTTCCGGCTGGATAAACGTTTTGGCTTCCAAGTTGGGCGCATGCATGTATTTTGATGGCTCTGGATTCATGTATTGGGCAACCGCGTAGCCTCGACAGTTGACATGGATCATCATGCGGCGGTTCCACAAATATCCGGCCGCGCGTGGCATGGC
>JAHDGV010001064.1 GCA_020631655.1 Chloroflexota bacterium | reverse complement strand
GGCCAGCCGTGATCGTATTCTTTCACCGTGTAAAACCAAACATCAGCTCCATCGGTGCAGGATTGATATTTGATGACTTCAACTGGAGGTTCGTCCGCATTGTTTTCGTCAACAATCGTGTCGGTGTTGGTTTCGCCACAGCCGTTGTTGCTTTGCCAAAACTCGGCCGCATCTACGGCCGACTGATAGGGACCTAAGCCGTCTGAATCCCCGTGGATGATTAGCCCAGGAACGGGTGATGGGCCGTCACAGCCTGCTGTAACGCCATCGAGCAACACCCCGGCCACAGAGATAAAGCCTTTAAACACATCCGGCCGTTGGCACGCCAGCGAGTGGCTCATACTGCCCCCATTGGCAAATCCGGCCGCAAAGGTGCGTTCGCTGTCTGCGCTATACGTTTCTTGCAGATGTAGGGCTAGCTCAGTCACAAACCCAACATCATCAACCGATTCTGCTGTAAACACGTTGTAGCCCGGGTTGAAAAAACTGCTACCGGTTTGGTCTTGGGTCCCTTGTGGATAGGCGATAATGAAATCGTTCCGATTGGCTACTGGGTCGAGCTTGACTTCATCACGATATTCGGCCGCGGTTGCCCCATAGTTGTGCAAAGAGATCACAAGGGGTGAATTCTCACCGGCAGAGTCTGGGATGTGGAGTAGATATTCCCTTTGCACTCCGTCATGCTCAAAGGTGATGGGGCCGGTTGGCACTTCCCCAAACACCGGATGGGTTGCGGGGCCAGTTTCGACCTCTGCGCCACCGCAGGCGGTAAGGGCGGCTAGCGTGAATAACAGGATGACCGCCATAAAAAAGCGGTTGACTTGAATCGTTTTTCTTTCAGTTGATTGGGTTGTTTGCATGATTACCTCTCTTCTCTTTGTCTCTTTTCTATATTTTTTTTAGCGCAATGTGCTCCGGCCGCCGTCGACCCCAAACGTTTGCCCCGTGATCCAGCCCGCTTCGTCTGAAAGCAAGAAGCTGGTTAGGCTGGCGATGTCGCTGGCTTCGCCCAGTCGGCCCATCGGGTGCAGGTCAGCCAGCGATTTCTCGGCCGCGTCGCTTTTTACAAGTCCGGCCGCCAGCGGGGTTTTGGTCAGCGATGGGGCGATGGCGTTGATGCGGATTTTCGGGGCGAGTTCGGCCGCAAGTGA
>JAHDGV010001063.1 GCA_020631655.1 Chloroflexota bacterium | reverse complement strand
CCGCCAGTGCAGGGCCAACCTTCCAGGTGCCCAACATAAACGGCGCATTGAACGGGGCGATGACGACCGCCACGCCAGATGGGTTATACACAACCTGATGTTTTGCATTATGGCGGGCCGTTTCCCACTCAACCGCATGTTCCGGCAGGCGATCAACGGCGTATTTAGCGAACCATTCGATATTGTGGCCGCCTCGTTTCATCACCCGCAACAGGCTCGCTTCATACAGCGACCCGTTATCGTTCGTTTCAACTTTTGCCAGCGCATCCACATTTTCTTCAATGATGTGGCCCAAGCGCTCCAAATAGGGGAGACGGCCTTCTGGGCCAAGCGCGGCCCAAGCAGGGAACGCCGCTTTTGCGGCCGCAATCGCCATATCCGCCTCTTTCTGCCCACCAACTGAGACAAGTCCCAATTCCCGGCCGTCTATCGGGCTGTGGTCCATCATCTTCTCTTCAGAAGATACGCGCTCTCCGTTGATATAGTGATCGGGAGAGATTGAGAATTCATCAATCTGAATCATAAAATTTTGTTTGTTCTAGCCTGATTGATCAGGCTTCATTTCTTAGCAGTGGGATTCATCCCACGACAGCATTAAGCCCATTCAACTTTTACCGGCAGATGTTTAATACCGGTGATGAAGTTTGACCGAAGCAGGTCAATCGGGCCGTTAGATTGGATACTTTTGATGCGGGGGATCAACTCTTCAAACAAGATACGAATCTCCCAGCGGGCCAGATGTTCGCCCAAACATTTGTGGGGTGATTTCAGCCCAAATGCCAGATGCTCATTTGGGGTACGGGTGACGTCGAATTTAAATGGATCGGCGAACTGACGCTCATCAAAATCCCCAGAGATATACCAAAGCACCGCTCTGTCACCCGCCTTCAACGTTTTGCCACCCATCTCATAATCTTGGGTGAGCGTGCGACGAAAATGCATGGTGACGCTCCCCCAACGGAGCATTTCTTCGGTGGCTGATTCGATCAGTTCCGGCCGCTCGCGCAGTAGCTCTAGCTGATCAGGATTGTTGAGCAATGCCTGCATCCCGGCCGCCATTGTGTAGCGAGTCGTGTCGTTCCCGGCCGCGACAAGCAGGGTAAAGAAGTTTTTGAAATCGAGGTCTGAAAGCCGCTCTCCATCACGGGTCG
>JAHDGV010001062.1 GCA_020631655.1 Chloroflexota bacterium | reverse complement strand
GTGTTCTTCGAATCTATTTGCGACCGGTCCCTTACACCCGTGGCATGGAAATATTGGCACGCCGGGGATGTAAGGATGTAAGGAATGGGATGGAAATATTTTCTTCAGAGTCAAATTGCCAGCCCATTCCTTTCATCCCTACTGACCTACGCGGAAGGTATCCTTCCGCGTTGAAACATTCTTAATATCGCTAAAAAAGTCAAAACTCCAGATGCCACCTTCACGGCCGACACCAGAGTTTTTTGTACCGCCAAATGGCTGATCTAGATCACGCACATAGAAGCAGTTGACCCAGACTAAACCGGCCGAAACGCCGTGAGTTACCCGCTCTGCCCGCGCCTCGTCTTGCGTGAAAATGATCGCGGCCAACCCATATTCAGTGCTGTTCGCTTTCGAGATCGCTTCAGCCTCATCCTTGAAGGTGTCAAAGACCAGAACAGGGCCGAACACCTCATCGGTCCACATTTGGGAACTGTTATCTACATCTTTAAATAAGGTTGGTTCGTAAAAAAGCCCACCTTTTTCGTGCGGTTTACCACCGTACACCAGCGTAGCTCCATCAGCCACAGCCTGCTGAACCATCCCGTCAACTTTGGCAAAATGCTCTGGATGGATAAGTGGTCCCACGTCTGTCTCGAAATCCATCGGAGTGTCGACTTTCAAGGTAGCCGCTCGCTCAACCATTCGCTCCAGCATTTCATCTGCAATTGATTCTTGCACCAAAATGCGAGTGCCTGCCAAACAAACCTGACCGCAGTTGTCATACTGCTCGACCATGTTGTCGAGGGCCAACTCTTTGTCAGCATCATCAAACACGATGAGGGGTGATTTGCCCCCCAGCTCAAAGCTGCAGGGTGTTAAATTTTTAGCCGCGTTGGCCCCGATAATGCGGGCCGTTTCGGGCGATCCGGTAAACGAGATGCGAGCAACATCTGGGTTTTTGACCAGCGCGTCACCTACCACTTCGCCGTACCCTTGAACAACGTTGAACACGCCGGGTGGCAATCCAGCTTCATGGGCAAAATCGGCCAAAAGCGAAGACGTCAGCGGGGTCCATTCGGCCGGTTTGAGCACCACCGTGTTCCCGGCCGCCAGCGCAGGGCCAACCTTCCAGGTGCCCAACATAAACGGCGCATTGAACGGGGCGATGA
>JAHDGV010000274.1:1740-7057 GCA_020631655.1 Chloroflexota bacterium | reverse complement strand
CACTTACCGACAGCCCTGAAGGGAACGATGAGAACGATTCAGATATCGCCCCAGATACCGGCCTAACAATTGGCGGTAACCCGCTTCCGGGCGTAACTGTCGATACAGGTAACCCGGGTGAAAGTGTGCCAGACGTAGATGCTGGTTTCTTTGCTGAGTATGACTTGGCACTGATCAAGATCGTTAATCCCGGCCAACCTTCACAGGTGGCGAATGGGGATGTGGTCGATTTTACGATTACCGTTGCCAATCAGGGTGATGTGAACTCGGGAGACTTTACGGTTAAAGAAACTGTTCCTGAGGGGATGAGTTTTGTGACGGCCGTGGGCACAGACTGGGACTGCGGACCAATCACGGGTGAAGTGAACCAATTTATTTGTACCTTTAGCGGTGATCTCGCTCCGGGTGAGACAACCGATTTAATTGTTCAGCTCCGGGTGGATGATGTCGGTCAGGCACCGTTCCGCAACTGGGCCGAAATTGAAACCGACTCGTCAGATGACACGGGAACCAGCGATACTGACTCTGATCCGGGTGATAACGATGCTGACGGCCAAACCGGTTCTGATCCTGTTATCAACCACGATGATATCGACCATGATGACGAACCGTATGACGAACGGACCGAAGATGAAGATGACAGCGACTATGCAGACGTTGATCCCGGCCCGCTAGTCTCAATCGGGAACTTAGTTTTTGTTGATAGTGATAATGATGGGCTGTTTGAACCCCAAGACGGTGAGTTTGGAATTGGAGGGGTTGTTGTTCAACTGCTTGATGAAGACGGCAATGTAATTGCTACGACAATCACTGACAGCAACGGCAACTACCTCTTTGAGAATCTACCGCCGGGCACTTATTTTGTCTCGATTCCAAATCCTCCGGCCGCATATCCGGCCAGCAGTGACCCCACATCTACCAGCGACAACAACGTAGACAATGACGATAACGGAATCCAGAATAATCCGGGTGAACCCGTTATCAGCCCACCGATTGTTTTGTCGCCCAACGATGAACCAACCGCCGATGGGGACAACGATCCAAACAGTGATCTAACCATCGACTTTGGTTTCCATGATCCGATTGAAGCCCCAACAGCGATTACGCTGATCAGCTTTAACGGCCGTTCAGACAACAAAACGGTGACGCTAACATGGAACACGGCGGCCGAGGTAGATAACTTTGGCTTCTACATTCTGCGTACAACCTCACCCATCATGCCGGATCCAATCAATTTAGACCAAGCGATTGGCTTTGTGGAAACCAATATAGAAAAAGGGACCGTAGCAGGCAGTAGCTACACGTTTGAAGACGAAGTAGACGAATACGGCACTTATTACTACTGGTTGGTTGATGTGGAGTACGACGAAGACACAAACATCGAGCCACGGCCGGTACGCGTGGTTGTCTCTCGCTTCAAACTGTTGTTCCTCCCATTCATCAATAACTAGGACCCCTTAACATGCATCGGTTTTCTTTTTACCGCGTTATCGGGTTGACCGGCTTGCTTGGGGTGTTGATTTTAATCAGCACCCAGCAAGCGGCTTACGGTAGCTCAACCACTCAGGTTACAGTCACAGAATCTAGCGTTGTGATCGATTGGGTGACCCCTGCGAACCCCATCCAACAAGATGGCACGGCCGGAGCTGGCCTAACGCTGGCACAAACCCCCGGCCGTCCACAACTGCCACAGGTGAGCTATCCCATCGCCATTCCGGCAGGTGCAACGCCCCGGCTAACGGTTCAAGTCGGGGATTCCAAATCTATGATGCTGGATCAGTCGTTTGAGCTGGCGCCAAAACCTGTAGGGGTTTTGACCAATGAGCAAGCGTTGCCCATTGGCGGCAATTTTGAACCGGCCTCGGCCGATCTTGCTTACAAGCCGACTTGGGTGACGTTTGAAGAGATCGGCACAATGGCCGGAGTTCGCTTGGGGAACATTACGATCCACCCCGTTTTACCGGCCGCATGGCCCACCGTTTCAGCAGAGGTTGAGGTACTGCAAACTGCAACCATAAAACTTGATTTTGTGAGGGCAGATGGCTCAGACGACCAACGCTCTAGCTCAACCAGCATGCTCGAGCAGATGTTGGCAGATCAAGTTGTGAATCCAACCCATCTTGAGTCGGCCCGGCCGAGCACCACCAAACGGTCAGCACAAGCCAACCCAAGCACCGCAATCATCAAAACCGATGGTGAACCCGGCATGGTAAAAGTGAGTTACAGCCAGCTGGATGCGGCCGGTTTTCCAGTAGATTCAACCGATATAAACAATTGGAATCTATTTGCACTTGATACCGAGCTAAGCTGGGAAATTCAAGGGAGCGGATCAAATCCAGATCGGCTAGAAGCAAATGAATCGATTGTGTTCTATGCGCTCGGTCAGCACAGCCGCTGGCACACGGCCGAAGCGTTTCGTCTAGTTGTTGGTGATGAGTCAGGGCAACAGATCGGCACTGCGTCGGCAGATCCAAGCGGATTAGCTTTTGCCTATCCATTCGTAACGGTATGGGCTGAGCAAGACCTGTTCTATGCACCCCACTGTTTGTGTGGGCAGCAGCCAGCCGGACACGACGGGGACCGTTGGATGTGGCTCGACCTCAAACGGCCAAACAAAGAGACCGCCTCGTTCGAGATTGATACCCCGTCTGCAACCAATGCGGCCGCAACTTTGACCCTCTATCTGATCGGCAATACGGAACTGACACGACCAGACGATCATCGTTTGGCAGTAACCCTAAACGGCAATTATTTAGACGATGTGGTTTGGGATGGCAAAACGGCTCACACGGCCGAGCTTGATATTCCGGCCGGATTGCTATCACTTACAAATAAGGTCGAGCTTGAACTAAAAGATACGGGAGGCTTGCTTGATGGGGTTTGGCTCGATGCGGCCAGCATCACCCACGAAAAAAGCGGCGAGCTAGTTGCAGGTTTGCACCAAATCCACGTTCAAACAGGGGCATCATCAGCCGGTTACGAAGTAAGTGTTGAACTACCGGCCGGGGTACGCGTGTATGACGTGACCGATGCCACTGCTCCGGTGCGTTTAACCGGTTTTGCAACAAACGGCAACACAATTGAGATCGGGGCTGGTGGTGAGCAACAGCTTCAGATTGTGCAGAATCTTGCCTATCAATCACCCAATGAAATCTACATGGCCCAAGATCTACTGACCGAGCAAACCGCAGGTGGTGACATTGTGATGATTGTTCCGGCCGACCTGCGGGCTGACCTTGATCCGCTGATCGCTCATCGCACAAATCAACGCTACACGGTTGTAGTGGAAGAGGTTGAACGGATATTTGACACCTTTGGTCACGGCGAACCCAATCCGGCCGCGATTCAAGCCTTTTTGAAAGATGGCTGGGAACGCTGGGAAGAGCAACCAAGCATGGTTTTGCTCGTTGGGGATGGTCATTATGATCCCCGTAAAAATCTAGCTGAATCAGGACCGGTTTTGATTCCCCCATTTTTGCTCGATGTTGATCCTTGGATGGGTGAAACAGCGGCCGATAATCGCTTTGTGACGTTCGACGGCCCCGATGATCGATTACCGGAAATGGCGATCGGCCGCCTGCCAGCCAACAACTCGGCCGAGTTGCGCGGGATGGTGACAAAAATCGTTGATTTTGAAACCACACGGCCAGAAGGGGACTGGTCCGGCCGGTTTACTTTTGTGGCCGACAATCCTGACGATGCGGGCGACTTTGTGGCCCAGATTCAAGGGATCATCAAACAGTTTTTCCCGGCGCCGTGGAAGAGCAAAAGGATCTTCTTAACCACCGACCAGACCGACCCGACTCCGCTGATCGAACAGATCAAAACCGCATGGAGCTCTGGCACCGGACTTGTCATGTTTATGGGGCATTCTTCCATTCATCAATGGGGGGCTGAGCAACTGTTCCACATTGATACTGTGCAAGAATTAAACAGCGGCTCCAAGCTGCCCATGGTGATGCAAATGAGCTGTTTCACCGGCTCGTTTCACTATCCTGATTTTGATGGATTAGATGAAACACTCATGCGTCATGGGTCAGGCGGGGCGATTAGTGTTTGGGGGTCAACGGGTCTTGGGGTTTCAACCGGACACGATGTGTTGGCTGAAGGCTTTTTAGAAACTTATTTGGAACCGCACACACACAGGTCTTATGGAGCAAACCAGACGTTGGGTGCGGCCACGTTAGCTGGCAAGGCAGAGCTGGCTCTTAGTCGCTCAGATCATTTAGATTTGCTGGATACGTTTACGCTGTTTGGCGATCCCGCGACAACTTTAGAATTTATCACACCGAATGAGGATTATGATGTTTATCTACCCCTGATCGCTAGATAGGGTTAGATAGGCGCAACAGAGAGAACAATGAACACAATCATACGAACCATATCAGTTTTAGCCGTTGGATTGTTGATGATGATGGGCAGCGCGCGCACGACGTTTGCGGCCGGGCAAGGGATCACCCCTACGCCGGTTCCGCCTACTCCAGTGCCACCAACCGCGACACCTATACCTCCCACTCCCGTTCCACCAACGGCCACCCCTGTGCCACCAACCGCTACGCCACAGCCAGCGGTTTCTAACGAATCGAATCCGCCACCACCAACCGCAACGGTGGTTCCGGTTGAAATAATTCCAGAGGTTCCCTCGCTGGGTGAACGTAGCACAATGCGTTCGCTTTTGATGGCTAATGGGTTACTCCTTTTGGCAGTTGGCGGGCTATTTATTACCTTGCGAGGCGTGTTCCGAGCGGTTGGAGAGATCAAGGAGTAGGGCGTTGATCGAACCGACACACAAAAACCTCCCCGATCTGCTTGAGCTCGTCGGGGATTTTGTGCTTAGATTTCGCAAAATTATTCTCTGGTTGGCAGCCGCAATGGGAATGATGGTGATGGTTTTGGCTATGGGGGTATTTGTTTTGCATTCGGCCATCAATGTTTATGTTGCGCAGAGGCATGACAAAAAGATGATGGCTGATTTGGCCGCGTTGCCTCCGCCTGATCCACAGCCGGAATCGGGTAGTGATTTTGTTCCTCCGGCCGGGCTAGGGCCGGAAATCGCTCTGGAAGAGTTGGGTAAGGACCAATTTAATCCGGTAACCTCAGAGCGACCTGCAGATGAAATCACTACCGATTCTCTGCCATCAAACCCTGAACCAGTCATAGTGGGATCTGATTTATCTGTTTTTGTTGATCAGCCGCCTGTCCCAGCTGAGTCTGTGGCTGATGCCCAATCGATTTCGGTTGAGCGTTCGCTGGATAACCGGCCGCTGGGTCGCCAGCCGTTTGTGGCTGGTAAACTTACCATCCCTGAAATTAAGCT
>JAHDGV010000274.1:0-1640 GCA_020631655.1 Chloroflexota bacterium | reverse complement strand
AGCCGTTTGTGGCTGGTAAACTTACCATCCCTGAAATTAAGCTAGAACAAAAAATTGAATTGATTCCGTTTGCCAATAACAGTTGGGACGTGGACGATCTGGGTAGCGGAGTTGGGCTATTGGGGCAGACTGGAGAGCGGCCGGGTGACCGACGGAGCATGGTATTTGCCGGTCATGTGAGTACAGAGTGGAGTTTTTTAGGGCCGTTTGCTCACTTGTCTAAACTAAAAGAAGGGAGCGAAATCATCTACACCGTGGGGGATGAGATTCACATCTATGAGGTGACCCATATGCGGCGAATCCTACCTACTCAAGGAGATCTGCTTTTTCAAGATGACCCCGAGAAGATTATGCTACTAACCTGTATTGGTTATGTGGCAGACAGTGAATCTTATGCGGAGCGTTTGCTGATTGAGGCGAAGCGTGTGGATGTTAAGCTGGCCGGTGAGCAACTTCTTTCTCAGTAGCCAGAGCCTCTGCCCGATTGCTTGATTCTAGCGGCATCACCAGTCGCACAACCCGTTCGTAAAACAGATAATTCCACGCCCAGTTTGTCAAGACGCCTATTCTGTTCCTAAAACCGATTAGGAAAAATAGATGGATGAACAGCCAGATGAGCCATGCAAAGAAGCCTGTAAAATGTCGGCCGCCGATGTTGGCCACCGCCGCATTTCGGCCGATGGTTGCCATCATCCCTTTATCATAATAACGGAAGTTTCCTAACGGCTTATCATTGATCAAGGCCATGATGTTATCGGCCGCCACTTCACCACTTTGCATTGCCACTTGGGCCGTATTGATCAATGGCTCGCCATCTTGCATAAAGCGGATGAGGTCGCCCACTACAAACATCTCAGGATAATCCTCACTTTGTAGTGTTTCAAGCACTTCAAACTGACTGCCGCGTGTCAGCTCAACCCCGGCCGATTTGACCACCGGTTGACCCTGAATCCCGGCCGCCCACAGCACGGTGTCTGCCAAAACCGGCTCACCTTCTGCTAAGTTCACCCGGTCCGCTTCAACCGAAGCGACTTTGGTGTTGAGCCGCACATCTACCCCGATTTTTGTCAGCCGCTCGGCCGTGTACGTCCCTTCATCGATTCCGCTTAATAGCTGTGACCCCGCCTCTATCAAAATGACGCGGGCTAACTTTTTTAAATCTAAGCGTGGATAATCTTTTTCAAGCGGTTGATAGATTAGTTCGGCCAGAGCCCCTGCATATTCAACACCGGTTGCTCCGCCACCGACAATCACAAAGGTCAGCATTTCAGCTTGTTTAGCAGGGTCTTCTTCGCTTGCGGCCGCTTCGATGGTGCGCAAAATGTGGTTCCGCATTTCGATTCCTTCGTCAATCGATTTAAGCGTAAAGCAGTGTTCCTCGGCCCCCGGCACGCCGAAAAAGGCGGTGGTACTGCCCAGTGCCACAATCAAGTAGTCGTAGCTGATCGATTCGCCGTCAACGGCAACAGTTTTTTCAGACGGGGTGATCGCCGTGACAGCTCCCATCCTAAAATTAAGATTGGCTTGATCACGAATCAAATATCGCACCGGCTGAGCGATCCGTTCAGGCTCAAGCTCGGCTGCCGCGACCTGATACAGCAGGGGCAAAAATGTGTGGTAATTGTTTTTGTCGACTAGCA
>JAHDGV010001061.1 GCA_020631655.1 Chloroflexota bacterium | reverse complement strand
TTGGGCTGTATCGGCAGTGGTTTAGCCTGCACATGATGATCACGCTCGTAGCGGCCGGGTACGCCGTTTATCAGCTCTATTTTGAACGATTGTCGATCTACGCGATTTGGTTTGTGCTCACGGCCGTGAACAGCGTCACGGCCGGAACGTGGGGTGCCGGTGAAAGCTATTTTGTGACCACGATTGCCGCCAGCATCATTTGTACCGGGCTTGCTTTCTCGCGCATGTTAGAGCGATTAGAGACCAATCCTCCCACTTGGGTCAGCCGATTGCCAATTAATGGCCATGCCGCCCTGCTAATTCTCATCCCGATTTTGTTTTTGTGGCAGGCTAACACGGTGTTTCACATGCCAACCGGCAGTGAGTTCACCCGTGCCATCGCCCGCATGACCGGCCGCCCTGATGTGACTTGGGTCGCACCTCAAACCTCCTGTTCAGAAGATCGAGAGCCAGAGCCGCTACCGTATGTTGATGATGCCTTTGTGCTGATCGGCCGTCCGCCTACTGTTGAGGATCGTTTGGCCGGAGAGCAAATTGCGGCCGAAATTTTGAAGGGGGACACCCCGGCCTTTGCTGAAGAAGCTGGGTTTAATCTGCGGGTCGGCCGGGAAGTAGTAACCAATCCCACCCAATTACGCAATTTAAACCTTGCGGGACTACTCGATAAAACAGAAATGGTTACAATGTTAGAAGATCAGGCGTTTGACACCGTGATTTTTAGGGCTCAGTTTTACCCGCCAGAAGTGCTGGTTGCGATTGGGCAGAACTATGAACAGACTAACTTGATCCAAATGAACGGCTTTGTTTATTGCATTTACAGGCCAGCTGACAGCGAATAATGACCATCCAAGACATCACACTCCCCACATTTTCAGGCCCGCTTGACTTGCTCTTGCATCTAATTGAACGTAGCGAAATGGATATTACGGCCATTTCGCTCTCAAAGGTTGCTGAACAATATTTGGTAGAAGTCGAGAAGATGAAGCAGCAGTCACGCATTGAACCACTGATGGAGTTTTTGGTGATCGGTGCCCAGCTTGTCCTCATCAAATCGAGAGCCTTGTTACCGGAAGTAACCGTGGCGATTGAGGGAGAAGACGAAGAAGATCCGGCCGAGGCGCTAGCCAGACGCTTGCGCGAATATCGTCAGTT
>JAHDGV010001060.1 GCA_020631655.1 Chloroflexota bacterium | reverse complement strand
TGAAATGCCCGGGCAGATGGGATTCGACTTTGTGGCCCAACAAAAATATCCACAGGTTGAAAAAATCAACCATATCCACACGGCTGGAAACTCTTCCGGTATCGTTGATGGTGCCGCACTTGTTCTTGTCGGTAGCGAAGAAAAAGGAAAAGCGCTGGGGCTCAAGCCGCGCGCTCGTGTGGTTTCGGCCGCACTTGTCGGAACCGATCCTACCATTATGCTCACTGGCCCGGGGCCAGCTGCGCTCAAAGCGCTCAAATTGGCAGGGATGGAAGCCAAAGACATCGACCTGTTTGAGGTCAACGAAGCGTTCGCCTCTGTGGTGATGCGGTTTATGCGTGACCTCGGGATCGACTCGGCCGAAAACGTAAACGTCAACGGCGGCGCGATCGCTATGGGGCATCCATTGGGTGCAACCGGTGCGATGCTGTTGGGCACCCTCATCGATGAACTCGAACGGACCGACAGTGAAACCGGTCTTGTGACCCTGTGTGTTGGCGGCGGGATGGGCATTGCGACCATCGTTGAGCGAGTCTAGGATATTTACGATTGACGATTTTGGATTTACGATGCCCGAACTAGCGTTCGGACGATTGCCATTTCAAACCTTGTCTAGCACGACAGGCGGTTTGAATGGCGACAGAATCGTAAATCGTCAATCAGAAATCCAAAATCAAAAAAATGGCTATTAATTACGAACAAGATTCCGACGGCATTGTCACCCTGACCATCGACATGCCAGACCGTTCGGCCAACGTGCTGAACACCGTTTTTTACGACGCATTTGTCCCCGCAATAGAAAAAGCGGCCGCAGACGACAGCGTCACAGGTGTGATCCTCGTCTCCGGCAAACCTAAAATTTGGGTAGCCGGGGCTGACATCGACACCTCATTTGTGAGCGATGATCCCCAAAGCTTTTTTGACGGCAGTGAAATGCTCAAAAGCCACTTCCGTAAATTAGAAACGTTGGGCAAACCGGTTGTCGCCGCCCTAAACGGTACAGCGCTCGGTGGCGGGATGGAACTCGCCTTAAGCTGCCACTATCGTGTAGCGATTGACAACGATAAAAGTAAGTTTGGCTTCCCTGAAGTTGGATTGGGCTTACTCCCTGGCGGCGGCGGAGTCGCCCGTACCCCACGGCTGGCCGGAATGC
>JAHDGV010001059.1 GCA_020631655.1 Chloroflexota bacterium | reverse complement strand
CGTTCCAGTGGGCGATGTTGGCCGTCCATGCCACAATTTCGTCCCCTGCAAAAACCGGCATGGCGACCACCATATCATTAAGATGTGTCACACCGCCGTTGTACGGATCATTGGTCAAGAAAACGTCTCCTGGCTCAATGTCACCCGGCTGATCAAATTTCTCGATCAATTTTTGCACCGTTTTATCAAGGACACCGATAAAGGCGGGAATACCGGCCCCCGATCCGGCGATCTCCCCGTGTTTATCGGTGATGCCGGTTCCCATATCGAGGACTTCATAAATGATGGCGCTCATCGCGGTTCGCCGCATTGCGCCAAACATCTCGTCGGCCGTCGCTTGTAGTGAACTCTGGATAATTTCTAAAGTAATTGGGTCGTGTTGATTGCTCATTTTATTCTCCAGTTTGCCGGTTAATTTCGGGTGATTTGATAGTTTCTGTATTCATCGAGGGTGCAGGTATGGCTAGGTGGAATCACCACCGTTGTTTCAGCCTCTTCAACCACGGCCGGGCCATCAAACACCATGCCGGGAGCCAGTAAATCTCCGTTGTAGATGGTGGATTCATGCACACCAGCCTCAAGAAAATCAACCTGCCGTTGGCCTTTAACTGCGGCCGACAGCTCCCCACTGGTCACTTTGGCCTTTTGCGGTTTAAGCTTGTCGATGTCGGCATAGGCGATGAGATGGAACGTCACCAATTCAACCGGAGCCTCAAGCCGATAGGTGTACTCTTTTTCGTAGACTTCGTTGAAATCCTCAACGATTTTTGCGATCTGCTCAGCTGTAATTTCCCCTTCTGGTAACAACACTTCAGTTGAATGCTCTTGGTTTTGATAGCGGAACCGGCCGTATCGCTTAAAGCTCACTCGTGATCGGTCAATGTCTTCCGCCCCGTATTCATTTAAGGCCTGAACCTCTAATTCATCAAAGCCGTCAGATAGCTGTTGAGCCGCGTCGTCTGCCGTCATTTCGACCACCTGCGTGCGCAAATAGTCACGCCGCAAATCACTCAGCAACATCCCCCACGCAGAGAAAACCCCCGCATGATTGGGGATCACCACTTTTTTGATGCCCAGTTCGGCCGCCAAGGCGCAAGCGTGCATACTGCCACCGCCTCCAAATGCGATCAGGGTAAAGTCGCGTGGGTCATGCC
>JAHDGV010001058.1 GCA_020631655.1 Chloroflexota bacterium | reverse complement strand
TGTCAGACATTCGATTAGAACATTTAACCAAGTCATTTGATCGCGGCCGGGTGGTTGCGGTAAATGATCTGAGCATTACGTTTCCGCAGGGGACAACCACCTGTTTGCTGGGGCCATCTGGCTGTGGCAAAACAACCCTGATGCGGATGATTTCAGGGCTTGAAACGCAAACGGCCGGTGAGATTTATTTCGGTGACAAACGGGTCACCCGACTCTCAGCCCGCCAGCGGAACATCGCCATGGTGTTTCAGTATCCGGTTATTTATCGGGGGATTAATGTGCGCGAGAACATCGAGCTACCCTTGAAAGAAGAAGGGGTAGACCGGGCCGAGCGCAAACGGCGTGTGGACGATGTGTTGCAACTGCTCGACATGGAAGAGAGTGCAACTTTAGGTGCTGAACAGCTTGATAATGCAACGCGGCAAAAGGTTGCTGTGGCCCGGGCGGTTGCCCGCCAAACACCTATCATTTTGTTTGATGAGCCAATCACCAACGTTGATATCACCGCCAAGCTAAAGCTGAAACATGCCCTAAAAGAGCTGTTTACTCGCTTGAGCCAAACGATCATTTATGTGACTCATGATCAGACAGAGGCGATGACGCTGGCGGATCGAATCGCCCTGATGAAAGATGGCGAGATTGTGCAGTTTGAATCCCCATCCGGCCTGTATGCGGCCCCAGAAAACCCGTTTGGCGGCTGGTTTTTAGGCAACCCCGGCATGAACTTTTTTGAGGGATTGTTTGCAGACAGCCCAAGCCCAGATCAGCTGTCGCTCCCTATTTTTAAGGATGGGATGGCTTTGAATGAGCCGGTGACACATTGGCGGCAGATTACGATTGGGGTCCGGCCGGAAGATGTGTTGGTGTCAGCTGACGCTCACATCGGTGGGATTAAGGGTCAGGTATTGGACAAAGGGATTGTGACCGGTGGTCAATATTTGGTCTCCCTTGCGCTAGACGGGCTGAAGTTTAAGGCCAAAGTGCCATCAAACATTGGAAGAGAACTAACTGATGAGGCGTGGGTGGCTTTTCCTGCTGAAAAACTGCGCCTCTTTGGACCGAATGGGGCTTTGCCACAGGCATCTATTCACAAAATTCAACCAGAGGTTATTTAAAGGATTAAGCTGAGGTCATCAGCATAAATTTAGTACATC
>JAHDGV010001057.1 GCA_020631655.1 Chloroflexota bacterium | reverse complement strand
TTTTTGCCATACAGATTTTCCTAGACAATGTTTTGGATCTGTCCAGAAATGGACGATTTTGATCGATTGATTCTTGTGGTAGACGTCGCCCAACCATATCATTTTTTAGACAGTTGTTCAAAAACGATCAGTTGTCTGAAAAATATACGAGGTGATATATGACGCAATCAAAGCATGTACAACAAAAGCCACAGGGCTTATTTTTTAGGATGGCGAAAGCCGTCCATGACAATCTTTTGGGAACGATTTCAGGGCTTGCAATGGTCATTTTTGTGTTCTGGCTGGCCCATCAAGATTTGTCTGAAATTAGGTCGAACAATCAAGTATGGATCACGGGTGGCGTTATTTTTGCACTTTTTCTGCATGCGGTTGGGATTGGCCTGATTGTCAGATTCTTCCGCAAAAACATTCGAGGTGACTCAAACCATCCCCATCATCACGACCACAATCATATTGAAGAGCTAGAAACGCGCGGGGATAAATTTCGTTTGGCTGGGGCGTATGATTGGATGGCTACGGTGCTTACATTGGGCGGGGAAAGAAAGATGCGCCAGAGCATAATCGATTTGGTGGAGCTCAAACCGGGTGATGCGGTGCTGGATACAGGTTGTGGTACAGGAACCTTGCTGATGACGGCCGAACGTCAGCTTGGCTCAGTCGGCCGGTTTGAAGGGACCGACGCGGCTCATGAAATGACCACTCGGGCTCAACAAAAAGCGGATCAGGCTGGGCTCACCGCCAGATTCCGGCCGGGCTTGATTGAAGACATCGATTTTGCAGATGATGAATTTGATGTGGCGATGAACACGCTTGTTATGCACCATCTGCCAGATGAGGAGAAAGAGAAGGGGATTCAGGAGATGTACCGAGTGCTGAAGCCGAACGGCCGGATAATAATTGTAGATATCGAAGCGTCTGACGGTGGGTTCTTCCAGCGGACAATTGATTTTGCTGTTCTGTTTCACGGCGGGCCAGAGCGGAACAAAAACAGAATACAGGCGTTGCTCCCGATGTTAGAGTCGGCCGGTTTTAAAAATATTGAAGTCGGTAAAGTAAATCGGCAAATGGGGTATGTGAAGGCTGAAAAGATTTAGATGAGATGGTCGGGCAGGGAGGCTAAATCGGCACATCCCATCTGCGCCATCGACATGGTTAG
>JAHDGV010001056.1 GCA_020631655.1 Chloroflexota bacterium | reverse complement strand
TGCCAGTTCCGCAAACAACTCCTGATCAACATCTTTAAAGTTAAAGCACGATTTACCCTGCATCCGTTTTTTCAGCTCATCACTCATCCCGTCTAGTAATTCCGGTTTTAGGTAAACGGGCATCAGATAAAAGCTGACGTAGCTTTTGCGGATTTTGGTTGAGCCAAAGTAAAGCGGTTTTTTATTCTTTTGAATGTGGGTGGTGTCTAAATAGTAATTGTCGTCTGAGTCTGTGACAACGGTCATCCCATCTGCGTACTTTTCTAAGATCGGTTTGAGTTGGTCAAAAACCACTTTCGGATCTGTTTTTGCTTTTGGCATCATGTTTTCCTCTCCTATGGTTTAGTTGGTTTTAAACCACAAGAACTAGATCATATACAAGTCTACTTTAGCATAGTTCTATAACTGATTCTTGACCGTTCTTGTGATTTAAGCAACTTTTTTAGACCTACCGATGCCTTTTGGGTCAGGCGTTTTCGGGATTGCGACAGGGAGAAATTTGTTTCGTCATTTGAAAACTTTAATTTGCGCATGTTTGATCAACGAGAATAATCTTTTAACTTCGTTATTTCATCTGAGCCAAAAATTAGGTGTTGGCTCTCGAGTAATTTCGTAAAAAAACACCAATCAACCCTCGTTTACAAATTCATATTTGAAATATTGTTTTGTTTATTCTAGGGGCTTCATTCTAGCCCCACTAAACCCGATGGAGGAAAAATGTCCGCTACAGAAACCTTGACAACTTGGTTAAACGATTTTGGCACAGCTTTAGAAAAAAAAGATGTGGCTTCGGCCGTTGGCATGTTTGCCGACGACTGCTATTGGCGAGATTTAGTCACATTTACGTGGAACATCAAAACAGTAGAGGGGAAGGAGCAAGTGGCTGATATGCTGAACGCACGTTTGGCCGATGTGAAGCCGTCAAATTGGGAGCTTGATGGGGAAGCGGGCCATGACGAAGAGAATGACATTATCGAAGGCTGGATTAACTTTGAAACGGCCGTAGCACGCGGCCGAGGGCAAATCCGGCTGCTTGGTGGCAAATGCTGGACCCTACTCACCACTATGGTCGAGCTCAAGGGGCATGAAGAGCCCACCGGAACCAATCGTGAGATGGGGGTTGAGCACGGGGTGTTTAAGGGGCGCAAAAATTGGGC
>JAHDGV010000010.1:35704-38433 GCA_020631655.1 Chloroflexota bacterium | reverse complement strand
GTGGCTGAGCAACCGTTACAAATTGTCAGAGTCGCCTTTGACGGGTACGCTGAGCTGGATCACCTGATCACGACGTATGACGTTTGGGAAATTGAGCTTAAATCAGAATCGGTTCTGCTATTGGCAGATGATGACCTCATCCCGTATCTGCATAAAAACGGCTGGCAAGTAACCCTTGAGCCAGAGCTAACGGACTTTCACTTGGGGGCTGAACGCTCTCGAGCAATCGAGACGTTTTTTGGCGGCTATCGAAACAACGATGAAATTAATGCTGACCTTCAGGCTCTAAACGCCATGTACCCTGATCTGACAGAACTTGTCGATTATGGGGACAGTTTGTGCAAAATCCTAAACGGATGTGAAACACCTGGCGGCGATCCGCTACCCGGCCGTGATTTGTGGGCACTGCGCATCTCGAACGAAGCGATCACAGGGACGTCTGTTATTTCCGGTTCAAACATTATTTCGGGTACAAAGCCGGTTTTTGTGTTGGATGCCGGTATCCACTCCCGAGAGCTTTCTGTGCAGGAGACAGGATTGCGCTTTGCGACTTGGATGCTGGAAAACTACGCCACTGATCCGGCCGTTAAACCGATTGTTGATTGGCAAGAGACGTGGATCATTCCGGTTGTAAATCCTGATGGATTTGATGTCGTTTTCTTGGGAACTGAATTGATTTTGATCGATCAGCCTCTGCTACATCGGAAAAACGGCCGGGTTACCAACGGCTGTTTGTGGCCTTCAACCGTGTCCAGCCACTTTGGTGTTGATCTGAACCGCAATTTTTCATTTGGATGGGGACCAATCGGAACCTCAACCAATCCTTGTTCACAAGTGTTCAACGGTGCTGGACCAGCTTCTGAGCCAGAGATCGTGGCCTTGGAGAGCCTTGTAACCCGATTGATTCCTGACCAGCGTGGCCCAAATCGTGAGGACTCAGCTCCGGCTGATACAACCGGCATCATCATATCGATGCACAGCTTTGGTGAAGTGGTCATTTATCCGTGGGGGGATGGCTTGTTCCCCGATACCGCTCCGAACGCAGATGGGATTGTGAAAATCGCTAATCACTTGGGGGGCATTACCGGTTATACCCCGGTGCAGGGGAACAACTTTGGATCAGGCGGTGGGGTGTCTGGTGCATCGGACGACCATTTTTATGGGGAGTTTGGCATCCCATCCTTTACCTTTGAACTTGGCACCACCTTTTTGCAGGATTTTGGCTACACGTCTACAACGATTTGGAACGAGGTGTCCCCGGCCTTGCTGTACACCGCCAGCATCGCTCGGGCACCGTACCAGCTGGTTGAAGGGCCAGAACTGACCGGCTTAACCCCAGTGGTGACGGACAATATGCTGACGATAACGGGGACGGTTAGTGATATTGATTTTGGGAACAACTTGGTTGTGAGTGTGACGGTTCAGACTGAGGTGCCGCATCCGTTTGAGAGTACGCAAATTTTTGCGGCCGAAGCACAAGATGGTACGTTCGACTCTGCCACCGAGACGTTTACGCTAGGCCCCATCGATTTGACCCAGTTTGAAGATTGCTCGGCCGAGTTTTATTTGCATGGGACCGATGACACCGGCCACGTTGGCCCAAGCCTCGCATTCTCAACTGGGACATGTGCTGGCCCAGACGAACAACAGTTTTCCTATTTTCCAATTATGGCAAGAGAATAAGCCCACCAGATGGCAAACGAATCCCAGAGTAACCGGACACTGATTTCCAATTTAATTTGGATCATTTACCTGCCGGGATTTCTATACGCGGTTGCACAGGGGATGATTGCTCCGGTACTGCCTCTGTTTGCGCGTAACTTGTCGGAGAGCTTTCAGCTTATCGGCGGGGTGTTGGCGGCCGATTTTTTGGGGCAAGTGCTATCAGATGTTCCGGCCGGCTACATTATGGAGCGAGTTGGACGTAAACGGGGGATGATTATCGGCATTGTGGTGATGGCGATTGCCACAGGGCTGATTTTCTTGTCTACCGCCATCTGGCAACTGTTTATGTTGCGCTTATGCGCTGGATTTGGGGTCGCCCTGTATTCAGTGGCGCGACACGCTTGGCTGGCTGACGGGGTTGAGCCTAGCGCACGCGGCCGAGCGATTTCGGTGATTGGTGGGGTGTTTAGAGGGGGCAAGGTAGTTGGCCCACTGATCGGTGGCACGGTGGCGGTCACGTTTGGACAACGGCCGACCTTTTTGCTCTATGCCGCCATCCTCATGTTGCCGATGTTGATCCTGATCTTCATGAAAGATCCCAATGAGGCGGCTGAACGGAAGCAGGTTGAAGCCAAGGCTCATAAAAAAGAAAGCCACTTCAAAGATTTTGGAAACATCCTACGAAACTACAGCCACATCCTAATTCCGGCCGGAGCTGGGGTCTTTTTCGCCCAAATGGTTCGTTCCGCACGCACGGTCATCCTCCCCCTGTATGCGGCCGTGGTGCTGGATTTAGACGAACAGCAAATCGGAGCGATTTTAAGCACATCAAGCTTGATTGATACGGTTTTGTTCCCTGTGGCAGGCATTTTGATGGATAGCTGGGGGCGCAAATATGCGATTGTGCCATCTTTTGTTTTTCAGGGATTTGGGGTCTTCCTCATCTCACTTTCGACCGGTTATTGGTGGTTGATGGTGGCTGCCTGTTTGATTGGGCTGGGGAATGGCATTAGCTCCGGCACAATGATGACCCTAAGCGCTGACCTGTCTCCGGCCGAGTCACG
>JAHDGV010000010.1:33765-35604 GCA_020631655.1 Chloroflexota bacterium | reverse complement strand
TTCGTAAGTTTTAGAAGTGTAAAATGGTTTACATTGTAAACGAGTCGGACTATACAGTTCGACGAGTACTATGCAAGTCATTTTGAAACGCCGATTGCAACGCCATCATTCAAGAAATCAATCAAACCACCGGCCGTGCACAAATAGAAGCCACTTCGCAAATAGATGCTAGATCATTCTTATTCGATTACTCTTGAAACTTTTGGAAGGGCACGCCTGCAATTTGGAGACAATCCAGAATCTAAAACCTTTCATCTGAGACGTTTCCTGATTTTTGCTTACCTTGCAGAACGGGGTGAGGCGCAATCACGTGAAAAGCTGGCCGTCCTCCTTTGGCCTGATGCACAGCCGTCACAGCGGCAACAAAGTCTTAGATCTTTGCTGGCGCGAATGAAGTCAGACGGCGTCAGTCAATATCTAAATATCAGCCGTAAAGAGTTGGATTTAGCCGATCGTGGGGCCGTAAAGTTTGATCTTGCCGAAATAAGAAAGATCGCTGGTGATTTTAATAATTGCGAGCTGAATGATTTGCAGGATTTATTTAATTTGTGCCACGGTGAATTTTTGGAGAGCCTGAACTTAGACGATATGTCAGGTCTTTCTGATTGGGCTTATGCGATTCAGCACGAAGTAGAAACGATTTTGTGCCAGGCGTATTTGCTAATGACGCCTCGACTTATTGCCGCAGGAGCGGCCGAAGAAGCTATTCAATACGGCCGAAAGATCATTGAGCTAGCACCCTATGATGACGAATTGCGACTTTTGTATACCAACAGTTTGATCGCAAATGGGCAGATTGCAGAGGCGTTACAAGAACTCACCAATTATCGTCGGGTAGTTAACGAAATCTATCCTAATCACAGATTCTCAAAAGAGCTTTTAGATCTTGGTGCCCAGTTAGCCATACCGGGTCAATTGGCCCGACATCTAGCAGAACCGATTCGTGCTACTTGCTCCGGATCAACCTCGATTAACTTTAAGTCGATGTGGAATGGAGAAAATTATCTTATTCGTGATCAGGCGCTAATCGGCCGAGATGTTGAGGTAAGCAGATTGCAAAAGTTCCTCGATAGAGGTTTTAGGCTTGTGTCTGTAACTGGGGCAGATGGAATAGGCAAATCGTTTTTTATCCGCAGTCAGATTCCAACTCTAAGGGCCCGATTTGATGAACGGGTTTCATTTGTTGATTGTCAGACTATGCAGATTGAGCCAGCCGAGAAGATTTTGGGGCGGTGTCAAAACCTGTTGTTACAACAGTTAATCGACCAGCTAAAATTAGATTTCGATCAATCTATATCCTCTTTCGATCAAGTGATGGCTGAGTTAAATGGAGAGCTACACGGCTTGCCATCGTGTTTAATTCTAGAAAACTTTGAATCGATTTACAGCGAGGCAAAAATGGTGGGCAAGTTGCTGGATCGGATCCCGAATCTGACTATTTTGGCTATTAGTCAAAGAGAATTAAATTTAAGTCGGGAATGCTTATTGCCTATTCGAGAAATGCCTGTTTCAAATCAGGCTTAACTTCAAGAGTTATTTATCGCTCCAAACCGCGAACTCGTTGCCGCTTGGCTCTGTAAAATGAAAACGTCGGCCGCCGGGGAATTCAAACGTTTCGGTCGAAATAACCCCTCCAGCATCTATCACTTTACGCTGAGTTTCAGCCAAATCATCGCTCCAAAAGATAACAAGGGCGCTTCCATCTTCGGCCCAAGACCGTTTGTCAGCCCGGTAAAAACCACCGTCTAATCCCTCACCCGAAAAATCGCAATAGTCCGGTCCGTAATCTGTAAATTCCCAGCCAAAAGCGGCCGTAAAGAACGCTTTGGTTGCTTCAAG
>JAHDGV010000010.1:32488-33665 GCA_020631655.1 Chloroflexota bacterium | reverse complement strand
CCCCGTTCACCACATCCTTGTCCAATGTCAATTCATTGGGGTTGTGGCTGATTCCTTTTTCAGAGGGGACAAAGAACATAGCGCTGGGAACAAAGTTGCTCATCATCTGGGTGTCATGACCGGCAAAACTCATCATGCGTCTGTGCGAAAGCCCTAAACTTTCGGCCGCGGTTTCGAGTGCAACCAGCATGTTTTCGGCCGCAGGGGCCGCTCGACAATCAGAAACATCGTCCCATTCAAATTCTAGATCATATGTTCTGGCGATAGTATAGCCCAAGCTTTTAAGATCGACCATCATCTGGTCTAACAAATCTTCGGTTCCGTGCCTAAACTCTAAAGCAAATCGGGCCTCTGCGGGGACGATGTTGAACGCGGCCGGATTGCTCTCGATCTGTGTGCAGGTTAGAACGGCCGGATGGTATTTCTCGTTAGTTAGATCCCGAGCTTTGATCATAAACTCGGCCGCCCCCATCACCGCATCCTGCCGGACCGACATCGGGGTGGTTCCCGCATGATTCGCCTTCCCTTTAAACGTGATCCATTCAGAGCGAATCCCGACAATCCCCGTGACAACGGCAATATCAAGATTTTCATTTTTGAGCCGCATTCCCTGTTCGATGTGAAGCTCAAAAAAGCCCAAAATGCTGGCCGGATCACGTCGTGCGCCCAGCGCCGTGGCTTCGCTGATGCCAAGATTTTGCATCCCTGTCACCAGTGCATCCCGGCCGCCGCGCGGGTTTTCAAGCTGGTCTTCGGTCATCGCACCGGTCAGGGCATGGCTCCCAAACTCACCCATCACTGACCCTTCCTCATCGGTGAAGTTGATCACCTCAAGGTGAAAGGGGAGTTGAATGCCTTGTTCAGAAATTGTTTGGGCCGCTTCGAGCGCCGCGAGCACACCGAGTGCGCCGTCAAACCGGCCGCCGTTAAATACGGTATCTAGATGCGATCCAACAATTAAAGTTTTTGCGTTGGGGTCTGCAGATTTGAGGACGGCCGATTGATTGGCCGCCCCGTCTGTCGCATAGTCAAATCCTAGCTGTTTGACATGGGTTGTAAACCATTCTCGCCCCGCAATATCTTCATTTGAAAATGCCAGACGGGTTACGCCACCGTCGGCAGTAGCTCCGATCTTGGCTAAATCGGCCAAGTTTTCGAGCAAACGTTGGCCGTTAAT
>JAHDGV010000010.1:28166-32388 GCA_020631655.1 Chloroflexota bacterium | reverse complement strand
TTAACTTAGGGGATCACGATACACATCTTTGTAGTACAAATATTGTGATTCTGGTTTGCCTAAAGCTCCAAACCACTGCGGGCAGTATGGCCCCATCCACAACGCATCACCCGCCTGCATCGGATACCAATTGTTGTCTAGCCGATACACGCCGCCACCTTTTGTCATGAGCATACCGTGCTCCATGATGTGGGTTTCAACAAACGGTAGGGGGGTTCCGGGCGCAAAAGTAAACAGGTTCACCCCCATGTCGTAGCCGGGATGATCGGGTAAAAATAGCTGAAGCTGTGCCCCTTCATCTCCCATAAACGCATTGGATTCAACTTCACTTGCATGGCCGACGATCAATTCTGGCTGATCGTATCCTTCAAGTTTGGCAAACCGTTTTTCAAAGATGACCAGCTTGCACCCGTCAGACGTGACAATTTGATGATCAAGATCGGCCGGGCAATAGGCAAAACTTTCATGGCGCAGGTCATAGCTACTCCCAGCGGCCGTCAACGTGGCTGTACCTTCTTGAACCCAAACGAAACGCTGTACGCCTGCCAAAGGTAATCCAGAAACTGCACCACCTTCCATTAAGGCATAGTACATCGAGAACTTGGCACCCATGCGCGGGCTGACCAAAATGATTCCCATCGTTTTGTCCCATCCTGCCAAAGGGGCCTGAACATGCCCATCAGGTGCGATAAACGCATGGCGCCGTTCAACATTTGTGCGAGTGCTTCCGAAAAATTCTAAATTCATCTTTTTCTCCAATCAGTGGTTATTTTTGAGTCTGGGCAACGAAAAAACGTCCTGACAACGGTAAATTGTATCTGGTTGTAGGCAACTGCGTTAGGCTTCCTTGCGCGATAACATAGCTTTTCCAAAGCCCGCAAAATTATCCACAGATAACACAGATTTCACCGATTGAAAAAAATTCTGCGTAATCCAGCAAATCTGTGGATTATATTTTTAAGAAATGATGACTTTGGAAAAACCCCGTGCGCGATAATGACTTATGCTCGATCCGGGAAATTAGTGAAAATGCCGTCCACACCCATCTTGCGCATCCGTTCAATATCTGCTTTTTCGTTGACGGTGTAAACTAACACGGCCAGCCCATTGTCGTGGGCCTCATCTACAATTTTTTGGTTGACCATTCGCAAGGATGGGTTGACACAGACAGCCTCTAGCTCCCCCATCACAAAATCGTAATCGATTTCCCCGGTCCAATAAAGTGGTGCTCGGTTAAAAACCGGATTAAGCCGTTTCGCCCTTTGCAACTCTGTGTGGTCAAACGATGAAAGCAGAATTTGATCTTGTGTCCAATGCGGTGGTAAATGTTCGCTTAAATAATTGATCACGGGTGCGGCCGTTCCCGGCCCTTTGAGCTCTATGTTTAGCCCTACTTTGGCATCGATCAAATTGACTACTTCGCTTAACAAAGGGATCTGTTGCCCCTTGCCCGCATCTAACCTACGTAGGCTTGCCAACGAATGTTCCATGACAGCCCCATGACCGTTGGTGGTGCGGTCCAGCGTGTCGTCATGGATTACAACGATGTCGTTTTCAACAGCGTAGACGTCGATTTCGATCCAATCTACACCAATGTCTAGAGCAATTTGAACAGATTGCAGTGTGTTTTCTGGAGCATGGCCCATTGCCCCACGGTGTCCAATTATCAGCATTCTAAGATCCTTAAAAAAGTTTGTTTCCTGGCAGTTTTGATTGCCAAGATGGGTATGTTTTTATGTTTCTATATTTTGTCGGATAAGTATCTAGAGGGATGCTTTTTTTTGCAAGGGACTTTTTGCTCAAAAGATGGGTAATTGTACGCAATTTTTAAGTGTGATCTTGACACTAAGTGCGATTTTGTGTACCCTTTGAGTGTATGAATGACACTAACTCAATTCCGGAGCTTGCTCACCAGCTAATCGATATCGCGTTGCAAGAAGATATTGGCAGTGGTGACATAACGGGCGAGGCGACTATACCGGCCGATCAACAGGTTTCTGGCCAGATGATTGCCAAACAGGCTGGGGTGATATCTGGGCTAGCAGTTGCCGCCACAGTTTTTTCAAAAGTAGACGGCCGCATCCAATTTAATCCACACGTTTCAAACGGAGATCACGTTTCAAAAGGGGATGTGATTGCAGAATTTTCAGGCCCCGGCCGATCGTTGTTAAAGGCTGAACGGCTTGCGCTGAACTTTCTGCAACGAATGTCCGGTATCGCGACCCTGACCAGTCGGTTTATGCAGGCGATGGCAGGGACACGGGCCAAGATCTTAGACACACGCAAAACGGCTCCCGGTATGCGGTATTTTGACAAACTGGCCGTTGTACACGGCGGTGGAACCAATCACCGTATCGGCCTTTACGACATGGTTTTGATTAAAGAAAACCACATCGCGGCCGCAGGTGGCATCACCCAAGCGGTAGAGCGGGTGCGCCAATACGACACCCAAAATCGACCGATTGAGGTCGAAATTACCAATCTAGATGAATTTGCAGAGGCGTTGGCCCTTAAGCCAGATCGGATCATGCTCGACAACATGAGCTTGGCCGATATGAAATTCGCAGTTGAACAAAACAACGGCCGGGTAGCACTCGAAGCATCTGGCAATGTCACACTTAGCACCGTGGCAGATATCGCCCAAACGGGCGTTGACTTTATCTCATCGGGCAGTCTGACCCATTCGGTCACGGCCCTTGACATCAGTATGCTCGTGACGAGCACCAAATAAAAAAATGACAGTAGCAACTCAAACACCAATTAAGTCCGTAGACGAAATTTTTAACGATTTAAAGAATAAGCTGGGGAACTTTAATCCAGATTTTGAACTTGAAATCAAAGCCAAATTGGCTCATGAAATCCTCCAGCTAAAGCGGGATCGTAACGCAGTAATTTTGGGCCACAACTACATGGAACCGGCCCTGTTTCACTCTGTGCCAGACATTGTGGGTGACAGCTTGGCTCTGAGCCGGGCTGCGGCCGAAACTGAGGCCGATGTGATTGTGTTTTGCGGTGTTGAATTTATGGCAGAAACGGCCAAGATTTTGAATCCAACCAAAACCGTGCTCATCCCATCCCAAAAAGCGGGCTGTTCGTTAGCTGAAAGCATCACGGCCGAAGATGTGCGCAACTTGCGCAAAAAATACCCCGGTGTGCCGATTGTTGGCTACATCAACACCTACGCAGATGTGAAAGCGGAGCTTGATGTCTGCTGTACATCTGGCAACGCGGTGCGGGTTGTAGAAAGTTTTGGTACGGACAAAGTTATTTTTGTGCCGGATGAATATTTGGCCCGCAACGTTGCGGCCGAGACCGGCAAACACATCATCTTCCCAACCCTAAATCCGGCCGATGTAGGCAAGCAAGACCCAGAACTAGATTACGAGCTAGTGGGCTGGAAAGGAAAATGTGAGGTCCACGACAAGTTTACGGTTGAAGACATCGAAATGGTCCGTTCTGAATATCCAGACGTCGTGATTTTGGCCCACCCGGAATGTAAACCCGAAGTGGTAGCGGCATCTGACTTTTCTGGCAGCACGTCGCAGATGATCAACTATGTCGAAACGGTTGAAGCCCCCAAATATCTGTTGCTGACCGAATGCGCGATGGGTGACAACATTGCGGCCGAAAATCCGCACCGAGACATGTTGCGCTTATGCAGTGTTCGTTGCCCATACATGAACCAAATTCAGCTCCAAGACACGCGCGATGCGTTGCTCTACAACCAGTATCAGGTTGAAATCGACGAAGAAATCCGCTTAAAAGCATTACGCTCAGTACAACGGATGTTGGAGATTTAATCGAAGGGCGAGTTTGCAAGTTTGCGGGTAGCTAGAGCAGGTGGTGGTGTTTAACTCGCCCCCTGCCCCTCGCTACCCGCCACCCAAATCATGAAAGAATGTATAACAACCGATGTCCTTGTCATCGGATCAGGTATTGCTGGGGGGACGGCCGCTCTGCAGTTGGCAGATTCTGGGGTAGATGTGGTGCTGATCACTCGAGAGAAGGAGCCTGAACACTCAAACACCGAATGGGCACAAGGAGGAATCATTTATACGAGTGAAACTGATTCTCCTGAACTACTGGCAAAAGATATTTTGCATGCGGGTGCTGGCCACACGAACCCACAAGCGGCCGAAATCTTGGCGGCCGAAGGGCCTAAAATGGTTGATGAGGTCTTGCTCAAAAAGGCAGGGGTGCAGTTCGACACCAATGGGTCTGG
>JAHDGV010000010.1:23701-28066 GCA_020631655.1 Chloroflexota bacterium | reverse complement strand
TTGATGAGGTCTTGCTCAAAAAGGCAGGGGTGCAGTTCGACACCAATGGGTCTGGGGAAATCGAAGCGATTTTTGAGGCGGCCCACTCCGCCCCCCGCATCATCCATGTGGCAGATGCAACGGGTAAGGCGATTGCGATTGCTCTGCTCAACAAACTTAAGAACCATCCCAACGTGACGTTGCTCACACAACAAACGGCCGTTGACCTGCTCACCAGCAATCATCATTCACTCGATCGCCTAAACGTTTATGACGAGCCGGAGTGTTTGGGCGCATACGTGCTTGACCGGCCGTCTGGTGAGGTGCACCGCATTTTGGCAAAAAAGACGGTGTTGGCCACTGGTGGCATCGGGCAGATTTACTCCCGTACAACCAACCCGCTGGGGGCACGCGGTGATGGGATCGCGATGGCCTATCGGGCTGGATGCCGAGTGATCAACATGGAGTATGTCCAATTCCATCCCACTACGTTTATGAAAAACGGTGCGCCACACTTTTTGATTTCAGAAGCGGTGCGTGGAGCTGGCGGCCGACTGGTTCATGAAGATGGGACTCCCTTTATGGATAAGTATGATCCTGAATGGAAAGATTTGGCTCCGCGCGATGTGGTGGCTCGGTCGATCAATCAAGAAATGTTTGAGAACGGACTCAGCCGTGTCTTTCTCGATTTTAAATCGTACATCGAAAAGGATGAGATCGAGCGGCGCTTCCCATCGATTGCAAAACAGTGCATGCAGTATGGGATTGATATCACCACAGATCTGGTTCCGGTGGCTCCAGGCGCACATTATTCCTGTGGCGGGGTTTGGACAAATATGCACGGCCAAACAACCCTCAACAATTTGTATGCGGTGGGGGAGGTGGCATGTAACGGCTTGCACGGCGCAAACCGGTTAGCCAGTACGTCTCTTTTAGAAGGATTGGTGTTTGGCAACCGGGCGGCCGAGCATTTGATGCCATTGCTTGCTGATGCAGAGGCTCCTTCGGCCGATGAGCTACCCTCATGGGAATCAACCGGCGTTTATGATCCAGATCCGGTGCTGATCCAGCAGGATATGGATCGTATCCAAGAAATGATGTGGAACTATGTCGGATTGGTGCGGGTTGAGTGGCGACTCGGCCGGGCGATGCGCGAGCTACGCCAATTAGAGACCGAAATCGAATCGTTTTATCGCAAATCTACCCTTAACGATGCATTAGTAGGATTACGCAATGCAGTGCGTGTAGCCATCGTTGTGACCACGGCTGCATGGTCAAATCGCAAGAGTCAAGGTTGCCACTTTCGCGTATAGTTGAAACCCTTTCGCATAAAGAATTTCAAGTGTTAAATAGTTAACAGCAAAATAGCAAATATGATTACTTTTAGGGGACTAAGGTTTGACAAGGACCCTAGTGAATGATAAACTGACAGTGCATAGGCTCCCCCCCGAGGTGGTAGGTTCAACGCCCGTTGTTCCTCCACCTCACTTTTTTTTAGGGGCCTTTTTTTGTTTTTGGGAGTAAAATAAGCCTTGCAACAAAGTTCAACTAGTCAACAAATGAATGGAGAAAAATCATTAGCGCTTGGCATGAGTCTGTCCTAATCGAAAATCAGCCTGCGGCCTACATCACTGGCTTAACCCATCGTGTTAGGCTCCCGAAAAACAGTCAAAACAGTTCTAAGAAATACCCGGTGTTATTGCTCGTACACGGCCGGCATGGAAATGAAGATGTTCCATGGATTTTTGCCCGCAACATTCCTGATCATTGGATCATTATTGCGCCAAGGGCCATTGAATTTGAACCAGAATCAGACGAACATGAATTTGGCTATTCGTGGATGGAGATGCCGGAAGATTACTGGCCGGGGATTGGAGAGTTTGATGGGGCGGTGCAAGCGCTATCTGATTTTGTGAACGCACTGCCAGATGCCTACAACGCTGATCCTGAGAAGGTGATTGCGCTTGGGTTTAGCCAAGGTGCCGCTACTGCGTTGGCAACCGCAGTAGAATATCCTAGCTTGTTTAAAGGGATTGCTTCGTTGGTTGGGTTCTTCCCAACTTTGCCTTCTGAAGATGATAAAAGCTTCAATCCTCTGCCCCTACAGGATTTGCCGATATTTTTTGCGGTAGGGGAACGGGATGAACGCATCCCTATGGAGATTTCACAGCAGTCAATGCGTGAACTAGCAGGTACAGGGGCCCATGCTCAGATGCAGTTCTACGAAACTGGACACAAAATGAATGGTCAGGGAATGCGGGATCTGGGTGAGTGGATGCAAAAATTAATCAATAAGTTAGATGGGGTAGAAGGATGAGTACGGTTTTTACATTTGTGCCTGCATATGAGCATAATTTGGTTGGCCATCCAGAACATGCTGGCCGTGGCAAGGCTGTACTAAAACGGTTGACTGACAATCAGGTTTTAGGTCAGGTAACTAATTTGGAACCGGCAGTTGCAACTAGAGAGCAAATTTTACGGGCCCACACACCGGCCGTGTTTGATCGTGTTGAAGAAATCTCGTTGCGAGGCGGGGGGAACATTGATGCAGACACCTATGCTACAGATCAATCCTTTAAACAGGCTTTGCTCGCGGCCGGAGCTGTGACAGATGCCGGGCTGGCAATCGCCAATGGGGAAAGTAAAAACGGATATGCGTTTGTCCGGCCCCCTGGTCACCATGCGGAATTTAATCGGTCGATGGGATTTTGCCTTTTCAATAATATTGCCGTTGCGGCCAAGGAGATTCAGGCCAGCACAAACTGCAAACGGCTGATGATTGTGGACATCGATGTGCATCATGGCAACGGCACGCAAGATATCTTCTATGGTGATGATTCGGTGCTGTTTATTTCAACCCATCAGTTTGGATCATGGTTTTACCCGGGGACCGGTTCTGCACAAGAGATGGGGAGTGAAGTTGCATCGGGCGCTAACTTTAATGTGCCGTTGGTGGCAGGTGTGGGGGATGAAGGCTATCTAGCCGTCATGGATCATTTGATCGCTCCGGCCGCTCGAAAATATCAGCCAGATATGATTCTGATTTCGGCCGGATTTGATGCCCATTGGCAGGATCCACTAGCCGCGATGCAGCTTAGCTTGACCGGATATGCTAGTATGTCTCAAAAGCTCATTGAACTGGCGGATGAGATCTGTGACGGCCGGATTTTGTTTGTTCAGGAAGGCGGCTACATGCTTGATGTTTTATCCTGTGCTGTACAAAATTCAATCAGCGCTCTACTGCATCAAGATGAAATTCACGATCCATTTGGCCTTTCTCCAGCATCTAGCTATCCAAAACTTGATAGTTTGATAGAAGAGTTACAAGTTCTTCACTTGCTTAAGTGAGTTTAACTTTGCATAATTATTTAACTTTATATGAGAAAATAAGTGATGTGCTTGCCCGACAAAGGGCTTGAAATCAGCAGAAAACGATATATCGAATTAACCGTTTTGTAGCCCATCCTATGCGCAGGCATATTTTTAAGAAATAAATTTACGTTTTTGCCAATTGCATAAAATTGGAACAGTCGTTTTAACCATAGACAGAAAAACGATTAATGGGAGAGCCTTGGTCAGAGGTGACGGTGAGTCAAATCAATCTAAACCAATATATTGAACAAATAAAAAGCCAAGTCGAACAAGGGCAATATGCAGAAGTTATTGCTCACTGTCGGCAAATACTCAAATCATACCCACGGTACATCGAGGCCTATAGATTGATGGGGAATGCTTTGACGGCTCAAAAAGCATACAGAGACGCTGAAAATGTTTTGTATCGTGTTTTGAGTATCGATGTGTCTGACTTTTGGGCCCATCGAAATTTGGCACAAGTTTTTGCAGAAACCAATCAGCTCGAAAAGGCGATTTGGCACATTGAGCATGCGTTTGAAATAGATCCCTATGACGCAACCGTTACTGAGTTGCGCGAGCAATATTACAGGCGGGCGGCTATTCCTGCGCCAGTGGTTAAAGAGATGCCTCTGGCTTCGGTTGCCAGGCTGTATGTGAAAGGTCAGCTTTATGATCAGGCGATTGAGGAGCTGAACCGAATGTTGGCTCACAGCCCTGATCGTTTAGATTGGAAAACCTTGCTAGCGATTGCTTATTGGCGCGAGGGTAAAAACCCTGATGCGCTACAGTTGGCTGAAAACATTTTAGAAAAACTGCCTAATAACTACTATGCCAGACTGGTTCTGGGTGATATTTGGTGGCACAACGGCCGGAACGATATCGCGAATGGGCATCTTGATATTCTGCAACAAATCCTGCTTGTCGATTCTTCTCGCAAAAAAGAATTCCCACTGGCGGCTCCAATTCTTGAGACCAGTGGAAAGATTGGTCAAAGATATTTGATCGAACCTCTGGAATCTGGCTCTACAGATT
>JAHDGV010000010.1:7223-23601 GCA_020631655.1 Chloroflexota bacterium | reverse complement strand
GGAAAGATTGGTCAAAGATATTTGATCGAACCTCTGGAATCTGGCTCTACAGATTGGAGCCCACAAGATTGGCGCTCGGCCGGTCAAAATGCTGAGAGTGAAGATCAAAACTACGAAGAAATTTTGTCAGACCTCGAATCTGACTCTGAGGGTGGCCAACTTGTAATCACGGAAGATGACTCATTTATTTCTGAGTTTGACCTAGATTATGACAAAGACGCAATCGGTACAGGATCACTTGACTCATTTACGGGAGACTTAGAACCAGCCGCCGAAGCCGATAATCCCGATCCGCTTTCAGATTCAGAATTAAACAAACTGCCGGATATTGAAGATTTGATGACGGCTGAATTGGATCATTCTGTGAATGAGGATGAGGCTACGCTCGAATCGATCAATGATGAGCTGGATGCCCTATCTGTCAGCAGTATCGAAGAGCTGGCCGAGCTTGACAGGCAACATCGATCAAATGTTGAAGATGATCCGTTTGAGCTGACTGAGGATGATTTTGGCTTAGGCTTGTCAGACGAAGACTTTGGTTTAACCGATGAAGGTGAAGATGATTTCTTCATTGATCTGACGATTGATGATGCGCTTACCGAGTCAGAGCCAAAAGCAGATCAGGATGAAAGTAGCGTTGAAGAAGCGCTGACTGAATTGGTCGCCGATGCGGATCCAGTAATTTCTGAGCCTGAAGAAGAAGAGCTTGTTTTAACGTCTGATTTGTCTCTAGACACTGGAAACGATGCGGTTACTGAGAAAAATGAGATTCCTGAGCTAAGTGATGATCTCGATTTGTTTGATGGTGATGGAGATGATTCTTTAGAATGGCTAGATCAGGATTTGCCTGATGATATTTTTGATGAAAGTCAGAGTTTAGCCTCTAACAGCGATCCCATCCTAGAAACTCCTGATACTCTTGATTCTGCTATTTTAACGGAGCCATCAGATTCAACAGAGCCATCTGAAACCAATACAGGATTTACCGACTGGCTAGAGGCTGTTGATATTCCGGAGGACCCGGCCGATTCTGAACCAGAAGATATCAAGGATCTGTTCCCAATTTTGTCTGATTCAGCAGTATCAACGCCTGAAGAGCCTGAGGTAGCTGATGCAGAAAATGTAGAAATCGAAGATGTCTTAGCTGGTATAACGATAGAAGAAGAACCAGCGGCCGAAATTGATTCGTTAGCCGGTGATGGATCAGATGATGCTTTTGCTAGCGGTCTGTTTGACTTCTTATCTGATGAAGAAAATCAGCTTAACCCATTGCCAGAAGCACAGTCGGCCGGTCAAGATGCACCTGTAGACCCAGAAATCGAAGATACTAATTGGGAAATTGACTTTGATGAATTTGAGGTGGAAGATGCGCCACAAATTTCAAAAGATCTAGGGCTAGTTGATGACGAGGTCGAGTTTCTTGAAGAAGTTCAATCTTCTGAAGAAACAACCGATGACCCGTTTGACACATCTTGGCTCGATGGGGAGCTGACAGAGGAGATTGATCTACTTTCTGAGCAACCTCAGGTTGAAGAGCCGGAGCCAGTGGCTGAAGACGACCTCAGAGCATTTGCTGAAAAGCTTGATGGTGATTTTGATCGATTGGCCCCCAGTGATAGTGGAACGGCCGAACCAGATTTTGATGAAGAAGTCGAAAATGTTTTTGCTTCAGAAACCCATCTTGACCCATCTGATCCTGATATTTCTGCGGAAGCCGCTGACTTAAACGAGATGCTGGAACAGGCGAACGATGAGGTTCGGAATGCAACCAGCGGAGTAGAAAAAGAGATCGAATCAGAAGTTGAAGCTGAAATCGAGGAAGAAGCAGATTTAACTGATTTAGTTAATGAAATGGAAGCAGAAGCTGAATTTTCTATCGATGAAGAACTTGAGGGGTTGCTGGAAGAAGTTGAAGTATCTGTTGATCCAGAATCAGACTCTTCGTTAGATTGGTTGATCCCAGATGAGTCACAAGAAGCTGACTTAAGCACAGCGAATGATGAGGAAGATCTGGCATGGCTATCTTTACTAGATGATGGGGTTCCTGAAAAAAGCGAAGATGATAGCGGTGAGCCGAATTTACCTTGGACCGGTGATCTATCTTCGGCCGCAAGCTCCATTTTACTGCCCGAGCCTGAAGATAATGAAACTAAAGAACTAAGCGAAGATGAATCTCCAGACTGGCTAAATGAATTGCCGGAGTATAATACGCCTAGTAAAGAGACAGATAAACTCTCCTCAGAGTCGTTAGATGAAGACAAAGAGTTTACGAAAAAATTTGATGATGAAGGGGACAATGAAAGTTTCCCAGAGGATGATAGTTTAGACTTTGCGGAAAGTGATCAAGAATTTGATCCGATTGTTTTTCAAGAATCATCATCAAAACAGCTTCCTGAATGGCTGGCTGACGCGACCTTAAGCGCAAGCTTGGGGTACGAACCTGAATCTGGTACCGAAACGGACGAAGAGCAAGAACAAAGCTCAGATGTTTCCGTTGAACCAGAGCTGGCAGAAGAAATTGAGGAAAGCGCAAAACAAATAGAAAGTGCAACATTAGAGAAGGCATCACCCGAAAGTGATCTCAGCCTTGAGGATGAACTGGATATGGAATTCGATAAAGACGGGAATCCAATACCACCAGAAAGCCAAGATTTAGAAGATACTCTAAATTGGCTTGAAGAATTAGCTACAATCGATTTGGAAGAAGATTCTTCTAAAATCGCCATTAATTCAAAAGATAACCAACCTAAGGCTGGAGATGCGGCCGTTGCTGAGCCTGGATCTGAAAATGATGATCCATTGTCTGAAATTTTCTCTGGGGGATCAGCATTACATGCATTTGCTAATCTTGAAAAAGAATCACCTGATTCAGCCATTGTCGAAGAGGTCGTTGGTGATGATCAGGCCGAGGTGTCAAAAGAGACTCTAAACTGGTTAGACAATTTATTTGCGCCAGCTAGTAGTTCAAATGCTGAAACCAGCGATGTTGTTGACGCGGCTGAAGAAGCGGCCGATGTGACTGAAGTTGCGCAAAATCTAACGGAAGATGCTGAGCTTGAATTACCAGAGGATCTGTTCGATGAAGTGGTGCCCGAGAGCATCGAAGAGATTGTCGAGCCTGAGGGATTAACCTCAATTGAGGAAGCGGCCGAGACTGTTACAGAATTAACTGATGACGTGGATCTTCCTGAAGATATTTTCTCTGAACTTTCAGAAGAGACTGTTTTAGACATTGATCTGCCAGAAACAGATTTGGGAGCAGATATCCCATCTATTAATTTGGATTCATCTGATTTGCCGGATTTAGAAGCGGCGATCGAAGAAGTTGATGTAGACGAAGTTGTTAGTGGAAGCGTTGACTCTTCAATTGTTGAAAATGTTGAAGTCGAAAGTGTTCAAGCCGAAGCGCCTGCCGAGCCACGAAACAAAGGTGGTGGCATGTTCGGCATTGATGACATTACTGTCAGCCAAGAAGAAATTTCTCAGGCAGTGGAAACTGGCGATGTTGTTCCCGGCATGGAAGACATTCCAGATGATCCTGATGCATTGATGGCGTGGCTCAATCTGGAACCAGAAGACGAAGCGGTTTCTGCTGAGCCAGCGGCCGTTGAAGCTGAAGCTGAAGTCACCGAAGCCGAACCTGAAGTTATTGCTGAGGTTGAAGTAGAAGAAGAGCTTGAGCTTGAGCTTGCAGAGGCTTTAGAAGAGCCTGCTGTGGCGGATGCTCTAGAATCATTTACTGAGCCAGAAGCTATTGAGGCTGAACCGGCCGAAGCTGTGGAAGCAGTTGAAGCGATTGAAAGTGCGGCCGAAGAAACTATTGAAACGGTTGCGGAAGAACCGAAACGACCAAGTATGTTTGGCGACTCGGACGATATTACCGTAAGCGAAGAAGAAATTTCTAGAGCAGTCGAAGAAGGTGATGTTGTTCCCGGTATGGAAGACATCCCCGATGATCCAGATGCGCTAATGGCTTGGCTAGACTTATCACCATCAGATTCTGACAATGAAGATGATGGTTTGGGCCTAGATCTGACCGAAGATATTGAATCATCTGAAGCAGACCTGATTATTGCTGATTTAGGGCAAGATTCAGAGCCTGTACTCGAAGCCAAAGTAGGTACGTCTGAGCTAAATTTGGACAGCCTTGACATAGATGATGGATTAGATGATCTGTTTGATGACATTGCTGGTCCAGAAGGTACGGATGTTGAAGACGAAGATTTAATCTTTGGCGATTTAGGTACCGGCCGTCTATCTGGGTCTGACTGGTTGGATCAGATGACCTTTGATAGCGACCCTGCACTGCTAGGAGATGTTCCAACCGTATTGCCTTCTGCCGCAGATGTGGCCGAAATCGTAGAAGAGGTCACCGACGGAGGTTCTGAGGCTGACCTAACGGATGAAATCGAAGCGAACATCGAAGAAGTGACTGCTGACCCTGTGGAAGCGGCCGTTGAAGATGCAATTGCAGAGATCACCGAGACTGAAGCTGAGGTAGAATTACCAAGCCTCGAAGAACTTCCAGATGATCCAGATGAGTTCATCCGAATCCTTGAATCAAACGTTGATGAACCGGAAATTGAAGAGCCCGAAGATGATGAGCCACTGCCAGTTAGCTTCGATGACGAACTAGAAGCTGTAAATATAGAAATTGAAGCTCCTACTTCAACAGAGCAAGTGGCTGACGAAATCCCTGAATGGCTGAAAGTTGATGAACAAGAGTCTGATCCGGCGCTCCCATGGCTTGACGATGCCTCATCAAGCGGTGTTATGAGCTGGCTAGATGCTGATCAGGCGATCAAAGAGCAAGGCATTGAAGCTCTTAGCGCTGACGCAGGCAGTAATGATGCTGAGACAATGACGGTCGAAGATGTATCGGCCGAAATTGCTGAGCCAGAAACTATTGTTGAAGATGACAAGGGGCCAGAATCGATTTTTGATGCGGTTCCTGTTGACGATGAAGAAGTTTTCTCGGCCAAAATCGAAGAATACAAACAAAAACTTGCTGATGGGGATGATCTACCCACATTGATCCGGCAAATCCGTGAATCTTTGGCGGTAAAGAACGATCCCACTCTGCAGAAAATATTGGGTGATGCTTACATGGAATCAGGGCAATTACAGGATGCATTAGATGCATACCGTCAGGCCCAAAGGCTGTTATAATTAAATAGCTTAGCCCCCAACGGGTTACCGAATATTAAAATAAAAATCGACAATGCAGTCAGCCCAGTAGGGTTGGCTGTTTTTATGTCTTACCGTTTAGGAGAAAATTTAAAATGGAACGTACACTAATTCTAGTAAAACCAGATGGAGTTCAACGTGGTTTGATGGGCGAAATTATCGGCCGTTTTGAGCGCCGCGGCTTGAAATTGATCGGAATGAAATTTTTGCAAATGACCCCAGCCTTGGCTGAAGAGCACTATGCGGTCCACAAAGGACGTCCTTTCTATGATGCATTGGTTGCTTACATCACATCTGGCCCTGTTGTGGCGATGGTTTGGGAAGGCAATGATGCGATTGCGGCCGCCCGTTCAACCATTGGCGCTACAAAACCGGCTGAAGCAGCTCCCGGGAGCATCCGTGGCGATTTCGGTATGGAAATCGGCCGGAACTTGGTTCATGGCTCAGACAGCCCTGAAAACGGCATGTTAGAAGCAGCCATCTACTTTTCAGACGATGAGCTTGTAAACTGGTCACGTGTAACAGATTCTTGGATTATTGAATAAATAATTGTGAGGATATTCCTCATCCAAAAAGACAAAAGCCGGCTTCTAACACTGTTAGGGGCCGGCTTTTTGTTTACATAACTGGAATTTCACGAGTCCTTATGAGACGTCAGTACTATCCTGTAAATCACCATACATCCATGAAAAAATTCTGATTTAATTTAGTGTCTAGGATATTAAAGGGCTGAATTTTAAACAAATGTCCCAAGTTTAAAGTTTAGCTAGGTAGGACTGGGATTTAAGTTGGGACAGTTAATAAAATCCCGATCTTAAGTAAAGGCAATGAGTGAAGATTGCCCCCAATATTCTAGGATGTGAATTATGAACGATTTAGTATTGTCTACAAACAACAAGTACATTTTTGACCAGAGCCACTCGGAATTAAAGGCAAAGGCAGATGCCAGTTTGGGCATCGTCAATCGTAGCACGCGTGAAAATGGCATCCAGTCCGGTTTCTTTTCGTTGCTAGATTTGGTTGTAAAAGAAGCATCGGCCGGGCACAATATCGTAAGCGAGTTCCCCGGCTTCTTCCGCGCCATGATGGACGACGAGCAGCTTTTTAATACATTTAAAGAAAAGCTGAATTCACTTTCTGCATAGTGAGATTCAAATAAAACAATCAGGGAGCCTACATTTATGCCTGCATTAGTCTCTGTTTATACGTAATACCCAACAATCGAAGAAAATAATTTATTAATATTGTACCTTGCTGCCCCGCAACGTAATTTTCATAATCAATTGGGTTGATATAATTCAATCGAGTGTGATTAGGCTTCCAGATTGATTCAGATCAGTTTGGTAGATGGGATACGAATTGATAAAGAGGCTAATATTGTTTTTTCAATTCGTTTCGCTATACTTAATCCACTTTTTGTAAAGTACTTGTATAGGAAAAATTAATGTACTTTACATTCATCTGTCCAACACAATTCAATTTAAGGAGAAGAAAAAGATGAAAAACAAGTTTTTGCTTGGATTAGTCTTAACTGCGATTGCAGTATTCCTCGTCGCTTGCGGTGGGGGTGGTGAAGAAGCTGTTGCTGCACTTCAAGGGCAAGTTTCTGATTTAGAAGCACAACTCGATGAAGCAAAATCAATGGCTGCCGATGCTGAAGCCAAACTAGATGAAGCCATGTCTATGGCTGAAGAAGAAGGCGGCGAAATGGCTGCTACAACCAACACATTGGCTACCGTTCAAGAGCGTGGAACCCTTCTATGCGGTAACGGTGCTGGTGCAAGCCCTGGTTTCGCATTCATCCAAGAAGATGGTAGCTGGGAAGGCTTCAACGTAGACTTCTGCGCAGTTTATGCAACCGCTGTACTTGGCGACCCAACTGCATTTGAGTCTGTAGTAACCACTGGTACTACCCGTTTCCCAATCCTCCAATCTGGTGACGCTGACGTATTGTCAAACAACACCACTTGGACTTTCAGCCGTGACACCGCTCTAGGTTTCGACTTCGTACCAACCGTATTCTACGATGGTCAAGGTATGATGGTTCGCGCTGACTCTGGCATCGAGACTCTAGCTGACCTCGATGGTGGTTCAGTTTGTGTTGCTACCGGTACCACAACTGAGAAAAACTTAGCTGACGTATTCCGTCAACTAGACATCGACTACGAAGCAGTAGTATTTGAAGACACTGGCGACACCACTCGTTCAGCATTCGCTGAAGGACGTTGCGACGGCTTCACCACTGACACCTCAGCATTGGTTGGTAGCTTGGTTCTCTTCGACGACCCATCAGAAGTTAAAATCTTGCCAGAAGTTATGTCTAAAGAGCCACTCGGCCCTCTAGTACGCCATGGCGACGACAACTGGTTCGACATCATCAAATGGGCAACCAACTGTACAATCCAAGCTGAAGAGCTAGGTATTACCTCAGCTAACGTTGATGACATGCTCGGTAGCGACAACCCAGTAATCTTGAACACCCTTGGTGTTGAAGGTGACCTTGGTCAAGCAATCGGTTTGAACAACGACTTCTGCTACCAAATCATCAAACAAGTTGGTAACTACGGTGAAATCTTCGATCGTCACCTTGGTCCTAGCACTCCGTTCAACTTGTCACGTGGTGTTAACGCACAATGGGTTGATGGTGGATTGCTTTACTCACCACCATTCCGTTAATCAAGATCATGACATACGGTTGGTGCTAATCTAAGTACCAACCTATGTTAACTAGGGGGACATGGAATTAGTTTCATGTCTCCCTAGTTTGATAAACAGTAGCTGAGTTAATCTCTTTTTGGCTTTAGAGCTAGGTTATTTAACAATTTATTTGCCTGTGTATAGAGTTGCAAAAGAAGGATGGTTATAAATGGCCCAAACGACCGTTAATCCACCCGGTTCGGATGCCAATATTCCCCCACCACCCGATGAACAGGGAATTGGCGCAAGGGTTTTGTCCTACATATTCGACATTCGTTTTCTTGGAGTTTTGGGGCAGATCGCCTTCATCTTGCTTCTTATTGTTGGAGCCCAAAGAATATTTTCGAATTTTGGTAGCAATGTTGATAAATTGGGGCGTGCTCAATTTATTTGTAGGGACGGCCGCTTTGCTTACCGTTGTGCCTACGACTTCATGGAAACCCAAGCAGGGTTTGATATTGATGACACCGTTCTAGACTATGTGAACACCGACTCGTTTTGGTGGGCATTGACCAATGGTATTGTCAACACTTTTAGGGTTGGGTTGCTCGCTCTTGTTGCAACAACATTCCTGGGTACAGTCATGGGGGTTGCCCGACTCTCCGAAAACTGGCTTGTCTCCAAATTATCCCTCGCATACATTGAAATAATACGTAATACACCGATTCTGGTTCAGCTTCTCTTGCTGTACTTCTCGGTGATTTTGGCGTTGCCTGATATTAAAGATGCGATACAGCCGCTCAATTTACCGATTTATTTGTCTAATCGTGGATTGATTATGGCTTGGCCGCAGTTTATGTCATCGGCCGCAATTTGGCTGGCTTTCTTGGTTTTGGGCATTATCCAATTCCAAGTCATGTGGGTTTACTTAAGCCGTCGTGAAGAAAAGACTGGCCGAGAGAGCAATAAATTTGGCTGGGGGCTAGCTGGTTTTCTGCTTATAGCACTAATTGGATGGTTCATTTCAGCATCAGTTTCTGATAACGAAGGTTTGCTTATCGCAGACAACGCACGCATCGATGAAGTAGATGATTTTGATACTGTCATGCTTTCGCGCGCTGGGATTAATCACCTGAGCGAACTTGAAACGTTGCCAGAAGAAGAAATTACAGCAGTCACACTTGATGTTTGTGTTTTGCGTGAATCATCTTCAGAGGCAAACTTTGTTAATCGATTGGCTCGGAAAGGGATCCCATTCAAGATTTCTCGGAACGGTTCACCCGCAAAGGCGATGGACAACTATGTAGATGGATCTTGTGAGATGTTTGCGGCGCCGGTTTCAATCTTGGCGGCCGAGCGTGCTACGCTTGAAAATCCAAACGATCACATCATTGTCCCAATTGATGAGCAACCATTGGTATGGAGCATTCCTCGCTTTGAGAGATTCAACATTATTGGTGGTGCAACTCTCACTCCAGAATACTTCGCACTTTTCTTGGGCTTAACCATTTTCTATGCAGGTGGTCTAGCAGAGGTAGTCCGTGCAGGTATCTTGTCGGTTTCTAAAGGGCAAACAGAGGCGGCACGAGCGCTTGGTCTTTCTGAAGGGCAACGACTAAATTTAATCGTTTTGCCGCAGGCCCTACGCGTGATCATTCCGCCGCTAATCAGCACCTATCTAAGTTTGATGAAGGACACAAGTTTAGGTGTTGCGGTAGCGTTCCAAGATGTTTATCTCGTTTCTCAAACATTGATGAATCAGTCGGGACGTGCCCTGCAAATTATGATCATTTTGATGTTGGTTTATCTAGCGATTAGTCTTTTCTTCTCGTCCGTTCTCAATTGGTATAACGATCGAGTGGTGATAGTGGAGAGGTAATTATGGCATCAGTTACAACAACAACTTCTAGCAAACCACCTGTTCAACAGCGTGGAACATTTTCTAAAAAGTTTAATTTAAATTACTTTTTACAAGATAATATTTCCGGCTCCAGAGGCCTGCTGATTTGGGTCTCAATCCTGGCCATCGTCACAGTTGGCCTATTAGTACAGCAGTTTAACAACGCACCCGGCCGCACTTGGGTCATTTTCGGTGTTTGGGCCGTGGCCGTGCTGGGAACCGTAGTCGGGGAACTGTTCACCCTGCACATCGGGGCAACCCGCTGGTTAAAAGAGAACATGTTTAATAATGTCTCTAACTCTCTCATGACTCTGTTCTTGGGATTGTTTGTTGCCATTATTGGATCTGGTCTTTGGAGTTGGGGTGTTGCGAATGCGACCTTTGACCCCGCACTCACACATCCCGATGTTCGTACCTTTGATGGGGCATCATGGGGTGTTTTGTGGGGTGCGCGTAAGCTCCTTTTAACCGGATTGCTTGAGCCTGAGCATAATGGCCGAGTCATTCAATGGACATTAACCATTCTTGGGCTTTGGGCACTTTCTTTTATCGGAACGCGTGAGAGCACACGAGAAACTGGCTGGGGAACTTGGGTTCGCCGGATTGCAAATGTAGGATGGGTTCTTTCTCCATTTATCTCGTACATTTTCTTGGCGGGACTAGAGTATACCGAGCCATTTATTGACACACGTCGCTTCATTCTTGGTACCGTTTTGGTTGTAGCCGTTATGGCCATTTTGTGGTTCTTTAAGGTTATTCAGCTAAATCCAATGACTACAGCGATGTGGGTGCTGGCATGGCCGGCCGCTTATCTTTTGTGGCGCGGAATTACTTTAGTTAGCCACAATGCTGAAATATTCACACCGATCGATGTTGATAGATGGGGTGGATTGCTCCTCACCGTTATCTTTGCGATTTTCGTCAATATTTTATCGTTCCCGATAGGTATTTTGCTGGCACTCGGCCGTCGAGCCGATGTTCAAGGTATCCCTTATTGGATTCTCTGGCCGATCGCAATTGCGTTGACAGCTTGGGGCTTGTATACAAGCACATTTGGAAACTGTATCGGAACCCCATCTTTTCTTTGCGAAAATGTCAATCTCTGGGCAACCTCACGAAACACTGTTGAACAAATCATCGCATTTTGGCCGTTGCTGATCCCATTAGCAACTTGGGCCTTCCTGCGTTCATTCGACGGAAATTTCTTGCAGGCGTTCTCAGTCCTGTTTATTGAGATTATCCGCGGTGTTCCGCTGATTACGCTGTTGTTTATGGCCATCATCATGGCTCCATTCTTCTTGCCAGAAGATTCACAAGGGTTGAGCAACTTCTGGGCCGTAATCGTTGGTTACACGATTTTCTCCTCATCGTACATGGCTGAGTTAGTCCGTGGTGGATTACAGGCGATCCCGAAAGGGCAATATGAGGCGGCCGATTCGTTGGGGATCAACACGCTTCAGAAATATCGATTTATCATCTTGCCACAGGCACTCAGAATTTTGATTCCGCCTTTGGCTGGAGCTGTGATTGGTACATTCAAATCGTCATCACTGGTTGCACTTGTGGGTATGATTGACCTTGTAGGTTCTACCAAAGCGATTATTGCAAACTCACAGTGGTTAGGTCTTCGGACAGAGCTGTATGTGTTTATGTTTGTGCTGTACTTCTTGGTGAGCTCAATCGTGTCTTGGTACAGCCGCAGATTAGAAGATCAGGCTGGCTTAGGCGTCCGGTAAATCATAGAGAACTCTTTGTCTGGACGAAGGGCTGAATCACACTAATTTGATTTGGCCTTTCAAAACTAAAGTAAAGGAAAATAAGGGTCTGATTCTTTAACTTAAAGAATCAGATATAAAGAAAATTATGACGGCAATTATGGATGGCCCAGAGGCCACAAAAGTAAGTGATGTTATTGTCTGCCGCGATGTTCACAAGTGGTATGGTGATTTTGAAGCCTTAAAAGGGGTAGATTTAACGGTTGAAGCCGGTGAGGTAGTAGTTATTCTTGGCCCTTCTGGATCTGGTAAATCAACGTTTATTCGTTGCATGAACCGTTTGGAAGAGCACCAAGAGGGACGAATCATCATTGATGGCATCGAGCTAACTCATGACGTTCGGAATATTTCTGAGATTCGTCGTGAAGTTGGAATGGTGTTCCAGCAATTTAACCTATTCCCGCATTTGACCGTTTTGGACAACATTACGCTCGCTCCTATTAACGTACGCAAGTGGAGCCGTGACCGCGCTGAAGAATTGGCGATGAAATGGCTCACCCGTGTAGGTATCCCAGAACAGGCTGACAAATATCCCGGCCAACTTTCTGGTGGACAGCAACAGCGTGTGGCAATCGCCCGTGCGTTGACCATGCAACCAAAAATCCTGTTGTTTGACGAACCAACGTCAGCGCTAGACCCGGAAATGATTTCTGAGGTATTGGACGTAATGCGTGACCTAGCGAAAGCTGGGTACACCATTGTGGCTGTAACCCATGAGATGGGCTTTGCTCGCGAAGTGGCTCAGCGGATCATTTTCATGGATGGTGGGCAGATTGTTGAAATTAACAGTCCTGAAAATTTCTTCAATAACCCAACACATGAAAGAACAAAATTGTTCTTGTCTCAAATTTTGAATCACTAATCCTAATCAGGATTTCGGATTAAAAATAAAAAGAGCTGATCGAATTTAAGCGATCAGCTCTTTTTTATTGCGTTCGAGTTTTTTTGATTAAGCCTACGGTTGTTCTTCTTTTAGGTTTTGTAATCCACGGCCGGCTAGATTTATCATCATCGGCTGGACCTGTGCTTTTTGGGAATCTACAGCATAGGTGGATGCCCAAGTCTCCATGGCGCTGATAATGGGGGTATACGGTTCGACCGCTACAACGGAATTCTCTACAACTTCCACTTCTTCTGCTTCTTCTTTGGGACTTTCTTCCAGAGCCGTTCCTGACGAATCGTTTGGATCTGCGCTTAACCCTTGAACGTTGACTTTGATACTGTCTCTTATTTTAATGTAGCTATAGACTTCGGAAGATGAGGCAACCCAAGCTTCATTTGTGCCTTCAGGGCCGTAATTGCGCCATACATGATCGATAATCTGCCCCAGTGACCCTTCATGGTTGCCATGGGCCAATGTGTTGTACCAGAAGTGTAGTCCACTGTTGCCCTTATTTGCGGCCATCCAATCGATTCTATCGATCACAACCTGAGGGTTAATCTCTACGAAAATATCCCGGCCGATGATAGAGCGGCCGACTAGTGTTTTGGCCGTTATATCTCCGGCCGTGTAGTCGCTGGTACCGGTTACGGCCAACATAAAGTCTCCGCCGGTTTCTTGAAGCATCAGATCCGATCGAGCCGCCTCATTGGCAAACGGGATGTTGTACGCGCCTGAAAAATTGGGAGAAGCGAACGTGATAATCTTGAATTCAGGGACCGATGACCGGGCAATTGAAGCTTCTAATTTAACCTGCGCATCGGAAATATCTTTTTCGTAATCTGCTTCCGTGGGTGTGGCGGTATCAAAACGCTCATGATTCCACGAATGATTGCCTAGTGCCCAACCCTCAAGCAACAAACTATTGTTGAAAAATGGCTCATCGATGATCCAGTTTTCTTGTCGTGTTTGGGAATATTCTTTGGCGATGATGAAAATGGTTGCGGGCCAAGACTTGGCTCTGAAAGCGTCGATAGCCGGCCGTAAATTGACGTTATCGTCAAAGCCGTGTGACCAAGCCCAACTTTTGTTATCAAGTAGTGGCGCTACTGTGGTTTCACAAAGGCCAGCTTGATTCGCGCCCGGTGTAAATGTCAAAGTAACCTGGTTCCCTGCGGTGGTGACAACCACCTCATCCCCATTTTGCGCAAAATTGGTTTCTAACCGATCGGTTTGCAGAGAGAAATTCTGCCCATCATTGACTTTGATGAGCAACGTAATGTTGTTGAAATATAGATCTGGCGAATTGCTACGATCGAGGTCGATCGTGCATGCAAATTGCTCTTGCGATTGGCCGTTTGCGGGTAGAGAAAGTACCGCTAACAATGTGAGTGCGATGGAGACTAAGAAGATTACTTTTTTCATTGATTGAAGATTAGTTTAACCCAAAGCGAACTAAAGTTTATTTTTGAATAGCTGTTTTTTAATTTTAAAATCAACAATCTTACTTTTCCGTAGCCGATACGGTGAAAAAACAGGAAATATTAATGATTGACAGGGGGAATGCGGCTGTTGCTAAATAGTAGACCTGCTGTAGGCTCCCCCTAACTGTTTTTAGTTTGTTTTTTGCATCTAATCACCAGACACTGATTCAGGGTTTGTTTGGAGTTCTTGGACCCGTTCGCGGAACTTGACGATGTTGGCCAACTTAATGTCCTCGTATCCACGGATCATATCAGGTAGCTCGGCCAGCTCTACAGCCACATCATAAGTTGCCGGTGTGAGAGTGGCTAAAGCCTGATCGATAAGCCCACGATATTCGGCCGGTAATCTTTGTTCTTCACGGCGAACTTCCGCTTTGCCAAATAGATCCAGAGCCGTGCCTCGCAACCCTTTCATGTTAGCCAACATGCGGAAAAATGGTCTGAACCAGTTGCCTAGAGCCAGCTTGCGTTTCATTCCCATGGCACGCAACAGTGGAGGATGGAGCATAAATTTAACTTGCGCACCAGAGCCAAACTCTTGAGCAATCGCATCATCAAAGGTTGATTTTAAATGGAGACGGGCAACTTCGTACTCATCTTTGTACGCCATGAGCTTGAACAAATAGCGAGCCACGGCCGCGCTTAAACGGCCATCGCCTGATCCAGCCTCGGCCGTGAGTACCTTGGCAACGTAGTCTGCATATTCCTGAGCGTAAGAACCATTTTGGAAAGCGATCAGCTCTGGAACCCGAATCTCTAGAATCCGTTGCAACTCCCCATCTGCCCCAACCGAGGACACAATAGATTGCGCTTCGGCCGTGAGGGTTGGGCGAGCTGTTTTTGATTCTTGGTTTGTGTACGCTTCGTCTAACTGACCGTTGTTAATTGTCAGCAGACGGCCGACGCGGAATGCCTGCCGATTTTGCTCAACCGCGACCCCGTTCAGTTGGATCGCATGCTCAATCGCAATCGCTGTTATCGGCAAAATGCCAGCTTGGTATGCGGCCCCAATCGTCATGATATTGGCTTGCATATGGTTCCCAAACAGCAGTTCGCTTAGCTCAATCGCATTAAAATAGATGTTTTGATCTGCGTCTGTAACCATTTCAAGACGACGGCGAAGCAGCTGGTTTTGAGGGAACTGGACCGATTTGTCTCGAACCATTGTGCCGGTTGGGATTTTGCTGTCAGAAACAATGGCTACGGTTCGATCTTTGCTCGCCTTTTTTAAATTCGCTTCGGTTGTGCCGCTAAGCATGTCGAAGATGATCATCGCATCAGCTTCGTCTTTGCCGATCATGCACGACATCGGCCGTTTTTCTTCGGTTACTCGGATGTGAGAGACAACCGGTCCACCTTTTTGGCTGAGGCCGGTTTGATCCAGTGCATTAACGTGCTTGCCGTCTAACATGGCAGCGGTTGATAAAATTTGATTGATGGTGACCACGCCGGTTCCACCGATGCCGGTCATATAGACATTGCCTTCGGCCGCAGGCAGTCTGCGTGGTTCTGGCAGATTATCCAGCTTTTCCCGAAGCGTGGCCGGTAGACCTTTTACTTTGTGGATCGGCTTATCATTTTTGGGGATGACGGTCACAAAGGCGGGGCAGTCTCCTTTTAGGCAGGAGTAATCTTTATTGCACGATGATTGGTGGATTTGAGTTTTGCGGCCGTACTCCGTTTCGACTGGGAAAACGCTCAAACAGTTCGATTTGACCCCGCAGTCGCCACACCCTTCGCAGACTTCTTCGTTGATCATCACCCGCACTGCAGGATCTTCTGCACGACCCCGTTTGCGCTCGCGCCGAAGCTCTGTGGCACAGGGTTGATCGTAAATAATCGTGGTGATTCCTTCCACGTCGCGCAGAAGTTCTTGGGCCTCCATCAGCCGATCCCGTTCCCAAACTTCAACCCCTTTGGCCCAGTTGGTGTTGGCCGAAAATTTGCTGGGATCATGGGAGACAACGATGGTTTTAACAATCCCTTCCGCATCCAAGAGACGGGTGAGTTCAGGAATGTCCATCTCACCATCGGCCGTTTGACCGCCGGTCATGGCTACAGCCCCATTAAACAAAATTTTATAGGTCATGCTGGCGTCTGATGCGAGGGCTTGGCGAATCGCCATCGAGCCAGAATGGAACAAGGTGCCGTCACCAATATGTTGGAAAATATGATCAACGTTGGTGTACGGGGAGGCACCGATCCATTGCGCCCCTTCACCACCCATTTGGGTCACGCCTGTCACGTTCCGATCCATCAAAATAGAGAGGGTAGAACAGCCGATGCCGCCACCTTGCAACGACCCTTCTGGCGCTAGGGTCGAAGTGTTGTGAGGGCAACCGGAGCAAAAGTAAGGGGTACGGGCCGGCATGTCACCACTCATCGCCAAATTAATGGCGGGCGGTGGGGCAACCAGTTGCGCTACGCGGGATGAGAAGGCCTCGGCCGGAAGTTTTGTGCTGAGCCGTTTGGCCAACAATTCAGTGATTTGATCCGCATCTAACTCATAGTCGCC
>JAHDGV010000010.1:0-7123 GCA_020631655.1 Chloroflexota bacterium | reverse complement strand
TGAGCCGTTTGGCCAACAATTCAGTGATTTGATCCGCATCTAACTCATAGTCGCCGCGAACTAAGAAATTATCCTGTTCATCCTTTTTGCCTACGATGTATGGCCGTTCAGTTTCGTTGTACAAAATTTCTCGCACAAACATCTCTACAAATGATCGTTTTTCCTCGATCACAAATATCTGTTCAAGCCCTTTTGCAAACGTTTTGACAATCGTCGGCTCAACCGGATAAATCATTCCCAATTTCAGGATTCGGATTCCGTATTTGTTTAGATTGTCACCTGTTAACCCCAACTGATGCAGGGCTTCCATTAGGTCGTAGTAGGTCTTGCCGGAACAGATCAGCCCGATCCAGTCGTCGTTTGATTTTGCGACGATTTTGTTGACGTTGTTTGCGGCCGCAAAGCGACGAGCCGCTTCAAGTCGTCCTTCGTAAATTTCTTTTTCCTGGTTCAGCGAGTGGGGGGCTAAGAGGGCTGGGTTTTGGGTCGGGGACCATGCTCGTCCCAGATAGGTAAATTCAGGTGTGGTAAACGTCAGCGGTCTGACGGTGGCAGTTTCAAAGGAGTCGGCCACATTGGTGACAAATTTGTAGCCTACCCACGAGCCTGAATAGCGGGACATTTCGAACCCGATCCGGCCGTATTCAATACACTCCTGTACATTGCCCGGATACAAAACCGGCATCTGCGCATCATATAGCGCAATTTCTGAATGGGATGGGATGGTTGATGACTTGGCCGTTGGGTCATCCCCAGCAAGGGCCAGCACGCCGCCGTGCTTTCCAACACCCGTCGTCTGCGCATGTTTGAAAATGTCGCCACTCCGGTCTACTCCGGGCCCCTTGCCGTACCAGATTCCCAAAACCCCATCATATTTGGGTTCAGGTAACAGATTGGCGATCTGACTGCCTAACACGGCCGTGGCCGCTAAATCCTCATTCACACCGGGGATAAAGGTGACCTCATGTTTTTTCATTAGGTCTTTGTTTCTTTCGAGCAAGAAATCGTATCCGCCCAGTGGGGACCCGCGGTAGCCAGAAATAAACGTGGCCGTTTTTAACCCGGCCGCTTGGTCCGCTTTGTACTGGTCCAGTGGCAAGCGCACCAGAGCCTGTAACCCAGACAAGATGATCGTCCCTTCGTCTTGGGTAAACTTGCTGTCTAATGAAAAAGTTGGGGAGTCAGATGTTTTTTGTGACATGGGTGTGGGGTGGCCGGTTTATTAGTGGTGAAACAAACCAAAGCCAAATGGGGGTGTCGGAACCAAGATTTGAGACCTGTTTAGAAAAAGGCCAATGAGAGGGTTTCTGCGATCATGGCTGGTTTGTCGAACCCATCGATCTCAACTGTATTTTCCGTTTTGAACAAAAAGCGGCCGCCCGATTTTTCAGTTACGCTAAGCAGTTTTGTGCGCATCCGTACTTTTGATCCTGCGGGAACCGGGTTTAAAAACCGGAGTTTGTCTGCCCCATAGTTTAATACCTGTTTTGCCCCTTCAGGGATCGGCCGAATTTGGTATGAGAGCATCGGAACAAGGGAGAGGGTGAGGTAGCCGTGGCCAATAGTGGTTCCCAATGGACTTTCTGTTTTGCATCGCTCAACATCTACATGAATCCACTGATGATCTCCAGTGGCATCCGCAAACGCATTAATCTTTTCTTGATCAATGGTCACCCAGTCAGAAACGCCTACTTCTTGGCCGATAAAACTGCTCACGTTTTCAAGTGTGTAACTACTCATTTAACCTCTCCTACGGTTCAAAAAGATGGTGAAATTCGCTTTTAAAATGTGAAAAATTAGGACTACATTATAAAGAGCGTTTTTAATCCCCCTGATTATACGGAGAAGGTAAAAAATTGCCCCCTGAAATTCAACAGAATTTATAATGCTCCGCATGAATCTTGCTCCCCTTTTCCAAATCGATCCACATACAACTTCTTACTACTTAATTTTGGGATACGCCGCTATGTGGCTCATTGGATTTGCCTACGTCATGCATCTTTGGAACCAGCAAAGGAATATGCAGAGGGACATTCGATTGATGAAACAGATTCTTTCCGACTCGATTAAAGAGAAATCAAATGACTGAGCAGTTAAAAGTGCCGACTCAAAAAACTGAGAAAAAGCCTGATACTTCATCGTGGGATGGGTTTATTCAGGCGGCCGGGGTTATTTTGGCCGTCTCTTATCCTGTGCTGGCCCTCTCAACCGGATTCAGAGCTATCTATCGAATTTTCTTCAAAGAAGGGGTGACTTACTACTTGCCGCCAGCTATGAGCCTGGTTGCTGCATTGAGCTATCTGATTGCAACCCTTGGGATTGTCTATCGTGAAAAGTGGGGGCAGAATGCATGGTGGCTGTCTGTGACTGTCTTAGGCTTTGAGACAGCATGTACGCTGGTTGTAGGCATCTTTAGTTATATTGAACCTGAGATTATAGGCAATACGGTTTGGCGCCATTTTGGAGCTGACTATGGCTATTTCCCTCTGTTCCAACCCCTGCTAGGGTTGGCTTGGCTCGCCAATAAAGATGTTCGGCGAGCGTATGGGTTTAAGATCTAGAGACTGTTAAACCAATCTTGCAATCGACTGAATTCAGCTTTGGCATGTGCTAGGTGCTCTTGAGCTCCGTCTAATGCCCCTTCGATCGCCATCTTTTCGAGCTTGCCACACACTTCTGACAATGGAACGGCCGCAACGCTGGCTGCCCCACCTTTCATTTTGTGGGCCGCATTACGTAACAAGTCTAAATCACTACCGTTTACGGCTGTTTCAATCGAGTCTAGCTGCTCGGCCGAATCATCAAGGAAAAGTTCAACCAATTCTGGCAACATCTCTTCGGCATCTTCAGGTTCCATACCCAGCATTTCACCAAACATAGCAATGTCTACTGGTAATGCACCACCGCTGGCTGAACCACCATCGTCGGCTGCAACTGGGGCAGATGCTTCACCTGCTCCTGCCAAAGCCGCCATGGCCACAGGTGTTTTACAAGGTGTTTCTTGAATTGCCGCAATTAATTTTTCTACACGGACCGGCTTACTAATGTAACCGTCCATACCAGCTTCTAAATATCGCTCTCTGTCACCCTTCATAGCATGGGCCGTTACCGCAACAATTCTCGGCCGGTCTTCTGGCGCGAAGTTTTTGATAATTGTTTTGGTTGCGGTCACCCCATCCATTTCGGGCATCTGAATATCCATAAAGATCAGATCGTAGCCGGTGCGGGTCTGAGCTTCTACAGCTTGCAAACCATTTTCAGCCTGATCAACCTCATACCCCATGCGCAATAGCATGCGTGAAGCAACTTTAAGATTGATCGCATTATCATCGACCAAAAGGATATTAATTGGATGCCGTTTTGCTAGATCGGCGTCAAAAACGATATTTTGAGACATAGTTGAAATTCAAGGCAGTTACAGATTTGGAGATAATGACCAAAAAATACAACCGCTACTTAAGTGGGTTTCTAAAGTTGAATCAAGTCTAAGGGGCAAATCAAACCCTGTCTGTAGAATTAAGGTCATGGTTGCTCGCGGTTAGCCCTGCGAATCCTTGCCAAAAGTCATGTTGAACCAGAGTCCAAACGGATAGGATTTAGCCCAGTCGTAGCCTAATAGGTTGACTGGTGGTTATCTCCACCACCGAGTGTGCGCTAATTTTCGATAAACTCTTCTGCCAAAATGTCATGCATGATGTCAAGAACCTTGTTTAGCTCTTGATCGTTCAGCTTGACATGGGTACGCAGATGGTCCATCACATACGCTTCAGCTTCAGTGTCGATTTGTCTTAACAATAGAAAATTAAGCCATTCGCGGGAGGCTTCCTCGTCGTAGCATAGTAATTCTTTCATAAGATTTCTCCGCCCCATCGGCCGATCCGTGTCTCTGTTAAAGATAATGATCGTCCACGGGTTTTAAGTGCTAACTTGATCCTTTGTTTGGATAGATGAGTTAGCTGAGTGGAAACGAATAAAATACAAACGACTGTTTTTTATTTTGCGTTTCCGGTTGCATAGTCACAATTAAAACGATTCGGATAAATTTCTTCAATGGTTCATGTGGTATGGGTCGCAAATATGGGTAGGATTTGAGGAACGGTAGGAAAATAGGACAGGTTTATGGCAGATTTAAACATCGTGGCTGTGGTATTGGCGGCCGGAAATAGTAGCCGAATGGGGCAATCAAAAATGGCTTTGAAATGGGGAGAATCCACTGTTCTTGAGACAACCTTGACCAACGTTATGCGGGCAAACGTTGAGTCTGTTTTACTTGTAACAGGGGGGTATCGAGAGCTGGTTGAAAAGTTGCCCTTGGTACAGACTACACCTCGAGTATTTAACCCTGATTTTGCAGAAGGGGAAATGCTGTCATCGATGAAAATAGCGCTCCAAACCATCAAAAAAAATGAATTGCCTGATGGCGTGTTAGTGCTCCCCGGTGATATGCCGCTTGTAACACCTGATCTGCTCAATCAATGTATTGATGAGTGGGCACAAACGGCCGAACACATTGTGGCCCCAACCGTTGATGGGAAACGGGGGCATCCGGTCATTTTTCCAATAGAAGTCTTTGAGCAATTCGAAACGTTACCGGCCGAAAAGTCCCCCCGTGACTTGTTAAAGAAGCAACGTTCGCTTTTAAAATTATTTCCGATCGAGGATCAAACGATCCGAATCGATGTGGATACCCCGGCCGAATATGAAAAATATAGGCCACGTTAGTAACAACCAAAGCAACAAAAATTGGACGAGATATTAGCCCCTCCGAGCCTGAACAATCTCCGCTAACACAGACACAGCAATCTCTTCGGGCGTCTGCGCATGAATGCTGATTCCAATCGGACCATAAATTTTATCGATCTGTTCTTGGGTGTAACCGGCCTCCAGAAGTCGATTAATTCGCTTCCCATGGGTTTTCCGGCTTCCCAATGCGCCAATGTAAAACGCATCTGACGCTAAAACTTCATGGATGGCTGGGTCATCGATCTTGGGATCATGCGTGAGCAAGGCAACGGCCGTGTTTTCATTAATCGTCACATCTTCAAAAGCCTTTTTGGGCCATTTCTGAATCAGCGTATCAACATTTGGGAAACGATCTACATTGCCAAATCCCCTTCTGGGGTCAATCACAATCGTTTTATATCCTAAAATTTGGGCCATTTGTGACAAGGCAACGGCGATGTGAACCCCACCAACCATGATGAGCTGTGGGGCCGGTAGGTACACCTCTACAAACAGCTCGCTCCCATCTTCTAGCTCGACTAGTTGGCTTTTACCTGATTTCATCGTGTTTATTGTGGCTGTAACCGCCGAATCAGGCGCATCACCTGCGATCAAGCTTGATCGGTCGGTCACAAATTTTGTACCGATCAATTTTTCATCAGGGGATTTAACGATTGTTGCCAGTGCCCCAAAGCGATCTTCTTTAATGATGGTTTGAATCGATTGATAAATTTCTTGATTTAAACCTTCTACAAAAACTCGAATGTTTCCCCCGCAGGCGAGGCCAACTTCCCAAGCGGTTTCATCTGCAACGCCGAATTCAAGCAGTTTGCCCTGATGGTTGGAAATCGCTTCAACCGCTTGCTCAAATACCGCTCCTTCAACACAGCCGCCGCTGACAGAACCGGACATCTTTCCGCCGGTGGTGATCGCCATCTTGCCACCCGCTTTGCGCGGCGCAGAGCCCCATGTTTGGATGACGGTTGCCAGCCCCACTGTTTCTCCGTCTTCCAACCAAGAATTTATATCCTGAATTACCTCTTGCATTTTTAGTTACCTCGCCTGATTTTCGAATACCGCATTTGTCGTGTATCGAAATTATCCATTGCAAATGATTTTTGTAAATCTATTGCTATTACTTTTCTTTCAGAATATAATTTTTGGTCGATACAGTTCTCGCATAGAGAGCCTGTACGCACTTTTATCCCACACATACTCTGACAAACTTGGACGTGCCCACACCTACACAACCGTAGTCGATATCGATTACAGTTGGTTGATGTCGGTCCCAATCGTTTGGATGACGAGTATGGAGGTCGGCCAATTTCGATTAATTGGACCGAAACTAACAAACATAGGAGTTTGAAAATGCCTGTAATTTCAATGAAAGCACTGCTCGAAACGGGCGTGCATTTCGGCCACCGCACACGCCGGTGGAATCCCAAAATGGCTCAGTTTATCTTCACCGAGCGGAATGGGATCCATATTCTAGACCTTCAACAAACAATCGTATTAATTGACGATGCTTACAACTTCATCCGCGACACCGTTGCGGCTGGTGGTAGCGTTTTGTTTGTAGGAACCAAACGTCAAGCACAAGATACAGTTGCGAAAGAAGCGATCCGTGCTGGTCAACCTTACATCAACCAACGCTGGTTGGGTGGAACCTTGACCAACTGGACCACCATTCGTCAACGTTTGAACCATCTTGAAAAGTTGGAAAAACAACGCGCGGCCGGAGAATGGGAAGGTTTAAAGAAAAAAGAACGCTTGATGCTCGAGCGCGAAATTAACAAATTGACAATGCGCCTTGGCGGATTGAAAAAACTAACCCGTTTGCCAGATGCGGTTTTTGTTATCGACGTTAATAACGAAGATACGGCCGTTTTGGAAGCAAACAAAAAAGGAGTCCCCATTGTTGGAATGGTTGACACAAACTGTAATCCAGACAATGTGGACTATGTGATTCCAGCTAACGACGATGCGATCCGCGCGATCAAATTGATCTGCTCACGTATGGCAGACGCTGCACTCGAAGGGCTAAACATGCGTCAAGATTCAGCCATCGACAGTGGCGAAGATGTTGCCGATGCGGCCGATGGTGGTTTTGACGGTATCGATGAACTCGCAGACAGTGAACTTCTCGGAACTTCTACAATGGCTCATATCGAAAGTATGACCGAGGAAGAAGCGCCAGCTGAAGTAGCAGCAGAAGCTCCTGCGGCTGAAGAAGCGGCTCCAGAAGCAACCGAAGCACCAGCTGCTGAAGAGGCTGTTCCTGCCGAAGAAGCAGAAGAAGCCCCTGCGGCCGAAGAGGCTCCTGCAGAAGAAGCTAGCTCGGAAGACTAATTTCGTCTGAAAGACACTGTTATTAATTAACAATTTGATTTGAGGCGAACCC
>JAHDGV010001055.1 GCA_020631655.1 Chloroflexota bacterium | reverse complement strand
ACGGCCGCCAACCCCTCTGTTGCTATTTCTGTGCAGCGGGCCAAGCCAATCATCGTTGAGACGGAGCAGGATCGAATTACCTACTTTACCCATCAAACAACGTTAGGCGGCTTTATGCACGAAATCCGCTTTAACTTGGCCGCTACCGACCAAATTTTGGCCGATGGGGTTCCGGTGCGGGTCTTTGATCTTGAATCAATCAATCTGCCTGAAAAAGTGGTGGTGCAAAAACAAATTAATGTCACCCTGGTTGAAGGGACGGTGCGCCAAACGTTGTCTGTCTCTGGGCAAACGGTGGGGGATGCGGTGAGCCAAGCCGGTTTAACCGTGTTTGCCACAGATGAGATCCAGCCCCCGATGGATGCGGCCCTGTTCCCAGACATGGAAATTCGTATCAAGCGATCTTTGCCGGTCACGATTTTGGCCGACGGGCGCACAATCGAGACTCGTAGTCCACATACACAGGTGTTGCCCGTTTTGGCCTCGGCCGGTATTTCGCTCATCGGATCTGATTACACCATCCCGACCGGAGATGCACAAGTTGCGGCCGGTGGCACCATACAGGTGGTACGGGTAAGCGAAGAGTTCGACTTTGAGGACAGCCCCATCCCCTTTGAAAGCCAGCTGGTTGCCAGTGATCAGTTTGAGATTGATACGCGCGGTTTATTGCAGTCTGGATCTCCCGGAATTTTACGCAAACGGTATTTAGTGCGATACGAAAATGGGGTAGAGACAAGCCGTGAACCAGATGGGGAGTGGGTGGCTCAAGAGCCAATCCCTGAACAGATCGGATACGGAACTAACATTGTGATCAGAACGGTTGATACCCCTGAAGGGCCGTTAGAGTATTACCGAAAAGTTGAGATGCGTGTCACATCGTACATGGCACAAACGTCTGGCAAACCGGCCGATCATCCCGCTTATGGCATCACGGCTAGCGGTGAAATTGCAGGCTACGGCGTTGTAGCGGTGGATCCTAGAGTGGTTCCGTTTCGGTCAGACGTGTATGTGCCGGGGTACGGCAGTGCGTTTGTGGGGGACACAGGCGGGGGTGTGAAGGGGCGCTGGATCGACTTAGGCTATGAGGATGATTGGGACACATTCACCCACTGGTCTGGTTACATAGACGTTTATTTTCTGACTCCCGTTCCAGAATATGA
>JAHDGV010001054.1 GCA_020631655.1 Chloroflexota bacterium | reverse complement strand
TGCCCCCTAATCCCACAAACAAAACAGCGTTTCAGGAGAACGGAATTCATGCCCCATCGGTTTAGTGGGATGGGCCGGATCTAGGCGCAAGTTGCGCAGGCGGCCGAACAAAATCGGCAAGCCTATTGTCGCCTCCATGCGGGCCAGCGGTGCGCCAAAGCAAAAGTGTGGGCCACGTGCAAAGGTCAGGTGTTTGTTGGCATTTGAACGGCCGATATCAAACTTGTCTGGGTTTTGAAAGATGCGAGGGTCCCGATTGCCACCGCTCAGCATTGTTTGCACCGTGTCCCCCGCTTTTAGGGTCCGGCCGTGTAGCACCACATCCCGCTTAACCAAACGGTGGGCCGTTTGCACCGGTGCTTCCCAGCGCAACACCTCTTCCACCGCGTTGCTTAATTTGGCGGGATGGCCGACCACATCCCCCACGTTGACCCCTTGGCTTAAAAAACACCAAATGGCGTTGGAGAGCAGTGACGCGGTTGTTTCGAGACCCCCAAAAAAGGTGATGGCGGTGTTCGAGACAATTTCATCGTCGGTTAAATCTGTCTCTGGTGAATGGATCATCTGGCTCAAAACAGAGTCGTTTGGCTCCTGCTTAAGATGCTCGACCAAGCCGATCACATACCGATGGAATTCCCCCATCGCTTTGGTTGCATCAGCTTGAATGACCGGATCTTTACGAAAGTTAGCGACCCCCTGAGCCATCCGTTCATAGAGCTCAACAAATTTGGCTCGATCTTCGATTGGGAAACCCAAAACGGTGGCAACGGTGAGCAGGGCCAGCTCATCGGAGAACGTTTTATCAAGATCGGCCGAGCCATCCTCGATAACCGCATCGACCGCATCATTCGCAATTTGGGCGATGATATCGGCGTACGAGCGGCGCAGGGGCTTCGGCCGGAACGGGGTTGCAAACGGCACCCGCTGGCGCTGTTGCGGCGGCCCATCAGTGCTCAACATCATCGGCCCCAGCGTGGCCGCAATTTGGGAATGGTCGTCTTCAAGGCTAAACGTCTCCCAATCTTTTAGGATGGCAACCACATCATCATAGCGGGTGACCAGCCACATGTTGATGTCGGGGCACCAACTGGCAGGCTCGTCGGCCAAAAGCTGTTGAAAAAGCGGATATGGGTTGTCGGCCAACTGCTCGACGGTGATTG
>JAHDGV010001053.1 GCA_020631655.1 Chloroflexota bacterium | reverse complement strand
GGATATAAACCGGATCGCTCGTAAACGGATCAGGGGCGATGGCGATGTAGGTGCCAATCACCGTCAGGTCGATGTCACCCGCATCCCCCATATCGACCGAGAATGCATCCCCGACCTCAAAGCCGTTAAAATCGGCCAGGTCTTGGCTGATAACCGCTACATTGCCTGTTTCGGCGGGGTCAAGCCAGCGGCCGCTAACTATGTTTGGCTCATACATCGTGCTACCAATCGGGATGCCAAACAGCTCGGTCCCCAAGCTAGCGCTGTCTTTCATCAGCTCCCCATCTTTTAAGACGGTGCCCCCCATAGTGAACCAGCCTTCAGTGGCGGTCACGGCCGGATACCGGTTCGCAATCTCTTCGACCGTATCGGTCCGTTTGGCCTCACCTGCAAAAACGATGCGCATATCATAATCACGGCGGCCGAGTTCATTTTCTAGCGTGTAGGTCACCGAGTTGGCAAGGGTCAACACGATAATAAACAATCCACCCGCCAAAACGAGCACCGCTTGGGTCAGCAACAAACGCCCCTTTTTGCGGAACATATTGCCGATGGCGATTGCATAGGGGGATGACAAAATTTTCTGACTGTTCCGCTCAATCCATTGGTCAAATCGATTAGACCCAAAATCACCGCCGAGCCCGTACGACGCAATCGCCTCACGCACCGACATAAACGCCCCGCGCAAAACGGGGACAAGTGCGGCGATCAGCGGTGCAACCAGCGCGGCCAGTACCTGAAACCAGACGGCCCGTGGAGAAAAGGCAAAGGTGTTGTAGTCGATATTAAAAATGTTGAGCAAAGCCTGGCTGGCACCAAACGCCATCCCCATACCCAGCGGCAAGGCGATGATCATGGCCAAAAAGCCGTATACGGCCACCCCGGCCAAATAAACTTTGGTGATAACGCCCGACTTCCCCCCAATCGCTTTGATGATGCCGATCTGGTCAACCTGCTGGGTGATCACGGCCGTCATTGTATTAACCACCAAAATCACGCTGGTGAGCAGGGCCAGCACGGCCAACACGCGCAACACAAAGGTCATACCCAGCATAAACGGCCGTCCCCAATGCTCTTCTGGCTCTTGAAAGATGGCGATTGCCACCCCAACGTTTTGCTTGGCCAAATGATCCCGCACGTCAGCCATACGCTCTCGTGCAA
>JAHDGV010001052.1 GCA_020631655.1 Chloroflexota bacterium | reverse complement strand
GAGAATAGCAAACTAGTTGAATTTGAACCGTCTAGATTAATCAAAACCAAATATTAAAGCTTATTGCGCTCCAACAGCCAGTCCAGCACTTTTGGAAAAACCTCATTGCGGGCCGCCCGGCCGCGAATCAATTGCCCATGCGAAAAATCTTTGCTAAACCCCATCTGAGCCGAGCACAAAACCCAAGACTTATCAGCACTACCCAACTGATCAAAAAACTTACGACACCCAGACGCCGGAGCAATTCTGTCAGCCCCGCCCGCAATGATCAGAGCCGGAATCTCGATGGCAGATAACGCCGCCAAATAATCAAACCCATCAGCCCCCAGCCATTTTTCTTGCAGGCTCCACACCGCCCACTGGGCTAGCAAACGGGTCGGTTCCGCTTCGGTGCCACTACGCACCAAAAATTGCGGCGTTTGATTCAAAACCATGGTCACTACCCAGAGCAATCGAGCTCCCCATTTTTCTATTGGCTTGAGCGCCGCATCGGTTGCCTGTGCACCAATCAATACGGCTCCAGCAATCGCTGCCTCCGTTTCTGGCTTCCGGGCCAAATGCATCAGCAACATATGACCACCACCACTGTGCGATATCCAGTAAAGTTTCTCTCGGCCGGTTTTTTCAAGAACAGTTGCTATCGCCAGCGGCACATCGTGCATGGCTGGGTATTCAAAATTTTGTTTTGATGATGCCGGTCTGGCCTCCCCATGTCCGCCCCATTCAAGCAACCAACAATCAAAACCATGTGTAGCTAAAGTCCGCCCCAAATCACGCACGGTCGTCATATCTGAAAGGGTTCCATGGGTGAGCAACAGTGGCAAACCCGTTATCGTTTCCGGCCGGAAATGATGGAGAGCAATTCGCCCCCCTTCAGGCATCTCAATCAGATGTTGTTCAACACGTAATTCTGTCATAAATAAAAAATGAACTGCAAGAGAATACCAAAATTGATGATTTTTACCCCACTTCCATTTATCAAACCTGATTGGTGTGGGGTAGAATCGCGCGAATACTTTACTTTTTACGGTGACTAATCATGTACATCAACGGACAATGGATCGAATCTGACAAAACTTTTGGGGTGATTAACCCTGCAACCGGCGAAGAGATCGGCCGAGTGGTTGACGGCGGGCGGGCTGACGCGGCAACCGCCATCGA
>JAHDGV010000273.1:3399-7122 GCA_020631655.1 Chloroflexota bacterium | reverse complement strand
CCCAAAAACGGCGTGGAACATCGCACAAGTGCATCGAGCCGCCACGGCCGCCGCTCACGCCGGTTACTTTGCCCATCAGCTCAGCCATTACAGGGCCAGTCTCTGATCCTACAGCCAGCGCGTGGCCGTGGTCACGATAAGCCGTAATCACATGGTCGTTGTCACCACGGGCGGCAATCGACCCTACTGCGATCGCTTCTTGCCCGATGTAGAGGTGCAAGAAACCACCGATTTTGCCTAACTGATACTGTTCTGAACAGGCTTGTTCGAACTTGCGGATCAATACCATTTGGCGGTACCAATCCATCAGGTTTTCACGAGGGATATCACCCGCACGGCCGACACCCACTTCGCGGTCTTCCGCGTGTGGAATATCTTCTGCCGTTACGATTTCTTTTGCCTTTTTGCTGGCCGCTTTTTTCTTGGGCGCAGCTTTTTTCTTACTTGTCGTCGCCATCTGACTCTCCTAAATTTAGAGTATTTTGCTCGGTCTTGTAACGCAAAACGACTCACTAACGATTTTTAGTGAGTTTTCGCTTTCGGTTATACGTTCGCAAATTGTCGGGAATTTATTTTTTTGTGTAATTTTCTCTGAAAGAGTGAAGCGAGAATAACGTTTTTTCCCGTCTAATCTTCCAGACCTCTTAAAGAAGGTACACCTTACTTGTTACAGCTTGTATGTAGGATTGTGGGCAAACTTGTAACAGCAAGATTGTATCAGAAAACTTGGAAAATTCATCCGAAACCATCAAATTTTTGACACTCTTAAAATAAAAACCCTTCTAACCCAACCAGAACCAGAGAGACCGGCAATGAAAGATATTTAATAAGACAAGGTAGGCAAACTTACGCATGACCACAGGACTATACGGTGTTGAGACACTTGTGAGGGTAAAGTTATGCGAGCATTATGGATTGTTGCGGGGCTATTGCTATTAACGTTATTTGCAAAAAATGGGGCTGCACAGGAGCCACAACTACTCACGCCGGTTCCGGGGGTGCGGAGCAACGATGATGATCGCATCGAAAACAGCCGCTCTGTCCGTTTTGATCCCAGCCTGTTAAGTTCGCGGTCAGAAAACGCCCTTCAAATTGATCTGTTTGATGGCAAGACGCTGGAAATTATTTCGGATGAGCTCTCTTTTAATCAATCGGCCGGTGGGATGATGACCGGCCGGGCGCTAGGCTTTCCGCTCAGCGAGGTAGCCTTTGCATGGGATGGGAATATTGCGGCCGGAACAATAAATCTGGGGAATGGGGAGATCTACCGCTTAAGGCACGTAACCAAAGGGACCCATGCTTTTGAGCAACTGCCTTCTGAATATTTGCCAGAAGGAGAGCCTCTCTACTTAACAGGGGATCAGGCCCGACACGCGAATTCAAACCGATTTTTAAACAGAGATGTTGCAACCGCCGATCAAGCCCAGTCTGAAAAAATAACCATTGATATCCTGGTGCTTTACACCGAAGCGGCCGAAGAAGCGATGGGGGGAGCTGAGGGAACCCAAAACACATTGAAGCTGGCTGAGCAGGAATCGAACAGCGGGTTTCTAAACAGCCTAATCAATATGGAGTTCAGGATTGTTCACGGTCATAAAATCGACTTTGACGAGTCGACCTATTCATTTTCAGACATGCTGGGTAGCTTAACTTTAAAGTCAGATGGAGTGATGGATGAGGTACATGCTCTGCGTGATTTATACGGGGCCGATGTGGTGACATTGATTGTTGACCGGCCGCTGTTGTGTGGCAAAACCTATCAAAACACAGGTGGCTATGCAGATTTTTCTCCCTTTGCATTTGTTGTGGTCCACCAATCCTGCATGACGGGTTACTACAGCTTTTCGCACGAAATCGGCCATGTGATGGGGAGTCAGCACAACCGGACGAGTGCTGGATCTAATCCGGTTTTTCCGTTTGGGTATGGGTATCAGGATCCTACAAACAAGTTTAGAACGATTATGGCCTACAACTGTCCGGTTAGCTGTACCCGAATCAATCATTGGTCAAACCCGGCCGTGAGCTTTCAAGGTGGTCTGCCCATGGGGATTTCTGCAAGCTCAGCTCATGGGGCCCACAACAGCCTGAGCCTCGCTCAGATGGCTCCGATTGTGGCGCAGTTTCGAACCTCCCCGATTGAGGCCAACGAATCGATCAAGATTAATTTTCAGGCTGAAAGCCCGGCCGAAGATAGTGACTATTTTATTGATGGTGGAGCTGAATATGGGACCCGAGGGAACGGCTTGGCCTACGGCTGGCGCAATGTTGCTAATGTGAGTAGCGGAGGGAGTGAGCAACAGCCGGCCGAGCTTTCCTACATCGCCGCAACGTCAGCGCCGGGAGAACTGATTACTTGGGAGATTTTAGTGCCCAATGGCACCTACACCGTTCGGCTTGTGTCTGGTGATCAAACCCAAACGCCCCAAAGTTTGGTTCTTGAATCGCAGACAGTTTCTCGTACTGATGTTGAAGATCCAAACAACCAAAACGGGAATTCAATAACCAACTTTGATGAAGAAGTTGAAGTAAAGGTAAATGATGGAAAGCTAACGGTTAAAGCGACTAGCGATCAATTAATGTTGAACGTTATTGAGATCACGCCGCTTGCAAAAGAGGGGTCAGGATCACCTACAACCACGACCGGAGTACCATTCGAAGATTTAAAAACCGCCATTTACCTGCCTGTCGTAAGGTAAAAAGAAAGATTCTAAGAGGATTCTATTTATACCTTTCTATTAAACTTTCGACGTTTACGGGCTGTTCACACCTATATTGGGTTTACATAACTTTAAATACCTTTAAGTACACCCTTTCGTCACCAAAAAGTCCTCACTGTTGGATGTTTTTTTTACCCCTTGGAGGTATTCTTAACATTCATATAGAAAACCCTATGCGCAAAATGCGCGTATGTCCCACCTCTGCCACACGAAGATTAATTAGAAAAGCACAATTTTTAGAATTTAAAATTCTTAATCTCATTCATTAATCCTTTTCACAATAGGAGATGTTCATGAACCCGAGAAATTGGATTGAGCAGAAAAACGTTTGGGTTGTTATTAGCCTTTTGGTGACTATGTTTATGGTGACCGTGGTTAATGCTAATCCAGAGCCAGGAATCCCCGTTCCTGATGGCCCGCTTTCAGAAAAATTAGGGACCCCTATCAGCTTATCTTCCAGCCCAAGGCTAGCAACAAAAGTAGATACCGCGCTAATTGGTGAATCTGGCAAACAGATTGTTATTGTTCGCCTTAGCGAAAAGTCTGTCGGTGAAGCTGTTGCTGCTCAGAGTGGTGGGAGGAGTACGTCTGAAAGCGCTGATTCAGTCATGGCTAACAATCCGCAAGCTCAAGTGGCCTCAGCCAACTCAATATCGCAACAAGATCAGGTACTCGCACAAATCTTTGCGGCCGATCCAAATGCAAAAATTATTGAACGAACCCATATTCTCCTTAATGCTATATTTGTCGAAATAGATGCGGCCGCTGTTACAGTTTTGGCTGAATCTACTGATGTTGTTTCGATTAATAAAGTCAAAAACTATGAATTAGATTTAAGCGAGACTGTTCCGTATATCGGTGGAACCGCTCTCCAAAACCGCGGGTACGATGGTAGTGGCATTAAAGTTGCTGTTCTAGACAGTGGTGTTGACTACACCCACGCTAATTTGAGCGGTGGCGGTACTTTAGAAGATTATGCGGCCGCATGGGGAACCGATTTCTCTGA
>JAHDGV010000273.1:0-3299 GCA_020631655.1 Chloroflexota bacterium | reverse complement strand
TGTTCTGCTATTAGCTCTGCTTGTTCAGGTGTATCTCTGATTTTGGGGATGGAATACGCAGTTAGCCAGGGTGTTGACATTATTAACCTCTCTCTCGGTTCTGACTATGGAACCCCATATGACGATGACTTAACGGCCGCAGTTGAAGCTGCATATTCGCTTGGCGTTCTGTCTGTTTCATCGGCCGGTAACGGTGGTAACAACCAATATAAGGTAGGAACTCCATCAACAGCGCCAAGCGCACTGTCAGTTGCACAAACGGCAGTCCCTTCTGCATTACTTGATGTGATGACGTTTGAGAGCGGTGCTAGCTTTATTGCTATTCGCCAAGACTGGTCAGCCAATCTAAGTGGTGCGGTAACCGCTCCAGCCCAGTATGGTGATCTAGATGGAACCAATCTAAATGGATGTGAACCATTTACTGGTGACCTAACCGGATTGATCGTTTTAATCGATCGTGGAGCCTGCGCCTTTAGTACAAAAATTCAAAATGTTGAAGCGGCCGGTGGTACGGTCGGTGTGATCGGCCTTGTCGCCCCCGGAGAACCATTTGGCGGTGGTTTTGGCGGTGGAGATGCACCACAGATTCCGGGCTTTATGGTTAGCCTAACGGCCGCAAACGCCTTCCGCGCTGCGGCAGCCGCCGGAGAAACGGTAACCTTCGATCCTGCCAACGCATTGCCTTTGGCCGGAACGATGGTTTCATCTTCGTCACGTGGTCCTTCGCAAGATACAAACTTAATCAAACCGGAAATCGGTGCCCCTGGTGCTTCGCTCTCAGCTGAAGCTGGAACAGGTACCGGCGAAACACCATTCGGCGGTACATCGGGTGCTGCACCAATGGTTGCTGGCGCGGCCGCGCTCTTAATGGATGCGTATGACGTAAACCAACAGCGTTGGATTCGCCCAGACCAAATCAAAGCGATGTTGATGAACAACGCTGAAACAGACATCTACACCACATCAACCGCGCTTAACGGCCAATTGGCTCCTATTACTCGCATTGGTGGTGGTGAGGTTCGAGTAGATCGTGCGTTAGATTCTGAAATCGTTGCTTATTCTGACGAATTTACCGGTAGTGGAGCGCTCTCGTTCCGTCACGTCGACGTTTATCGCCCAAGAACATACACCGAGCGATTTGTTGTTGACAATCTATCGATTCTGCCAAAAGAGGTTCGTTTTACAGCTGAGTTTAGAGATCCTTCAAAAGCGGCTCTGGGTGCTCTGACAATCGAAATGCCAGAATCCGTCATAATTGGTGGGTACAACAATCAGGTTGTAACGGTCAAAATCACCGTCGATCCGACACTGCTACCAGATTGGCAAATGAACATTGGTGGAGGCGGTGCAGGTGCTGTTGCACTGGATGCGAACGAGTTTGATGGGTACATCTTGATGGATGACCTTTCTACTGACAAAGACGACCTGAATCCGGCCCATATGGCTTGGCACATGTTGCCACGGGCATCGGGCAATATCCGCGTGGCTCGCACCAATATGCCGGTTGATCAGCGGGTAGCTGGCTTTTTAGCGGCCCAAACCGACGTTCATAACCGCGGTGGCGCAACGACGGATATCCGCACCTTTAGCTACATGGGCGGCAGTCCAGACTTGCCACCTGCTATCCCGGGTACGCAGTCTCCAATTGCAGACATCAAGCATTCGGGATACCGGACTTTCTTGGCTCCGGCCGAAGTTTGTTCAGCCGGATGGGGTATGGACTTCGCGATTGCGGCGTGGGAACGTCAAACACACGAATGGCCAAACTTCTACTCAGTTAACCTAGATACTAACTTTAACGGAACGATTGATCATGTTGTTTATAACTATGACTTCTTCCTGTTAAGTGGATCGCTTGACGGCCGGAACGTAACCTACGTCGATTCATTTGATGATGAGACTGGAGAGTTCCTCGGCACATCGGCACAATTCTTCACCAATAGTCCAACCAACTACAACAACTACATTTTGACCGTTTGTGGTGAGCAATTGGGCTTTGAAGACACCTCGGCCGTTGGTCAACCGATGTTCGCAGCGGTGACCGGTGCTGATGGTTACTACACTGGTGCCGTCACTGACGTTGCTGGTGGATATGTTATCTCACCACTGGGCAACCGGTATATCGGAGTATTCGAGACTGAAACTGGCTTTACGTCTAATCTATCACTCTCGCCTGATCAGACCGCGAAAATGACGGTGATCGATTTAGGCTCAGATTCTGTAGGGGATGATTTGGGCGTCATGATGGTTTATGTGAATGGTGCACCTGCTGGACGTGAGAATGAGATTGTCACGATCTGGACACCGGCTGGACCGCTCCCATAGACTCTTACCCAGATTTATAACTAGAACGATGCGGCCGAGTGGATACTTTTATTCACTCGGCCGTTTTTATTTCAGCACCCCACGCTGGCGCAGGGTCTGCAACACCAGCTGATCCCACGGTTGATCGGTAACGACCGGCACATAATGGGCGCCACGGCCGTTTAAATGGGTAGCGATTTCAGTTTGCCATCCCATCACCCGTTCACGATACGCCTGTAGGGTCGCCGCATCTAGGGTCACTTCAGACTCAACCCCAGTCTCCGCATCGATTAATTTAAAGTCACCGTCTAATGGGGGATCAATTTCGTCAGGACTTAACAGGTGAATAATCCCAACTTCGTATCCTTTTGCTTGCAAAGCAGACACCCCATCTTCATACCCGGTTGGTGACATCAGATCGCTGATGATAAACAGCAACCCCGGCCGACGGCTCCTGAGCGCATAATTGTTGAGCGAAATGTTTAAAGCGGTTAGCCCGTCAGCTTTGGCCGTCTGCTCTAAATAGTTGAACAGGCGCAAGCTATTTTGCTGACCCCGATAGGGTCCCCAAGCCTGATTCTCTTCATTGTTGAGTTGTGTGACAGTTAGCTGATCTCCGGCCGCAAGCGCCACATGGCCCAGTGCTCCGGCTAATTTAACCGCATACCTAAACTTGTTGGTTTCAGCCTCGATGGGCCAGTCCATGCTTTTACTTCCGTCAACTAAAATATGGACGGCTAAATCCTCTTCTTCTTCCAGCAGTTTAATGAAAGGTTTTTCAAGGCGGGCGTAGACGTTCCAGTCCAATCGGCGCAGGTCATCCCCTTTTACATAGTTGCGATAGTCAGCAAATTCAATCGATGTCCCCCGTTTGCTCGAGCGTCGATCCCCTTTCATGACCCCGGCCCGAACTTTATCTGCAACAAGGGCTAGTTGTTCTAATTTGCGTAGCGTGACTTCATCAAAAAGCATATGGAGTAATGCTAGATGATTTG
>JAHDGV010001051.1 GCA_020631655.1 Chloroflexota bacterium | reverse complement strand
ATCGTAAAACCCCCCTTCTACATTTGAATTTGACACTCACTCCACAATCCCTCAAAAACCCTCTTCCTTCTTAAACCCCATTTCCACTATTTTTCCATTTCACCCGCTTAGTTTAACGCCTTCGAATTCCAATACACAATTCCCTGCTTGTCCGTAAACACATCCAGCAGCCGCACACACTTGCGCAGATAATCGGTGCTGCCCGCCCAGCTCGTCTTGAGCACGCCCAACTGCGTTTTCTCCGCCTCAAACTCGGCCTTCTCGGACTCTGCAATTACCTCGTCTACCCAATTTGAGCGTGGCGCGTTCCCCGGCTGCCTCATCTTTGGATTGTTGCGTATTTTGCGAAATGATTTTGCTGGTTTCTGACTCGAGCAACTTGATATCCGCCTCGAGTTGTTTGATTTGGCTGCGGTTGGTTTCCGAGAGTTGCCCCTGTTCGAGCACGAATTGGTTGGTCAGAGAATTCTCGTGCTTGGCCTCTAAAATGACTTTGTTGATTTGGAAGATGTTTAACTGCTGTTATCTCTACGTCTGTGTAGTAGCTTTTAGAATAATCCGTCGAGATTGCCTTGGCGATTTTGCGAGAAATCTCGTTTCTTTTGTTGAGGAAATCCGTATACGAGTACTCGTTGATGGTTTTGGCGATGTTTTCCTTGGCAGTTTTCGACAAATCCTGCTCGTGTCTACCCTCGGCCGGCCATTTGACATAAATCTAGTCACGCCACCTTCGGCAGGTTCTGCGGCTGGTACGTGTAGTACAAAGTGGCTTCAATCGAGATTTTAGCTGCATCGTTGGTAGTTGAAATAATCGGCGTGTTATTTGCGTCGCCCTGGCCGAACGTGATTTGCTGGATCCAGTTTTGATAGATGAGGAACCTGGTTAGGCCACTTGCTGGTCAACCCGATCAGGTATCGGCCGCTTTGATAAATGCGGGTTTCGTCGATGCTCTTGTTGAACTTGTTCTGGACGATGGCGATGTGGTTGTACTGGACCGTGTGGATGCTCACGGCGAACAGGATGATCCCGATTCCTGTCAAAATGGTCAAAATCACGCACGCGCACTTCAAAGCTCCGGAAGAGGCCATGGATGAGGTTTATTATTGATTTTATGTGGATATAAAGAAAAATGAGTTTTTTTCTTGGGTCGTATGGAACCTCG
>JAHDGV010000272.1 GCA_020631655.1 Chloroflexota bacterium | reverse complement strand
GGTGTAGGAGGGTTGACCCGACCTTATCACCATGTTACCATAACGTCCAGTTTGGCACTCTTTTGATGCGAGTGCCAAAACGGTTGATCGAATTCAACAAATAGACAGATTTTATGAGTTCTGGAAAGACACAACTCGACATTTTAACCGACCGCCAAGATCAGATTTTATCGATGCTGATCCGTTCGTTTACAGACGACGGTCTGCCGGTTGGATCAAAAACTTTAGTTGATCGGTATAGCCTGACGGTCAGTTCTGCCACAGTGCGTAACGAACTTTCGTATCTCGATTCGATGGGATACTTAGTGCAACCGCACACGTCTGGCGGCCGCATACCGACCGAAAAAGGATATCGCTATTTTGTGCAGCGCCTTCTGGGTGAGTACGAACTTCCAAAATCTGAAAAGCAGATGATTCAGCATCAGTTCCATCAGGCACGGTTAGAAATTAGCCAGTGGATGGGGCTTGCCACGGCCGTGTTGGCCCGCACATCTTCTGGGGCTTCATTTATTACGTACCCGCGCAGTCAGCTGAATCGGGTTAAACATATCCAGCTTATTTCAACCTCTGGCCGTATGGTGCTCATGATTTTGGTCATGAACGGGGGTGAAGTGTCCCAGCAGATGTTGGAACTGGCAGAATCGATCCCGCAACCCCGTTTGTCACAAGCGGCCGAACGTTTAAACAAACTGCTCGAAGGGGCCACGGCGGTTGAAGTTGAAACCAAGCTTCAATCGTTGGACTGGTTGCTAGAAAAAGAAGTCGGTCGTTTGGTGCTCGAAGCGATTGATCGCTCTGATAATCGCCTGATTAGCCGGGTGCATCGGGCCGGTATCACCAATCTAATCGATGACGACGGCACCCGCTCGGCCGTGCATCTGATCGAAGAACGTTCCCGCTTGGCCCGCATGATCACCACCATGTTTGATGCAAATGCAACAGGGGTTCAGGTGGTTATTGGCGGCGATGGCCGTTGGGAAGAACTAAAAAACTGTACCATCATTATGTCCCGCTACGGCATGGGAACAGATTTGATGGGAGAGGTGGCGATTGTGGGACCAACCCGCATGCCTTACGGCCGTAATATTTCGGCCGTGCGCTACGTGGCCGGTTTGATGACCGAATTTATCAGCGATTATTATGCTGATAACTCGTTCTTGGCCGGTGCTACGGAGCTGAATAAAGACATTTAAATGATTGATGGGCCGGTAAGGTCTGTCTTTAAATAGAACCAAAGGGGTGCTTCGTCTGAAAAACGATGAAGCACCCTTTCGTGTGTAAATTAGCTAAAGGAAATATCGTGAATCAAACCATGGAGAACAACGATAACGAAGAAATTCAAAACGAAGAGGCGGTTGAAGAACCAACGGCCGAAGCTGTTGCTGACGGTGGCGAAGAAACTACCGAAGAAGCCGCAGAAGAACCGCGTGAACTAACTGTCGAAGAGCAATTGGAAGCGGCTCAGGCAGAAGCGGCTAAAAATTTGGAAGGGCAACAGCGTGCGATGGCTGATTTGGCCAATGCGCGTAAGCGGTTTGAACGCCAAACCCAGCAATCTTATACCAACGCCACAATCGAAGTGGTTGGCAAGCTATTGCCGGTTATGGACGATTTTGATCGGGCGCTTGAGAATGTGCCGGCCGAAATTTCTGAAAACAGCTGGTTTGAAGGCTTGGGTGGCGTCATGCGCAAGATGACCCGAATTCTGGAAGGGATCAACGCTGAGCGGATTCCGGCCGTGGGTGAAGTTTTTGATCCAAACATTCATGAAGCGCTGTCAACCGAGCCATCAGATGAATATGAGAGCGGTGTGGTTACCCGAGAATTGCAAGGTGGGTACCGCATTGGTGATCGTGTGATTCGTCCAGCACTTGTATATGTAGCGGAATAGAGTTTCCACCGTTCAATTGTTGAACAAGATATAGTTGCCTTGCAAAGTAGACTTGTGGGTCGATTTTGCTTGAGGGCAGAAAAATATTAACTGACCGGCCCTGTTTTTGAAGTATTAAGCGGCATGGTCCTAACACATCCAGTCTAAAACAGTATGGGAAAAATTATTGGTATTGATCTAGGTACAACCAACTCGGTTGTATCAGTTATGGAAGGGGGCGAGCCTGTTGTGATCCCCAGTGCAGAAGGTGGACGAACCTTTCCATCGATTGTGGCGGTGAATCCTAAAACGGGTGAGCGATTAGTGGGGCAGGTTGCCAAGCGGCAAGCGGTAGTCAATGCAGACAACACCATTTTTTCTGCAAAACGATTTATGGGGCGCAAAATTGATGAACCTGCGGTAAAACGAGCCACAGAATTTGTCCCTTACGGCGTTGTAGGCGCTCCAAATGGGGATGTTCGTTTGGTGATGAACGAAAAAGAATATTCACCCCCTGAAATTGCCGCTATGATTCTGCAAAAAATCAAAGCAGATGCGGAAGCGTTTTTGGGCACACCTGTGACCCAAGCCGTAATTACGGTTCCTGCGTATTTCGATGACAATCAGCGGCAAGCAACCAAAGATGCTGGCAAAATCGCCGGACTAGAAGTGTTGCGCATCGTGAACGAACCAACCGCTTCAGCTTTGGCCTATGGCCTTGGCAACGATGTTGATGAGATGATCGCCGTCTATGACTTGGGTGGTGGTACATTCGACATTTCTATTTTGGATGTAAGTGACGGCGTTTTTGAAGTTTTAGCCACGAACGGTGACACTTTCTTGGGTGGAGATGACTTCGACATGCGGATTGTTGAATGGGCGGCCCAACAGTTCAAAATGGAAGAGGGAATCGATCTGCGTAACGATCGTCAGGCGTTGCAACGTCTGCGTGAGGGGGCGGAAAAAGCGAAAATTGAGCTTTCGACTACGATGCAGTCTGAGCTAAATTTGCCGTACATTACGGCCGACTCTAGCGGACCTAAACATTTAAACTTAACACTCAGCCGGGCTAAATTTGAACAGCTCTCGGCCGATTTGATTGAGCGCTCGATTACCCCCTGCCGTCAGGCGTTAAAAGATGCGGGCTTAAGCAAGGGTGAGATCACCCAAGTTGTTTTGGTGGGCGGGATGACCCGTATGCCAGCGATTCAAGAAGCGGTTAAAGAGTTCTTCGGCCGTGAGCCACACCGTGGGGTAAATCCAGACGAGGTGGTTGGTAGCGGTGCCGCGATCCAAGCCGGTGTTTTGGGTGGCGATGTAACCGATGTGTTGTTACTAGACGTAACACCACTGACCCTCAGCATCGAAACTTTGGGTGGTATGGCGACCCCTTTGATCGAGCGGAACACAACCGTCCCCTCTAAAAAGAGCCAGATTTTCTCAACCGCATCTGACAACCAAACCCAGGTTGAAATCCATGTGATTCAGGGTGAACGGTCGATGGCTCAAGACAACAAAAGCCTCGGCAAATTTATCTTGGATGGCTTACCTCCATCACCGCGTGGTGTGCCTCAAATTGAAGTTTCGTTTGACATCAATGCGGACGGCATCCTAAATGTAACCGCGACCGATAAATCGACCGGCCGTGAGCAAGCGATGCAGATTGTCCCATCGAGCGGTTTGAGCGATGATGAAATCGATCAAATGGTGAACGATGCAGAAAAATTTGCAACCGAAGACGAAGCAAGACGTAAATCTGTAGAGACACGCAACATGGCAGAAACATCTGCACATGGGGCTGAGAAATTTGTCGAAGAGAACAAAGATAAACTGAGCGAAGGGCAGGTTAGCACGCTAACCGAACTAACTACCCAAGTCCGCGCAGCTTTGACCAGCGACAATGAAGAAGCGATCACTAAAGCGGTAGATGATTTAAACGCGGCATTGCAAGAGATCGGCACCGCCATGTATCAGGCGCAGGCGGCCGCTGGTGGTGACGCAACCCCCGGCGACGATGCGTCAGCTGCTGATGGTGATGACGATGTGATCGAAGGCGAATTTACTGAAGAATAGCTGTTAGCTTTTAGCTATTAGCCGTTGGCTTAATGAAACAAGCTGAAAGCTAATAGCCAAGAGCTAGTAGCCAACAGCCAAAAACTATGTCAAAACGGGATTATTACGAAGTACTTGGTGTTGACCGGAACGTCGATAAAGCTGGTATTAAAAAAGCTTTTCGCCGTTTGGCCCGTCAGTATCACCCAGACGCGAATAAAGAGGAAGGGGCAGCGCAAAAGTTTCAGGAAATAAATGAAGCGAATGAAGTGCTGTCTGATCCACAAAAGAGAGCGGCGTATGATCGCTACGGCCATGCTGCCTTTGAAAACGGCTCTAGCGGCCCCGGCGGTGGCTTTGGCGGTGCCGGTTTTGATGTCGCCGACATTTTTGAAGAGTTCTTAAACGGCTTTGCCGGTGGCGGCCGAAGCCGCTCGCGCAACGGCCCGCGCAAAGGTAGCGACCTGCGCTATGACCTTCGCATCGACTTTATGGATTCGATCTTTGGGGCCACCAAAGATATTGAGGTTGATAAACCGGCCGTTTGTGAAGACTGTAGCGGATCGGGTGCACAGCCTGGCACAACTCCGGTAACCTGTAGCGATTGTAGTGGAACCGGTGAAGTTCGCCGGGTTCAAAATTCGATTTTGGGTCAATATGTCAATGTGACCACTTGTGCCACCTGCCGTGGTCAAGGTAAACGGATTTTGGAGCACTGCAAAACCTGTACGGGTCAAGGGCAGGTTGTTAAAACCTCGAAGCTCAAAATCAAAATTCCGGCCGGTGCCAACAACGAGACTCCGGTTATGTTGCAGGGGCAAGGTGCTCCTGGTGTAAACGGCGGCCCTGCGGGTAACCTGTATGTGGTTTTGCAGGTTAAACCGCACGAGCATTTTGAACGACGTGGAGATGATATTTACATCTCGATGAATATCAATGTGGCACAGGCCGCGTTGGGTGATGAAATCACGATTCCTGTTGTAGATGGGGAAGAAACGCTCAAAATCCCGCCGGGAACACAGCCCGGTGCACGCTTTAGCCTTCGGGCACGAGGTGTTCCACGTTTGCGCCACAGCGGCCGTGGAGATCACCATACGATCATTCAGGTTTCAATCCCTAAAAAGCTGACTGACGAGCAAGAAGAGCTGTTTATGCAGCTGGGTGAAAAACTCGGCTCAGCCAGCGTTGCTAAGCGAGATCGCGGCTTCTTTGAAGGGTTGCGGGATACGTTAGAAGATTGGTTTGGAATCTAAACCGAATGAGCTAATCTAGTTTTAAATTTCAAAAGGCATCTAAGTTTTAAAGATTTAGATGCCTTTTTTGTTACCTACTTTTCAGTTTGAATCCAATCTTCTCTCTTGAACGTTGTTTGTTATATCGATCGATATTTATAAAAATAAGCTCATTGGAGATTAATGATGGAAAAGGGTAATCTGAACAAACACGCACTGCAGGGTGCGTTAACTGTTTTAATAGTATTGGGATTAGGATTAATCGCTTGTACAAGCGAAATAGTCCTTGCAGAAGCAACAGCGATCGAGAATTTTGAACAAACGGCCGAAAATTACCCGGCCGAAACGGCATCGTTTGCCGCATCAAACAACCCATCTAAACAAGATGTGCTGGATTGGCTGACGGCTCAAAAGAACGGCTGTGATGTACTGTCTGGGCAGCATATTGGCCACGGCTACGGGACCAGTGACGGGTATAACGAATTGGTGTTAGAGCTGGAAAGGCAATCAGGCCGTCGAGTAGGCCTGGTCGAAGCTGATTATTTTGATTGGGACTATGCAGAAGATGTGGTGGCGTTTAACCAGCCGTTGAAAGAGCATTGGGATGCAGGTGGCCTCGTTGGTTTGTCATGGAGCGCCCCAAATCCGTGGACTGGGGGTGACTCATGGGATCAATCGAATGCTAATTTAAACGAGCTTTTGAATCCTAACACGGCGGCCGGTCAGCAGTGGCTGCGTCAATTGGATTTTGTGGCTTCAGGCTTACAAGATTTAGAGGATGCTGGTGTTGTGGTGTTGTTCCGGCCGTTGCACGAAATGAACGGCGACTGGTTCTGGTGGGGGGCAAATATCCATCCAAACGATAATGGGCCATATATTCGGCTATGGCACCACATGTACCAATACTTTACTCAGACCAAAGGGTTGGATAATTTGCTGTGGGTCTATGCCGCTAGCACCTATGCGGGTGAAAACTGGAAACAGCCGGTTGACTACTTTTATCCGGGTGGTGGTGTGGTAGATATTGTGGGGCTTGATGTGTATGACGATAACTTGAATGCTGACGGGTATGAACAGATGTTGGCGCTAGGTAAGCCCTTTGCTCTAACCGAAATTGGGCCGCTCAATCAGCGTGACGGGAGTTTTGACAATCTGTTTATGCTGGAGCAAATTGTCAATCGGTATCCCGAAACGATTTACTGGCTCAACTGGCACGGTTGGATGGAGAATGGCGAGTATCAGCATTTACCCATCGCCCACAACCAAAACGGGGTTCCGCTGATGCAACATGAATGTGTGACCACGCTAGATGAAATTGATTTGACGGCTAATCCGCCGAGTGGTGGCAACAATGGAGGTGGCCCGCGCAATGATCGTGTGCTGATTCCCTACGCGGTTCCTGCACCCATAATTGATGGAGAAATGGATGAGATTTGGAACAAAGTAGCCCCATATCCGATTAGCCATCAGCTTTTAGGAAATCAATCTTCTGGAGATTTGGCGGCTCAATATCGCACCGTTTATGACCGCACTAGCGTTTATTTGCTCGTTGAGGTTCAAGATGATGTGTTGCAGGCAGATTCGGCCGCAGACTGGTGGGAAGACGACGGGGTTGAGATTTACATCGATGCGGATTTAAGCGGTGGCGGTAGCTACGATGGGCAAAATGACTACTTGATGGGATTTAGGCTTAATGACAATCAGCCTAAGATTGGTGGTACGTCGGCCGCACTGCCTGCCGGTGTCGAATTGGGTCAAACTCAGATTTCAGGAGGGTATCGGATGGAAATCAAGCTCCCTCTGGCATTTATGGGATACGATCCAGCCAACAGCGGCCGATTCGGCTTTGACATCCACATCAATGATGATGACGATGGGGCTGGTCGTGATGGCAAACTTGGCTGGTTTGCCACAACCGATAATTCTTGGGAACGGCCGGATGCGTTTGGCCCCGCTCTGTTGATGGATAAAGTGGTGTATTTACCGGCCGTGCGTTAG
>JAHDGV010000271.1 GCA_020631655.1 Chloroflexota bacterium | reverse complement strand
TAGCCCATTCGCCGACGCGCATTTTGCACATCAGCTTCATATTTCAAAAGAACGTTGAGTGTGTTGTTAAGGGTTTCTGCATCGATTTCTTTGGCGTTTAACGTGACCAAAGCACGGGCCCAATCGAGCGTTTCGCTGATGCTGGGCATTTTTCGCAGGTTCATTTTGCGCAGTTCTTGAACCACGCTGATCGCTTGTTTCGCCAAGTCTTCGCTTAGATCAGGCACTTTCATCCGAACAATGTTCATTTCCGATTCAAAGTTCGGATAGTCAACATGGAGGAAGAGGCAACGGCGTTTTAAAGCTTCACTTAGCTCGCGCGTATTGTTTGAGGTGAGGAGAACCATCGGCTGATGCTTGGCTTTTATCGTTCCAAGTTCAGGGATACTGACTTGAAAATCACTCAAGATTTCAAGCAAAAACGCTTCAAATTCAACATCTGCACGATCAATTTCGTCGATCAGTAGGACAACGGGCTCGTCTGAAGTTAGAGCTGTGAGGAGGGGGCGGGGGAGTAAAAATTCTTCTGAGAAGAAGACATCATCTTCTTTTGATAGGCGTTCAGAGGCTTCGCGAAGGGTTTTGGCGCCGCTCAAAACATCTTTTAAAGTGTCACGCAGTAACTGGGTGTAGAGCATTTGTTTGGCGTATTCCCATTCGTACAGTGCTTTTGACTCGTCTAACCCTTCGTAACACTGCAACCGTACCAAAGGTCGGCCGCTGGCAGATGCCCATACTTTTGCTAGCTCTGTTTTTCCAACCCCGGCCGGACCCTCGGCCAAAACCGGTTTTCCTAACTGCTGTGCCAAAAACACAACGGTCGAAATTTCTTCAGAGGCTATATATTCTTGAGCATTTAGTTTAGTAACTACATCTTGAATATCTTTGAACATGGACTTCTCCTTCGAATTAAAACTATTTTTTTAACCCCACGTTCAAGATCGGCCGTTGAGGCCTCTGGTTTCTCAGAAGGGGGATGCCAAGTTTGGCACGAACGTGCTTTGATTGTAGGTGGCTTTGGCTAAAAGGTAAAGCCATCATAACGAGTATTTTAGATTTGATTTTTATGCTCTGGGATGAGGGATCTCGACCTGCATAGTGGTCCCTTGAGTCGGCCGATTTTTTAGTTGCAAGCGTCCGCCAAGGAGCGCAACCCGTTCGCTAATCCCCAAAACACCGTAGTGCCCCCCGGCCGAAAGAACGGCCAAATCGAAGTTTTCAGGCAGGCCGACCCCGTCATCTTGAATCGTTAACAGCAAGGTTCTTGGGGATGTAGGCTCGAGAATGATTTGGGCTTTTTGAGCCTGAGCATGGCGCCAAACGTTGTTTAGCCCTTCCTGCACAATTCTAAAGACTGACAGTTCAATCGCTTCTGGCAAGCGGCTTAATTTTGGGCTGATGTTCAACTCGACCTGAATACCGGTTCGATTTGACCAATCGCGAACGTGGGAGTTAATGGCGGCCGATAGACCCAAGCTATCGATTGTGGGCGGCCGCAGATCACCACAGATACGGCGAACATCATCGACCATATTGCGGATGCTGGCCCGAATTTCAGCCAGTGAGCGTGAAAGCTCCTCATCGGCCGAGGCCTCTACTGCTTCGATCTGGTAGTTGGTTCCCAACAGGTCTTGGATCACCTGATCATGTAGTTCTCGAGCCAGATGCTTTCGCTCTTGCTCACGTTCGGTCATCAAGCGACGTTGAGCATCTTGCAGAGACAAATTTGCCTCGTCCAGCGCTCGAACTTGAATAGCCAATTCTTCTACCAATTGCTGGTTTAAATTTCCTTGAGTTTGAAGGTCTTTTTGTAAAAAACCTTGTTGCCGTTGCAGGTTTTCAGCCTGTTGCCTCGCACGATAGTAGCGGTCGAGTGCCCAAATAGCTGGGGTTAGGTTTTCGGAGCGGGTTCCAACCATTGATGAAACGAGCTTTTCCCGTGTTGTTTCGTCTGTTTTAACACGATCTACTACCTCGCCGTTGCGTAAAACAACGATGCGATCTGTAACGGTAAACAGGTGGTCGAGGTTGTCGCTGGCAAAAATAACGGCGGTACTTAAACTGCGCCACTCTGTAATTAGCTCTAGAAGTTTTTCTTGATATCGGATGCTGAGCAAGTCAGACGGATCATCGATAATGAGCAATCTTGGCTCACGCGTCATGACCCGAGCAATGGCCAAAATTTGTCGCTGTTCGGCCGGCAGGTTTTTTACTTCCTCGCGCAAATTTGGGAACCTAAAGCCGATCTTTTCAAGGATCTCGCTCGCCCGTTGATCCATGCGGGTGTTATCCGGCACAACCTGCCAGCGACGATTGTTGGGCCACCCTGGTTCGTATCCTAAAAAGATGTTGCTTGTGATGTCTAGCTGATCAACCAGTTCCGGCTCTTGATGGATAATTTCAATCCCCAGCTCACGCGGCTGCCAGTGGTTAATTAGCTTTTCTCCCTCTAAAAAAATCTCTCCGCTACTGGGTGATTCAAATCCGGCCAATATTGAAGTGAGGACAGACTTACCTGCTCCGCTCGTCCCTGCTAGCCCAACAACTTCCCCCTGATGCACATCAAAGCTGACCTTCTGCAAAACTTGCAGTGAGTCGCCAAATGTTTTTGAGAGGGCTTGTATTTTGAGTAGTGGGTTCACAGGGGTGTGATGGTTGATCGATTAGTTGGTGCTGGTCAATTCTATCGTTTCTCCGGCCGGAATGCTTTCCAATTCTGTTGTTGTTCCATTGGACCAAACAACTTCAAGACTGCTGATTTCAGGCTGATCGCCCAGCCCTAAAATGATGCGAGGATCGGCCGAAGAGAGATAACTATCCCCAACAATAGCCTGTCTTACCAGCTTTTGTCCATTCGGCAGGATGGCGGTGATCATTGCGCCGGGTGCCTCTCCACCCTCAAATTCGATTACTACGGCCTGACCTGTGCTTGATCGGTTTTCAAGGAGCATTAGGGCACCGCCAATCTGGGTAATCGCGATGTCTAAATCCCCATCGTTGTCAAAATCGGCCGGAGCCGCCCCGCGGCCGTGCAAATTGCCGATCTGGGCTAATCCAGCCTGATCTGACAAGAGTTCTAGCTGACCCGCATTGCCCTGAGCCGTTTGGTTGCCGTAGAACAGGATCGGCATCTTTTCATCTTCACCTAAAACGGGAACATGCCCGTTGACTGTAAATAGATCTAAGTCGGTGTCGTTATCAAAATCGGCCCAGATTGTGCCCCAGCCGGTAATGCCTACCCCCATCTCGCCAACGCCCAATTTAGCTGCCGCATCAACAAAGGCGGGGACCCCTTCTCGGCCGTCGTGCCAGTAAACCGAGTGGGTTTGCTGGCCTAAATTTGTGACGAAGAGGTCTAAAAATCCATCGCTGTTAAAGTCAGCGTTAGAGACCCCCATCCCGCTGTTATTGTCCCCGATGCGGGCAACAGCGCCCGATTCAATCAGTTCAAAGCCCAACTCGTTGTCGGCCGGTTCATTAATGTAAAGCCGGTTGGGATTGGTGTCATTGGCGACATATAAATCAAGATCACCGTCTTGGTCAATATCAATCAGTAAAGAGCCTAGCCCGTACTCAAAATCAGAGTCTGGGTCAATACCGGCCGGTTCTAGCCCAACTATCTCACCAACCTCTTTATAGATGGGTAGATTGTTTTCGTCGTTCCCTTGGTGGATAAAAAGCTGATCCCGTAACCCATAATTGGTGTTTGGGAATCCCATGGTGGCCCCTTCTATCTGATTGTTGATGTCTACATATCCAGAGACAAACAGGTCCGGTAGGCCGTCTCCGTTTACATCACCAACCGAGGTGCCGGTTTGCCAGCCGTACACATAGCTACCCGATTCTTGAGCTACCTCTGCAAACGAACCATCTTGCTGGTTGATCAACATTAGGTTTGCTCGAGATGTGGTCACATAGATGTCGCTCCAGCCATCCAGATTAAAGTCGGCCGCCACACACCCGTTACCCCGCATCGGGATGCTGGTGTTTGATTCGACACTGACATCGGAAAACGACCCATCCTGATTGGCAAAAAGTACGGCCGTGGGCAGACCACCTTCTTCGCTTTGCCATTGTCCCGCTTCAGCTAAGGCATATGAGTTAACAACATACAGGTCCATCCAGCCGTTGTTGTCATAGTCAAGCCAGCAAAGGCCACCACCCATCATGGCGATTGGGTCCCCTGATAATCCCCACTTAAAGGCTGAATGAGTAAAGTCTAACCCAGCTTCGGCCGCAACATCTGTGAATGCAAAACTATAGTTTGGTTGCAGTGAAGGCTGGGGCTCGGCACTGTTTGGGGAAGGGGTAATTTTAGCCGTTTGCTGAGTGTTCCGTAACGAGGAACCCGCAATTGCTGAGCCGATATAAATAAGCCCCAGCAAAGCTAGGGCCATAAAAAAAGGTTCTTTTCTAAGATTATTTAGCATTTCGGCCGTCAGCCAATCAGCTAACCGACAGGAGAAGAAATCGGTTAGCTGATTAAGCCGATAAACGATTAGGCGATACCAGACGAGGCTCTAGATCGACGTGAGTATGCATCAACCAATACCGCCGCAAGCAGTACAAGTCCGTTGACCACAAATTTCACACCAGAGTTCCACCCCATCAAGCCCATGCCGTTTTCAACAGAAGCGATGACCAGCGCACCCAATAAAGCACTGGTTACTCGGCCGGTACCACCAAACAGGCTGGTACCACCGATAACCGCCGCCGCGATAGAATTAAGTAACAGGTTACCGCCACCCGTATTGGTCGAAACTGATCCAAGACGTGAGGCCAGAATGATTCCGCCGACCCCAGCCATAAAGCTGGAGATCATGAAGCAAGAGATTCGGATCATTTGAACGTTGATACCTGCACGACGTGCCGCCTCTGGGTTACCACCCACGGCATACACGTAACGGCCGAATCGAGTTCTGTTTGCGACAAATAACCAGAAGAACAGGAAGACCAATACAATCATGATCGATACAGGAACACCGCGATCTTGATTAGCATAGTAAACGGCACCACCTGCAATGAGAGCCAAGGCTGCAATTTGGAAAATCGATACTTCAATCGGTTTAATAGCCAAGTTTTGACGTGATTTCACCGCTCGTTGATAAAACTCGGTGATGGCAAATCCAACTACGACGGCCGCATATACTGCCCAACCCCAGAATGGTGATAGGAACTGATTTGCAACACCTTTCACGACTGGGTCTTGAATCACGATGGTACCTGCCCGAGAGTATTGAGTTGTTAAGATCAATACAACACCGGACCAAGCTAGCAGACCGGCCAACGTCACAACAAAGGAGGGGACTCCTGCCCTTGTGATGATGACACCGTGGATAAGACCGATCGCGAGGGTAACAAGCATGGCCGCCCCAACGGCCGCCCACCAAGGCCAGGCCGGTTCACCTTCACCCGTTCTTAAAAGCAGTGTCATCGTTACAGATCCCACTGCGCCCACAAAAGCGATTGATAGGTCGATTTCACCTAAGAGCAGTACAAAAACCACTCCGATTGCGATGGATGCGATACCAGATACTTGCAACAGAAGGTTGACGTAATTTCGGGCGCTAAAGAAGTTTTTATCAATAGCCAGATATCCAAAGATACCAATGATCACGATAAGCCCGATGATGATGGGCAATGAGCCAAGGTCCCCGGCCCGGATACGATCCCACCACGCTTTGATATATTCGTTTAGAGTTTGTTGTTCGCCGCCACCCGCTTCAATTGGGCCAGCTTTGACTGGGTTATTTGCTGTTTCACTCATTGTTATTACTCCACCATACCAGGTACATGGGATAGTTCACCGGCTGTAATTGCATGTACGACTTCCTGCTGCGTAGTTTCAGAAGGGACAAATTCGGCAACTTTTTGGCCGAGCCGCAAACAGGTGATGCCATCCGCTACTTCAAAAATGTCGTGCAAGTTGTGCGAAATAATCACTACGGCTAGACCACGGTCAGCAAGGCGACGGACAAGGTCAAGAACCTGACGTGTTTGCGCTACACCCAAGGCGGCCGTTGGCTCATCCAGAATCACAAGTTTTGAATTCCACATCACCGCTTTTGCAACCGCAATCGCTTGGCGCTGTCCACCAGAAAGCCCAGCAACCGCTTGCCTTACAGAGCGAATGGTTGTTACTGAAAGCGATTCAAGCGTTTTCAGAGCTTCTTGCTCCATTTTCGATTCATCAAGAAGAAAGCCGCCAGTTAATGCCTCCCGCCCCAGGAACATATTATTTACGACATCCAAATTGTCTGCTAAAGCTAAGTCCTGATACACAATTTCAATGCCTAAGTTGGCGGCATCTCTTGGTCCAGTAATTTTTACTTTTTTCCCCTCGAAGAAAATGTCCCCTTCATCAATATTGTAGATCCCAGCGATCCCTTTGATGAGAGTTGATTTTCCGGCTCCATTGTCTCCTACCAAAGCCATAACTTCGCCTGCGCGGCAAGTGAAGTCTACTTTGTATAAGGCTTGCACAGCCCCGAAGCTCTTGGAAACCCCTTTTAATTCAAGAACAGCGTTGTTTTCCATGTTTTTTTGCTCTCAGCTGTCAGCCCTCAGCTTTCAGCATCAAAAATTAAATAATCTTTTTAACCGCCGGATACCAGATTTATTCGTCTGTTATCCGGTAACCGGCGGTTAATTGGGCGACCCAAACACTAGGTTTGAATCGCCTCGATATCGTCTAACTATCTGTCAGCTGGACAGTATTGCTCAAAGTCACCCACACAGATTTCATCCCATGTGCGGAACCCGTCAGCGATTACAGTTTCAGCTACGTTTTCAGCGGTAACACCAATTGGAGTTAGTGCGACAAATGGTACATCATTTGTTCCATTATTCAACGTTAAGCCACCGGTTAAGTCAGCTAGGTCCATGCCGCTGGCCAATGCGATAGCGACGTTAGCGGCCGCGTATGCCTCAGCTTTGATTGGCTTGTAAACCGACATTGATTGGTTGCCAGCTAGAACTTGTTGCATACCACCAACAGTTGCGTCTTGACCAGATACAGGGATGGTGGTTGGGTCGATCCCAGCATTTTGCAACGCTTGGATGACTGCGCCTGCCAAACCATCGTTGGCCGCGAATACGGCGGTGATGTTGTTGTCAGCTGCGGTTAGCATCTGCTCGAATACAACCAACGCTT
>JAHDGV010001050.1 GCA_020631655.1 Chloroflexota bacterium | reverse complement strand
CAGTCGAGCCAAGTTAGCTCGCTGTTTTTGGCGGCCGCATGCAACACATCTGCCTGATATGGTTTGACCACGATATCTGTGGTGCCGTGCATGAAATAAACTGGCCGATCATAGTTTTCAACCACGCTCAAATTATCAAACTGATCATGGGCCAAAAAGCCGGGTAACCAACGATCTCGCGCAATGTGGCGAATGCTGGCAAATGTAGAAAGCATGATCGCCCCTTGCGTCGGCCGATGTTCGGCCAACCCCCAAGTCGCACCGCCACCTACAGAATGGCCAAACAAGATAATTTGATCAGGATCGATTTCCGGCCGGGCCACCAGCCAATCGTACGCACCCACAGCAGATTCTACAATCCCATCCCGTGATGGCTCACCGGGGGCGTGCCCAAAGCCGGGATAGCCGATAATGAGAACCCCGTACCCTTTGTCGCGCAAAGGGATCGCATTGCCGACCCAATCATCTGCGATTTCTCCGTTACCGTGGCCGATAATCACGGCCGGGGCAGGTTGGCTCGTTTCTGGCGGTTCAAGATACCACGCAAATCCCCCTTCATCCCCCAGCGATGTGGGGAAGCGGGCGGCAACTAGTCCCGGAAAAGGATCGGGATTGTGAATGTGAATCGGCCGTTCTTTGCCGGGGAACAGCGCTTCACGTTGAATTTGGTAGAAGAAAAAAGCGTAGGTCAGGTACAGAACAATTGGGAGTGCAAGGGCAGCAAATAGAAACAAACGAAGCATTTTAGAAAAGCAGGATCGATTTTGCATATCAGATTTTAGATTTACAACAAGGTTTATTGAATGGTAAGCACCCCAAACTGTAACTGGAGCCCCAATCGTAAATCTAAAATCTTAAGGCGACAATGACTTAGGTGCTTGTCCAGGTAACCAATGGTCCTGCAACCCAAGTTGGTGGTGGAGAACCATACAATTCGGTTGAATCACTTACACTCATGTCGATGATTTTACCCTTCATCGGCCCACGCAAAAGGCTCATCACCTGCCCCGCATCCCGATGGTCAGATTTGGCCCGAAGCGTGTGTTGGTTGTATTCCCAATGCTCTTGCCGCTCCATGTAACCGATCCCTTCGTTGATTAGGTCGGTTGCCATGGCAATGCCTGCTTCATCCGGCTCAAAGCATTCATCGGCCGGAGTTCCGTATCCAAG
>JAHDGV010001049.1 GCA_020631655.1 Chloroflexota bacterium | reverse complement strand
AAGGTGGCCATATGGAGTTTTTCAAGTACGCGCACGATCTGCTGGAAGAGGCGGGTTGTGGCCATATCAAGCTGTTTGGCGGCGGGGGTGGCACCATCCTGCCAGAGGAGATTGAGGAGTTGCACGCGTACGGGATTGATCGGCTCTATTCGCCCGATGACGGCCGGGAGATGGGGTTGCAAGGGATGATCAATGATTTGATGCAAGGGGCGGATTTTCCGACAGGGCAGTTGGGCGCCGGTTGGCGAGAGATGTTTAATCGGGCGACAGGGGGAGACGATGGCGGTGGGGTTGCAGTTAAAGATAAGACGATTGATGCGGTGGCGATTGGGAGGTTGATTTCAGCGATTGAGAATGAAGATGAATCGGCCGATGAGATTAAACAATTAATAAAGAATAACGAACAATTAATTGTTAATGGGGGATCGCCGGTACTTGGAATAACTGGCACCGGTGGCGCTGGGAAGTCATCATTGACGGATGAATTGGTGCGGCGATTTTTAGTTGATCAACCGGACAAAACGATGGCGATTGTGAGCGTGGATCCAACTAGGCGGCGGTCAGGTGGGGCGCTATTGGGGGATCGGATCCGAATGAATGCGATTTACAACGAGCGGATTTATATGCGCTCGCTGGCAACACGCGGTGCCAATGTCTCGCTGAGTAAACATATTCCGGCCGTGCTCAACCTGCTCAAGGCGGTTGGTTTTGATCTGATTGTGCTTGAAACATCGGGAATTGGTCAGTCTGGGACAGAAATTGTCGATTTGGCCGATACGGCTTTGTATGTCATGACGCCTGAATTTGGGGCGGCAAGCCAGCTTGAGAAGATCGACATGCTCGACTTTGCTGACGTAATCGCCATCAACAAATTTGATCGCAGAGGTGCGGCCGATGCGCTAAGAGATGTACAGAAGCAGGTCCAACGCAATCGTGGAGAATGGCACACGGACCCTAGCGAGATGCCGGTGTTTGGCACAACTGCGTCGCAATTTAATGATCCCGGGGTCAACGCGCTCTATTCCGGCCTGATGCAAGCCATCGCTGAAAAAACCGGGGCTGATTTGGCGAGTGGGAGTGGGCTGATTGCTGATGGGGCAGAGAAGGTGTTTATTATTCCGCCAAAGCGGGTGCGGTATTTGGCTGAGATTGCGGATAACAATCGGAAAT
>JAHDGV010001048.1 GCA_020631655.1 Chloroflexota bacterium | reverse complement strand
GAAATGCTGACCAAGAGCTACTAATTCCACTTGATCCACAACCGATATTCATAAACGCAGGATATTTATCTCCTCGAGACAAAATAAAATAGCCATCGTAAAACCATGAACCACCTGAAGCACTGTGCCCCATCAGGACGTTTTTACAGATGTTGTAGTTCGCAAACATCTCTTCAAACACATCTTCCAATAGCTGGGCGTTTGCTTCGATGCCTGCATTTCCGGCCGAGCCTGAGCTAACCCCAGACCCCCACCATCGCGTTACCCCTGAATCCGCATCGGTATAAGATTGAGGGGCTACAAAAATCCAGCCGTTGTCACGCACAAGTTGATTCAACGGCCGGCCGTCTTGCGAGAAGAAGGTGTATCCACCACCATCACCATGCAGATAAAAGGTCAAGATAGTTGGCTGAGCCGGGTCATAGTTTTCGCTCACGATCACAACGGCCGGTTGCCCTGCAATCGTTGTGTCCGAGTACGTACCGGGAGCCAAACCACCCGATCCACCCGAAGGATTGCAACTGATTGTTCGCTCTGCCACATCAACCTGAGCCGATGCATTGTTAAATTGCAACATCAAAACCGTGACCAAAAGAAAAACTGTGCCGAGAAAAATCGCTGATTTAAGCGGCCGTTGAAAAACCAAGCTATCCATAAACACCTACCTTAAGCATAAAGTTCAAACGGCGTTTAAAAATCTTGATTCAACCCTCCATCTTCGGGGATTTGTTCCTGCCGTTTGGCGATGTATGCCAGAAGCTCTTCATTTTTGGCTTCATCGAGCTTTGGCTCTTCATACTCTCGCAACAGTTTTTTAGCATATTTCAGCGCACGTTCAGTAATCTCCACTTCACCTTCCGCTTTCCATTGCTCAATCGAGTTGTTATCGAACAGCTCTGGCATAAAAAAGCCCCGTTCAAAGTTCTCGAGCGTGTGTGGATGGCCCAGATAATGACCACCCGGCCCGATGTCACGCACGGCCGCCAACGCCTCGTCAAAATCATCCCAACGAGGACCCTCTGTCATACGGTACCCCATAGCGCACTGCTCCGCATCGACCACAAATTTAGCCACCGAGCAGTGCATGCCCGCCTCGTTCCAACCGGCCGAATGCCAAATGTAGTGGGCACCGGACATCAGCACGGCCATCATCGTGCTGGCGCTTTCGTAGC
>JAHDGV010001047.1 GCA_020631655.1 Chloroflexota bacterium | reverse complement strand
CCCAAACCCCAAACCCCAAACCCCATTAGCTGAGAGGTTCCATGCAAACCCTTAAAAACTACTCGCTTGTTCTTAATTCTACATAAAAACAATGATAAACAACATCAATGGCATCTTCCAAAGCTCTAAAGTGCGTGTGCGTCATTTTGACCATTTTGACAGGAATTGGGATCGTCCTTTTCGCCGTGAGCATTCACACGGTCCAATACAACCACATTGCCATCGTCCAAAATAAATTCAACAAGAGCATCAATGAAAACAGCATTTACCAAAGCGGCCGATATCTGATCGGATTGACCAGCAAGTAGCCTAATCAGGTTTCTTATTTATCAAAACTGGATCCAGCAAATCACTTTCGGCCAGGGCGACGCGAATAACACGCCGATTATTTCAACCACCAACGACGCGGCAAAAATCTCGATCGAAGCAACTTTGTACTACACGTACCAGCCACAGAATCTGCCGAAGGTGGCGTGACTAGGTCTACGTTAAGTGGCCTGCCGAGGGTCGACATGCACAGGATTTGTCAAAAACGGCCAAAGAAAATATTGCCAAAACCATCAACCAGTACTCGTATACCGATTTCCTCAACAAGAGAAACGAAATTTCTCGCAAAATCGCCAAGGCCATCTCGATCGACTACTCGAACATCTACTACGCTGACGTAGAACTAACTGCAGCTGAATATCTTCCAAATCAACAAAGTCATTTTGGAGGGCAAGCACGAGAACTCGTTGACCAACCAATTCGTGCTCGAGCAGGGGCAACTCTCAGAAACCAACCGCAACCAAATCAAGCAACTCGAGGCAGACATCAAGTTGCTCGAGTCCGAAACCAGCAAAATCATTTCGCAGAACACGCAACAATCCAAAGATCAGGCCGCTGGTGAGCGTGCCACGCTCAAATTGGGTAAGCCAAATAACTGCAGAGTCCGAGAAGGCCGAGTTCGACGCCGAGAAAACGCAATTGAGCGTGCTCAAGACGAGCTGGGGGAGCAGCACTGAATATCTGCGCAAGTGTGTGCGGCTTTTGGATGTGTTTACGGACAAACAGGGAATCGTTTACTGGAATTCGAAAGCATTGAACTAATCGAGTTACTGGGAAAGAACGGGAGTTGGACTGTGGAGGAGGGGTTTTAGATTTAGAGGATTGGGGTTTGGGGTTTGGGGTTTGG
>JAHDGV010001046.1 GCA_020631655.1 Chloroflexota bacterium | reverse complement strand
TGTCGTGGCTAGGGGGCTTGGTGTTGATTGGGATTGGGGCTAGTTTGTTTATTTACCGCCTGTAAGTGATGATGCGCTACTGGATGCCGCCAACTATTTTACTTCGCGGTTGTTCGTCTTTCGGCCGAGTGCCATTATCGCAACCACCTTCACCATCCGGCCGTAGAAGCGGTTGGGCGATATCGACCGTCCCTTTCCAGCCGTGCGGGTCTTCACCCGCGACCATCACAATGTCACGATAATCAGCAATTGCCATCCATTGATCTTCATCGGGTAAATGCCAAGGCAATAAAGACTCTGCACTCATATAATGATTCACCAGCACACGTCGGTAGCCACTTTGGGCAAAGTTTGGCAGAGATCGATGTAAAAGATAGCCATTGAAAAAGACGATGGCTCCAGCCTTAACTTCTACTGGGATCGCATCTTCATCCTTGTACGGGAAACCCCAAGTTTCAATTGTGCAATCAAATCGGGGATCGTTTTGGACCTGTTGCGGCCAGATGATGCCGTGTTTGTGGGAGCCGGGTATGACCCACAATCCACCGTTTTCAGGATTAGCATCATCAAGGGCGATCCAACCACCCATCAGTGAACGATCCCGGGTTGGGATAAACTCTTCATCCTGATGCCACGCCTGCCCGGGTTTCCCGGCCGCTTTGATAAACAACATCGATTGCATGCATTTAACATTGGGGCCAATGACCGCTTTGGCCACATCTACAATAGTTGGGTGTGCCAAATAATCTTCCATAACGGCCGATAATTTGTGAGGGAAGTGGATGCAAAGATACCGTCTTAACACATCTTCTGAACTTGCATCAGCCGGAGGAGGAGTGTAGTTTCTGATATCTGTCCCTCGTTCACCTCGGCAAATGGCGGTTGTTTCAGATCGGAGCTCCTCGATTTCGGCCGTGGATAATGCATTTTCAATCACAAGATAGCCGTTTTCTTGATAAAACTGTGCGTGCGCCTCGGTGATAACAGGGTAAGTGTGGGTCATATCTCCTCACAAGGTTAATTTTCATGCAAGAGAATAAATTTTAAAGTGAGGTTGGTGCTGTGACAAATTAGGCTACCTCTGTTTTTCAATCAAAATTATTCTGGTTCTTCAAGCAGTGCTTCACGAATACTGATCAAGCTGTCTCTGCGCGGCTTGTGGAGCTTGCGCATCT
>JAHDGV010001045.1 GCA_020631655.1 Chloroflexota bacterium | reverse complement strand
TAGGGCAAACGCATCAAAGTGCTGTTATTGAAAAAGCCGTTACTTCGCTTGCAAAAAGATGCAAGAATCCATTGATAGGATATTTTCAAAAGTGGATGACCCACGTGTCGCAAACCGCTGTTCGCACCTGCTCAAAGATATATTGTTCATCGCGTTTTGTACGCTGCTTTCGAACGGGGAAGATTTCGAGGACATGGTGGAATTCGCCCACCAGCGGATCGGTTGGCTAAAGGGTGTTTTGGAACTGCCCAACGGCATCCCCTCGCACGACACCTTCAACCGGGTGTTACAAATAATTGACCCCGAGCAACTTAGTATGTGTCTGGGATCGGATGCGGCGTTGTTGGCCGAAGGGGTGAAAGACAAACTGGTGAGCTTGGACGGCAAAAAGATGAAAGGGGTGTCCCCCAAGAGTCGGGGCAACAAGGGCCTGTTCATCTTGAGTGCTTGGGTAGGGGAGCACCGGCTGTGCATAGGCCAGCGTAAAGTGGACGGCAAGAGCAACGAGATCACGGCCATCCCCGAGCTGATAGACGCACTGGACGTGGAGGGGAGCACGGTGAGCATAGACGCGATCGGTTGCCAAGAAGGGATCGCCGAAAAGATCCTGGGGGCAAAAGCGGACTATCTGTTGGCGGTCAAAGAGAACCAAGGTGGCCTTTACGAGGGAATCCGCGACGGGTTCATCTGGGAGTCGGCAAAAGGGTGCGATGAAACATGGGAGTACGACCACGGGAGGTATGAGGTGAGGAAATGCGTGACGGCCAGTGCAAAAAACTATTTGACCCCGGATTTATTGGACAAGTGGGTCGGGGTCGAAACCTTGGTGAAGATTGAATCGCATAGGGTTGTAGATGGAGTAAGTAGTTCACAAACAAGGTTTTACATCAGCAGCGAACAGAAAAGCCCTAGCTTTTATAATGCAGCGGTAAGAGGGCATTGGAGTATAGAAAACCATCTGCATTGGCATCTGGACGTCACTTTCAACGAGGATGCCAACAGGAGCAGAAAGGGCTTTGCTCCGCAAAACTTGAATATTTTACGTAAAATGGCATTGCATCGAATATCAAAAATGAAGGACAAACTGAGCCTTAAAAAAAGAAGGTTCAGGGCTTCTATGAATGTTAAGTATCTCGGTAAAGTCCTCGGTATTTAATTTTGATGCGTTTGCCCTA
>JAHDGV010000270.1 GCA_020631655.1 Chloroflexota bacterium | reverse complement strand
TCGGGGATGCAGAACTCGGCCCAAATCAGATCGGGGGACGAATCGGCAACCGCCATCGCCCCAACCCAATCTGCAATGATGTGGTCGCACATCAGCATCCACGGTTCGTAAAACCCTTCTAGCTGGGCCGGATAATCGGTGAGTAGGCCAAACTTGGCGCACTGGTCTAAAAATTGCTGAGTAGGCTTCGCATCCACCACTCGTTGCCACGGATGATCGGCCGGAGCTGGTTCCGGGTCACGAGCCCGGTTGATGGCCCAGCCGTCAACCCAGTTGGGGGGAATCATCAAATCACACTCTTCTGGCCGAATCATCCCTGCGCCGATGCAGGCGGTGGTGCGTCCGGCCGCTTGTGCTCGAGCAAACAGAGTTGGCACCCGCACGTCATCTGGATGTGCATAGCGAAAGTCCTGTTTAGCCGCATCCCATTGTTTGTTGCCAAACACACCACTCTCGTCTGCCGTGTGGCCGGTCAACATCGATACACGGCCGGAAAGCGACACGCCCAACTGCTCTGCGTGCAAACGCTCGATGCGAAAGCCCCGCTTTTCAAGTGCCATCAGATGGGGTAACTGTTGACGGATGTTGGCATAGTGGTCGGCCGAGATACCATCGACCATCAGAACAATACATTTTTGGGACATGGGTTATTTAATCCTTTTTGAAAATTGAAACCGGCTTCAGCAATTCGTTTAGAAATTATCCCTCCAAGAAAAAATAAAGCCACGGTTGAATTCCAATTCTCTGCTTTTTCCCAACCATTCACCTACTCTTTATCCATCTTTCTTTATATCCGTTCAAAACTCCTTTAAAAGCTGTTAAAATCCCCTTACCCTTTTTGAGGCACATATGCAGTATTACGATCTAGACTTAAGCATTGTCATTCCGGTTTACAACGAGGAAGAAAGCCTAAACTCCCTTCACACAGAGATCACAGCGGCGTTGAAAGATAGTAACTTTGATTACGAAGTGATTTATGTGGATGATGGGAGCAAGGACCGGAGTGTTGAAATAATCAGAGAGCTCCATGCCGAAGACCCACGTGTGGTGTTGGTCAGCTTCCGGCGCAACTATGGGCAAACGGCCGGATTTGCGGCCGGGTTCGACCATGCGGCCGGCCGGGTTGTCATCACGCTCGATGCAGATGGGCAAAATGATCCGGCCGATATTCCGATTATGATGCAGAAGCTGGAAGAAAGTAATGCGGATGTGGTCAACGGCTGGCGCATCAATCGGCAAGATGGGTTTTTACTGCGCAAACTCCCCTCTAAAATCGCAAACTGGACCATTGCCAGTTTTTCAGGCGTCAAGCTCCACGATCGTGGCTGTTCGATGCGGGCGTTCAAAAATGAAGTGGTTAGCGAGCTACGGCTGTATGGCGAAATGCACCGCTTTATCCCAGAGCTGGTCAACAATGCGGGATTTTCGATGGTTGAGGTTCCGGTTAATCACCGGCCGCGTATGGCGGGTGAATCAAAATACGGCATTTCTCGCACCTTCCGCGTTCTGCTTGATTTGGTCACCGTCCTATTCTTGCGCTCTTACGCAGATCGGCCGATGCACTTTTTAGGCTGGATCGGTTTTTTGTCAGGGATTGGGGGATTTTCGATTGTTTCGATTTTAGCTCTACGCAAAATCTATTTTGGCCTTGTAGACGGGCTTGAGGGGTTTCAGGCTTACAGCATCGGCTCCCGGCCGACCTTTTTGCTAGGCATTTTAGCTATTATTCTGGGCGTACAGTTTTTAGTGACAGGTATTGTGGCTGAACTGGTTGTGCGAACATATTACGAGAGCCAGAACAAAACGGTGTACAAAATCCGCCACTTAGTTGGCAAAGAGCCTGCGGAGCCAGAAACAGAATTAAGTTAGAGTCCCGTCCCCGTAACTTCTGGTGGATAGAGCGTTTGGTTGAGCACAAACAGCCCCCAATAGGCCAACACGGCCGTTACCCCTTGAACCACAAAAAATGATCCGATTTCAGGTGCGGCCGATAAATGCGGACCGTATCGACTTACCTGAATCATCCCGATGAGGAGGGCCAAATAGAGTACGGCACACATCCCCCCGATAATGCCGGGTATCCAGAAGCGACGCGGCGGCAGTGTTGAAACGATCCAAACGGCAACAGCTACGGCCGCCATAATGGCCAGCGACTGTGCACCCCAAGGTCCAATCGTAAACAGATCCAAAAACAAACCGCCGACAAAGGCCCAAGTCAACCCATCCCGCATGCCGCGCAACATGCCCCAAGCAATGGCGCACAATAGCACCGGTTGCACCACCTGATCCAGTACGGGCAACACTGTAAGCACGCTGGTTTGAATGATGGTTAGTACCATTAAGATCGGTACACCGACGAGGGTTGAGCGGTTCATTTTAAGAGTGTGAAGTGTAAAGTGATAAGGTTGAAGTGCTTTGATAACTTAACACTTCAACCTTACTACTTTTTACTGGTCCTCTCCAAGTGGATCTTCAAACGGGGTGATGTCATCTTTGGGGAAGTCGGTAATCACAAACACCCGCTCCAAATCACTAAAGTTTACGTCTGAACGGATGATGGCCCGTTGCAAAATATCCGCTTCACTCCGCTCAACTTCGGTGACACGGCCGATGGTTAGCCCGCGCGGAAACCGGCCGACCAGAATCCCCTGATCAAATTGCCCGATCAGGCCAGATGTGAGCACCACATCCCCAATTTCAACTTCAGCTTCAAGCGGAATCCAATCCATTTCCATCGTGCGGCCTGCACCGGTGCCGTGAACCAAGCCGGTAGCGCGGCTGTCGCTCAGGCGGCCGGGGACACCACTGGCGTTGTCGATTACCAAGATCACCATGGCGGAGTTAGGCGTTGTCCGGAACACTTGCCCAATTAGCCCTTGATCACTGTCAACCGGCATCCCCACCTGTACCCCGTCGTTGGTGCCTCGGTTGATTAAAATACTTCGGAACAGTGGATTGGTTTCTCGGCCGATGACATCTGCCAGCACCCGCTGATTTTGCGGCGAATCGGTGGCGTAATCGAAAAGCCTGCGCAGGACTTCAAGCTCCCCTTCGTTTTCACGTAACAGCTGATTTTCTTTCTGTAGCTCCGCCACTTGCCCCTGCAATCGCTCAATCTCTTCGATGGCCAACTGCACATTGGCAGGCCCAGCCAAAACGTCTGACACAGTGTCGGCTGAAGGTGCCAGCCAACCATTGACTGTTGTAATTGGGTCACGCACGAGTGCAAGCAGGCCGGGGGTGTTGCCGGTTGCATCGACCACAAATAAAAAGAGGGCGATACCGACAAATGAGAGAATTAATCCCCAACGGACTGTGGTTTGAGATGAGGGCATGGCAAAAATTCCACGTAGGGGTCGAAGGGAGCGGGCTCAACTGGGCCAAGCATAATCAAATTTGTTTCCGCCCCCTTCGACCCCTACAAAAAATTTACTTTAATCGACGGCTACGATCATCAGTCGCAAGGACTCGGCTCCAATAATCAAAGTCCTCAAGAACCGTACCGGCACCGCGCGCCACACACGTCATGGGGTCATCGGCCACCCACACCCGGATCTTGACGCTGTCTTCAATCCGATCTTCTAGACCACGGATTTTTCCACCGCCACCGGCCAAACAGATACCTGCTTCCATTAGGTCAGCAACCAGTTCTGGCGGGGTTTCATCAATGGCATCTTTTACCGTGTCAACGATCACATTGATGCTGGGGGCCATCGCCTCCCGTAGCTCAATACTGCTGATCTCAACAGATTGTGGCAGACCGTTGATCAAGTTCCGGCCGCGTAGCGTAATCGTGCGTTCTTCTGGCATAGGAAAGGCTGATCCGGCCGCAATTTTTGCTCGCTCTGCCATCCGTTCCCCAATCATCAAATTATATTTATTACGGGCATAGGCAACGATGTCCTCATCCATTTCGTCCCCCGCCACACGGACAGAGCGACGCACAACAACCCCACCCATCGAAAAGATCGCAACCTCGGTTGTTCCACCACCAATGTCAACAATCATGCTACCGCGTGATTCCATGATCGGCAGTCCGGCACCAATCGCGGCCGCAACCGGTTCTTCGATCAAATATGCTTCGCGCGCACCGGCCGCAATCGCCGCGTCACGCACAGCCCGCTCTTCCACCTCGGTTACACCGGCCGGAATGCCCACCACCACGCGGGGGCGAGGAAACGGGGTTAAAAGCTGTTCATGAACTTTGTTGATGAAATAATTGAGCATCGCCTCGGTAATCTCAAACTCCGAGATTACCCCATCCCGCAAAGGACGAATGGCGATAATATCGGCCGGGGTACGGCCGACCATCTCTTTGGCTTCCGCCCCAACGGCTAAAGGTTCACGAGTCCGTTTGCGAATGGCAACCCACGAAGGCTCGTTGATGATGATGCCTCGATCTCTAACACTGACCAAGGTATTTGCTGTCCCCAAGTCGATTCCCACGTCTTGAGAAAAAAGGCCCAGAATGAAGTCTAGGGGCCTGAATGAGTTTAAAAATGAAAACAATCTCTTTTTCCGCCTGCGAAGTTTTGGTTAATTCCAAACCGAGAAATTATACCATTCTGTAAACGGTTTTACAGGGCATCATTCTGGGGGTGCCACTTTCTTGCCACCCATTTTATCCAGATCATAACCCAATTGTGACCCTAATGACGAGTTGATTCCACTATACAGCGAAATTGTTATCATCAGCTAGCCCGTATTGTTTATGCTTGGCCCACATTGTTCTAGTACAATCTGCCGATGGAATACGACTTTTACACAACAGATGTGTTTACGACACAGAAATTTGGTGGCAACCCGTTGGCCGTTTTCCCAAATGCGGCCGGATTAGACACCCCCACAATGCAAAAAATTGCGCGGGAGTTTAATTTGTCAGAGACGATCTTCATATTTCCACCTGATGACCGAGCCAACACAGTAAAGGTTCGTATTTTCACCCCCTACTTTGAGCTACCGTTTGCGGGGCACCCTACAGTTGGCGGAGCCTTTGTGCTGGCAACAATCGGCCAGATCCCGCTAGATGGCCCGGTCACCCACATCTCATTTGAGGAAGGAGTCGGCATCGTCCCCATCAGCATCTATGCCGACGACGCTGGAAACGTGACCAAAGCGGTCCTTTCGGCCGCAGTTGTCCCTGAGGTGATGGGTGACGCCCCTTCGGCCGAGCTGATGGAAACGGTGCTGACCCTTGAGCCGGGGGATGTGCTAAGCCAAGATTTATCGCCGGAGATCGTGAAAGCAGGCACACCTCGTCTGTTTGTGCCGGTCAAAAACCGCAATGCTTTAGCCAACATTCAAATTGATGTGGCGAAATGGCGTCAGCAGTTGCCCGGAACCCGAAGCGTCTATGCTTATTGCACTGACCCTGAAGGTGGCGAGTCTGATTTACGCGGCCGGATGTTTGTTGTTTCTGACACCGGCGGCATGTATGAAGATCCTGCTACAGGGTCGGCCGTGACCGGTCTGGCAGGCTATCTGGCCCAGCAATCTGACCAAAAGGATGGGACCCTGCGCTGGCTTATGGAGCAGGGATTTGAGATGGGTCGCCCATCCTACCTTGAAATCGAAGCGGATATTGCCGACGGAGTCTGCCAAGCGGTACGTGTCGGCGGAGCATCGGTGATGGTCAGTCGCGGAAGTTTTTCAGTATGAAGTATAAAGTGTGAAGCGGTGTTCACTTCATACTTTATGCTTTCTACTTTTCACTTTTACAATGTCTCTTTATCTACAAATCACACGCAAACACAATCTAGCCATTTATCGGCAGGTAGCTGAGCAGATTCGGTCACAAATCCACACCGGCCGTTTGCCATCAGGCACACGCTTGCCAACGGTACGCTCGCTATCGGCCGAGCTGGGTGTTACTCCGCTAACCGTCCACAACGCCTACAACGAACTGCAGGCAGACGGGCTGATTGAAAGCGTAGTCGGCCGGGGGACGTATGTAAGTGAAGAGGCAGAGCGCACCACGTTGCCCGTTGATACCGATCAGCCGTTTGACCCTGACAACATTCTGGGGGACATCTTGCACATCATGCGGGCGCGCCATGTCCGCTCAATGTCCGTTGCCATCCCGGACCCTGATTTGGCACCTGTAGACGAAATTTGGGGCAAAGTGAATCAACTGCGTAGCGAGTGGACCGATCTTTCAGGATACGGCCATATAGAAGGAGACGGAAAACTACGGGCCGCCTTAACCGCTTGGTTGGAAGATAGGAATATTCGAGCCGCTCCATCTCGCATCTTAGTCACCAACGGGGTGATGCAAGGGCTAAACATCGTCACACGGGCGCTCACCAAACCGGGCGATACGGTGATCACTGAAGAACCAACGTTTCTGGGGTATCACCATCTTTTAAAAGCCCAGAAGGTACGGCCGCTGGCGGTAAAACTAGAGCAAGATGGGCCAAATCTTAGCCAGCTTGAGCAGATACTATGGTCAGAAAAGCCCCGTTTTTATTATTCGGTCCCATCGTTCCATAACCCAACTGGAATTAGTTTCTCGGCCGAAAAACGGGCGGCCATTGTTGAGCTCTGTCGCCGCTACGATACGGTTCTAGTGGAAGACGACGTTTATGGTGATCTTTATTATGGAAAACCTCCGGCTCCGGCGATGGCGTCGCTAGACACAACGGGGAATGTGATCTACTTGGGCGGGTTTTCAAAATCGATTATGTCTGGCTTGAGGATCGGTTTTATCCATGCAGCCCCCCGCTTTATGCCGAAATTTGTGGCCATGCGGCGGGTGTCGGATCTGAGCGGCCCACCGATGTTACAAAGGCTGATGGCTGAATTTTTGAATGATGGGGGTTTTAAGCGGCATATGCGTCGGGTCCGGCCGCTGTATGAGCAACGGCGAAACGGGATGCACGATGGGCTCAATCGATCGATGCCGAGTTTTGTGGAGTGGCAAAAACCGGCCGGAGGCTACTGCTTTTGGCTCAACATGCCGCGGCTGTTTGCTCCGGGTGAGCTGTATCGTCAGGCGCTTGAAAACGGGATCGGCATTGCGGCCGGAGAGGCGTTTTTTGCCCATGACACCGGCCGTGAATATTTCCGCCTGTGCTTTGGCAATCTAACCACAGAGGCGCAACAGGCCGGTATTGCCCAGCTGGGCCGGTTAATTCGCGAGCAGGCGAATAAGCGACCAGGGGCTGACGGTCGCCTGCGCGAGATACGTTTGGAGTGAGAAGTAAGAAGCGAATGGGGCACGCCACTTCACACTTTCTACTTAATACTTATCACTCTTTCTGGTGCGCTTCGGCCATCTCGGCCATGCTGTTAAAGCGGAAGT
>JAHDGV010001044.1 GCA_020631655.1 Chloroflexota bacterium | reverse complement strand
GAAACGCTCGTTCCTACTCAAACTGAGACTGCCATTCCAACGGAAACTAGCATTCCCACGGCTGAACCAACAGCTACAGAAACATTCATTCCAACATCAACTGAAACTGCCGTTCCGACAGAAACCAGTTTCCCCACGGCCGAGCCGACCGCTACGGAAACGCTCATTCCAACCCAGACTGAAACAGCAACCCCAACAGAGACTAGCTTTCCTACGGCCGAACCCACCGCATCCGAACCAATAATTCCTGTGCCGCCAGCAACATCGGTGCCAGCCGAGACCTTGGCCCCAACAGTAGAAGCCACAATCGCATCAACTCCATCTCCCAGCCCAACAATCGATCCGATCACAAATGGTGGGGCATCAATAATATTTTTGCCAATTGCACAACGTGATTACCAAACTGGCATTTCTGATGGGCTACCTGACTTGGTGATTGATTCGATTACGTTTATTGAGCAAGAACTAACCGTAACAATCAAAAACATCGGGCCGGGAGCTGTAAAGGATACATTTTGGATCGACCTATTTATCAATCCGACAACCGATCCTGTTCAGCCCAATGACACGATCGAATGGCTTTTCCAAGAAGGATACGTGTGGGGTATTGATGAGGCGACTCTACCGATACTTCCCGGCCAAGAAATCATGCTGCGCGTCAACGGAGATCACTACTCGTCCTTCTACTCTAACTATTTTGGCGATTTACAGGCCGGAGACAGGCTAGTGGGTCACATAGATTCTGCCCACGCCAATACCAATTACGGGGCAGTTTTTGAACTGCATGAATACACCAACGAACCCTACAACAATATTTCTATCGAGGTCCTCAATGATTAAGCCTAAACCGATCCTATTCTGCCTATTTTTTTTGACTATGCTGCTGCTCAGCCCCACTCGTGTATTTGCCGATCTCCCGCCCCGGCCGATTCCACCAGCCAAGCCACAGGGAGAATCTAATCCTGTGATCTACACTGAGGGAGCAAAGATCGTCTTAATTTTGCCTGTTGAAGACCATCCAACCGTAACCCAAGCCACTTGGACAACTGTGGAATGGGAGGACGAGTTTGGTATTTGGCATCAGGTTGACGGTTGGGCTGGCACGCCGACGTTTAATACCAAATCGCAAGAATGGGAAGTGGAATGGTGGGTGGGCGTAGAACACTTTTCGGCCGGGCCGTTTCGCTGG
>JAHDGV010000269.1:4535-7301 GCA_020631655.1 Chloroflexota bacterium | reverse complement strand
TTTACATGGCGCCCGGAGACAGCCTGCTGTTTAAACGGGGATGTGTGTTTTCAGGTCAGCTGAAACTCCCGTGGCACGGCACCGCCTCAAACCGAATTTATGTGGGGGCCTATGGGGATGGTGACCGGCCGTTGTTCCAAAATAATGTGTCTGACGTTCAAGACAAATACCACGTCAACGTCAGGATCAATGGATCTTATATCACGGTTGATGGCTTAGAAGCACGCACACACTCTACTCCAGTTGATCCCAGCTGTAGCAATCAGCCAATTGGCTTCTATGTTGGGTTTAGTATCGATTTTCGGGGTGATAGCGCAAACTCAGGTAAATACAACATTGTCCAGAATTCACTCGCGGCCGATAACACCATCGGTATCCACTTAACCGGAAACACCACAGGATCTGACATTGGTAAAAGCCAGTACAACCAAGTACTAAACAATATCATCACCAACAATGGAATCATGCACGTTTTAACCTCAAACATTCAGGGTGATGATTTGGGTGCGTGGGGCATGGTTTTAAACGGCGACAACAACGAAATCGCGTATAACACCTTTGAAGATAACTCCGGCATTTGTACTTACGATAATCCCGGCAGACCCGGAAACTCGATTGAGGTTTATGCCGCCCGTAACAACACAATCCATCATAATATTTCGATCAATGATCGAGTATTTTCAGAGCTGGGGAGCGGAGACATACCTGAATCGGTAACTGAAAACAATCTGTACGCGTATAACATCATTACCTCTAGCGAATCATTTGCCCGTTTTATTGTTTCTCGTGGTCAAAACGATACCTTTGGGCCGGTAAACTCAACCCGTCTATTTAATAACACCATTTATTACACCGGTAATCTAAGCCAAGGTATTGTGTGTGGCGGTGACTGTAACAGCAGTCACATGATTGTTAGGAATAACATCGTTTGGGCTGAAGAAAAGGCGATTTTTGCTGACGACAAAATCAATGAGTTCAATAATCTTTATTGGAATTCGGCCGGAGATCCGTTTGTACAATTGCAAAAGCAATCGTTGCACAGCACATCTAAAATCGATAACCCAAGGTTTACAAATCCGGGCAACCTGATTTTCACACTTGCGAATAACAGCCTGGCCATTGATACGGCCGGTGATGTGACATGGATCAGAAGCCGCAACGTTGACGTCAATGTAGTGGGCAGTAAACAAGACATGGGTGCCTGTGAATTTGGAACAGCAGATTGCTCTGCCTCCGTTCCTCCTTTGGCATCGCCCACCCCATCACCAACCTCACCAGCGACACAGACGCCTCAACCGACCGCGACGGCCACACAAGCACCGGCCGCGACGCCAACCGCAACCCCAGATGGCTCAAGCCCAAACACCTTGGCTTTTGACACGTTCGACAGATCCGTCTCAGAGTCATGGGGATCCGCAAACTCCGGTGGTGCATACACCCATCTGTGGGGATCAAGCGCGAAAAACGATTTTGATGTGACAGGTGGACAAGGTGTGCTGACCATCAGCAATACCGGAATCTCCCGCGAGGCGATCCTTCAATCGTTCTCGGGGCTTGATACCGACATTTACTTCCAACTCGAATCCAACAAATCGACCAACAGTTGGCAAGAAGTTAAGACCATTTCACGCCGAGTCAGCTCCAATTCGATGTATCGCACCAATGTGCGGGGCTGGCCATCCGGCCTTGTCCAAGTCTCTTTCGAGAGAATAAACAATGGGTCGTGGAGCCGGATTAGCAATTACACCACGGCCGCTGGCGTTTCATTTGCGCCAAACTCAAAGCTCAACATTCGTACCCAAACCGTCGGCACAAACCCGACCACGTTGAGAGTGCGGGTGTGGAATGAAGGTGATCCAGAACCGTCAATTTGGCACAGCGAAGTCACAGATTCAACCAGCAGCATGCAGAGTGCTGGTGCGATCGGGTTTAAGTTCTTAGCTTCAACCAGCACAAATAACGCACCGATCCAGCTAAAGCTTGATAATTTGTATGTCACCGTGCCACAAACTTCAACACCACAACCAACACCGACTCCAAACGCATCAGGTGATGTATATTGGCAAGACTCATTTAGCCGCACAACGGGGCAAGGCTGGGGAACGTCTGATATTGGTGGCGATGTGATTCATGCGAGCAATACGGCCAACCGATATTCGACCAATGGATCTCAGGGAATTGTGGAGATTGCGTCAACCAGCCAGCTTTTACAGAGCTATGTGGATGATCGCACCGCCACCGATTCAATTGGTAACTTTAAGTTCCAGCTCACAAGTTCACCGACGCATTGGCATGAGATCATCTTTCTGTCTCGGCAAACGGCCGCGTATACCAAATATCAGTCTTTAATACGGGTCTATTCTTCGGGCTCAGTAACGATGTCCGTGTCTAAGCTCAACAACGGCTCTTGGTCGATATTGGCACCTCGACAACGTATTCCCGGGATCCAAGTTCAGCCGAACAAGCTGTACAACGCCAAAATCAGCACAACAGGGTCTCAACCCACAACTTTCGCGATCAAAGTTTGGGAAGATGGAACCCCGGAGCCGGCCAACTGGCAATTTACAACCAGCGACAGCTCATCTCCATTAACAGCACCCGGGCTATTTGGCTTCCAAGTTCGGACCTCTAGTTCTGAGTCGAACTTGCCCGTCCGGCTGATTTTTGACGACGTTCTTGTTGTGGAACCATAGCAACACAGGTGGACCGGCCGCATCCGAGTAAAAATGCGGCCGGTCCATCTCCCTCAATTCCACTTCAATTCCA
>JAHDGV010000269.1:0-4435 GCA_020631655.1 Chloroflexota bacterium | reverse complement strand
GCTTTGCAACGTGGTTGCGCTGGAACGATTCCGGTTTCCCAGAAGTTGGGATTGATGATGCCAACATATTTTTTGTCTATGCAAAACATCTGTCACAAGGGCATGGGTTTGTCTATAACATCGGCGGAGAAAGAGTTGAGGGATTTACATCAATGTTATGGGCCTTGATCAGCTCGGCCGCATTTTTGCTCTTTAATCGGCCGGAAATCGCCCTCCTCATTTTTAACATGCTTATTTTGAGTTTGGGGCTCACCCTGCTTGTGGGTGCGCTACAAACCGAGATTTTGCCACAGACAGATTCAACTTGGTCAAAACAGCTTTGGGCGGCCGGATTGATTGGAATCCTGCTCACTTCCCCCCACTTTGTTGTTTGGAACACCCTTTCCCTGATGGAAAACAGCACATGGACAACGATGCTTTTGCTCACCACTATAGCCGTTCTACAAACAAATCCGTTTACCAACAAGAACCTGAGCTTTCTAGCCATTTTGTTGCCGTTGCTCATTCTCTGCCGACCCGAATCGTATTTATGGAGCGCCGTTTTTGTTGGCATTCTTTTCCTACGAGCCATTCACACGCTCGGGATTAAAAATAGCGTTCGTTTGATTGGGAAACCAGCGACCAGCGTGGTGCTTGCCGTTGTACTCCTTACTAGTTTCAGATTAACCTATTTTGGATATCCGCTCCCAAACACATTTTATGCAAAAGTATCCCCATCTTTTGCTTACAACTTACAGACGGGAGTTTCTTATCTAGCTGGATTTTTCTTCTCATCATGGGTCATTTCAGTCATGATCCTCATCTGCTTAGCGGCCGGAGTTAACTCCCTCCTCAATCTGATCAAAACTAAAGGGAACTTGCCCAACTGGCAATATCTGCCGTTTCTAGCTCTGCTTGGTCTGCTTATTCCAGTGATCACAGGCGGGGATCATTTTATAGAATTCCGCTTTTTTCAAGCCGTTTACCCCCTTGTAGCCCTCACAGTTATTTATTGGATACGAATCGTCCTACCCACGTATATTCCCCGTCTGAACACAATTTTTGATGGCACAAATAACTCCTCCCTTGCGCAAGCCATCATCGGGATTTTGATTGTGTCAGTTGTGTTTGGCCAAGTTTCGTACTGGCGCTATGTATCAACCGAAGCGGGGCTAGACCATGATTTTGCCTTGGCCGCTCACGGCCGGGTTCGGGGCGACATGCTGAATCTGGCTTTTGAAAACCAATCTGAGATGCCCAGCGTGGGGGTTTTAGCGGCCGGTGGGGTTAAATTTACCTACACGGGTGAAGTGATTGATTTGCTCGGACTAAACAACACCCAGATGGCGCACAATGGCGGTGACCGAAAAGGGCGCAAAAATCACGCCGCTTTTGAAAGCACAACTTTTTATGAGCTACGGCCGATTTTAGTCGAACCAATCATCGTGAACAGATCAGATTGGGCCTTTGACCCTGAAAATAGTGATACCTTTTTGTTTAACGAAGACATGCTAAAGGAAGTGTATTTAGAGCCAGAGTTTTTGAGCCTATACTCCTTTGCTGAAATCTCAAGTCCGCAATTTGATGATGGAATGGTTATTGTCGGTTGGGTTTCATCTGCCTATTTATCAGAGCTAAACCGATCCGAAACACTCCAAATCACAGTCTATCAATAGCTCATTATTCAAGAAAAGTCAGAATATTCGACCTACGTAAATTGAGGGTGCTATAGTTACAAATTGGGCTACAATTGAACATACGTTCTACCGGCTTTTGATCGATGCTTTCTAAGCTTGAATCGCAAATCCAAAACATTTATGACTCTTGATAAAATTATCGTGCGGGGTGCGCGCGAGCACAATCTAAAAAATATCGATGTGGAAATTCCACGCAATAAATTGGTCGTCATTACCGGCCTGTCTGGCTCCGGTAAGTCATCATTGGCGTTTGACACTATCTTTGCAGAGGGGCAACGGCGCTATGTCGAATCGCTTTCAGCCTACGCACGTCAGTTTTTAGGGCAGATGGAAAAGCCAGATGTTGACCAGATTGAAGGGCTCAGCCCGGCCGTCAGCATCGACCAGAAGGGTGTCAGCCACAACCCGCGCTCAACTGTGGGAACAGTCACCGAGGTGTATGACTATCTACGCCTGCTGTATGCCCGTGTTGGAATCCCCCACTGCCCCAAATGCGGCCGGAAAGTGCAACCACAATCGGCCGAGCAAATCGTCGATCAAGTGCTCAAAATGGATGACGGTGCTCGCATCCAGATTCTAGCGCCGCTGATCCGTGACCGTAAAGGTCAACATCAAGGGGTTTTTGAGGATGTGAGAAAGGCCGGGTTTGTGCGGGTACGCGTCAATGGCGAGGTCATGTCAGTAGACGACAAAATCGAGCTAGAACGCTACAAAAATCACACCATTGAAGCGGTGGTAGACCGTGTCAAAGTTACCCACCATGCTGATTCAGCGAGCGAAGAAGCACAGTCTGATCGCACGCGCTTTACTGACTCTATCGAAACGGCTTTAGGGATGGGAGACGGCGTGGTCATCATCAACGATGTCACTGACCGAGACAATCCTGTTGACCTCCTTTTTTCTGAGCATCTTTACTGTGCCTATGACGGAACAAGCATCCCGAAAATTGAGCCACGGACGTTTAGTTTTAACAGCCCACACGGTGCCTGTGGCACATGTCAGGGATTGGGTATCAACAAGGTGATCGATCCGTTGCGGGTGGTACCAGATGGCTCAAAAACGCTGGCAGAAGGGGCGATTGAAGGCTGGCCGACCGACGACAAACAAGGGTATTACTGGCAACTGCTTAAAGCCACGGCCGATCATTTCAAAATCCCGACCAATAAACCGTGGGATGAGTTAAACAGCGCTCAACAGCACATTTTGCTGTACGGGAACGAGAAAAACGTTGCCATCGAATATAAAAATCGAGAGGGTGCAAAACGGGTTTACGAAACAAAGTTTGAAGGGGTGATTCCTAATCTCGAACGCCGTTTTCGGGAAACCACCAGCGACTATGTGCGCAACAAACTAGAAGATTACATGAGCAACCGGCCGTGTGAAACCTGTAGCGGAAGTCGGCTGAGCGAAGTTGCCCGCGCGGTCACCGTCGCGGACCAACCGATCCATCACATTACGGCCCTATCGATCCAAGAAGGATTAGATTGGTCGGAAATGTTGGCAGATGAAAAACGGACCCCGTTTGGGAACCGTGAAAAGATGATCGGCCACATGGTGCTCAAAGAAATTATTGACCGGCTGGGGTTCATGGTAAATGTGGGGCTTGATTACCTGACGCTCAGCCGCACGGCCGGAACATTATCTGGTGGTGAGGCACAGCGGATCAGGCTGGCAACCCAAATTGGTAGTCAGCTGATGGGTGTGCTGTATGTGCTCGACGAACCAAGCATCGGTCTGCATCAGCGGGACAACGCACGGTTGATTAAAACCTTGCAGGGGATGCGTGACTTGGGCAATACGGTTCTGGTGGTTGAACATGACGAAGACACGATGCTGGCATCAGACTGGATTCTTGACCTCGGCCCGGGGGCTGGGGTCCACGGAGGGACGGTCATCGCGGCCGGAACACCAGCCAAAATCAAAAAGCACAAAAAATCGCTGACCGGCGGCTATCTTTCCGGCCGCTTGCGCATCGGTGTGCCAGAAGAACGTCGTGAAGGTACGGGCCATTTTCTAGAGATTAAGGGTGCGTCTGAAAACAATCTCAAAAATATCGATGTCAAAATCCCATTGGGCAAGATGGTTTGCATCACCGGCGTTAGTGGCTCGGGTAAATCGACCTTTGTGATCGAAACGCTAAGCCGCAAGCTGTACCAAACTTTTTATGGCAGTCGTGAAATGCCGGGAGCACATAAAAGTGTGGAAGGGCTAGAAGAGTTAGACAAAGTGATCCAGATCGACCAAAGCCCAATCGGCCGGACACCACGGTCTAATCCTGCCACATACACCGGCCTGTTTGGCCCGTTGCGCGATTTATTTGCGGGGCTAAACGAGAGCAAGATGCGGGGGTATAAGCCCGGCCGGTTTAGCTTCAACGTAAAAGGCGGCCGATGTGAAGCGTGTGAAGGTCAGGGTGTTAACCGAATCGAAATGCAGTTTTTGCCCGACATCTATGTGCCGTGCGAGATTTGCAACGGCAGTCGCTATAACCGCGAAACACTACAAGTCACGTTTAAAGAGAAAAACATCGCTGAAATTTTGCAGATGACGATTGAAGAAGCGGTTGTCTTTTTTGAAGCACATAAATCGATCAAACGGAAGTTACAAACGATGCTGGACGTCGGTTTGGGATATATCAAGCTCGGCCAACCAGCCACCACGTTATCGGGTGGTGAGGCACAGCGGGTCAAGCTGAGCAAAGAGCTGAGCAAAATCGCCACCGGCCGTACGATGTACATTTTGGATGAGCCATCAGTGGG
>JAHDGV010000268.1 GCA_020631655.1 Chloroflexota bacterium | reverse complement strand
TCTCATTTTAGCATGACTGCTTGTATCTCTTCTTGGAAGTGCCGTATATGTTTTTCAACTAATTCGGCCGCTTTATTGTCTTTTCCGTCCCTTAATGCCTCGTAGATTGCAGCATGTTGCTCAACCGCCCCCTTTACATCTTGTACGTCTTGCAGGGCAAAATACCACAGGCGCAAGCTAAGTGTGTATAGATTAGTGAGCGTATCGGTTAAAAAGGGATTGTCGGCCGCGGCATACATGATCTGATGGCAGGTTTCATCATGAGCCATCAGCGTTTCATTGTCTAGTTTGCCACTTCCGGGCAGGCTCATCTGCTCCACCGTTTTGCGCATCTCTTCCCAATGGGCCTGAGTCCCCCGTTGGGCCGCCAAACGTGCGGCCTGTGCCTCAAAAGGGACTCGAATCTCAAAGAGCCTTTGTAGGTCTGTGAGCCTAATTTCAGTGACAAACATACCCCGACGAGGAATAATTGTTACCAGTTGCTCTAGAGCCAGTCGTTGCAACGCCTCGCGAATCGGGGTTCGTCCCAGCTGGAGCTCCTCTCGCAAAGCGCTTTCATCAATAACCGTGCCTGGTGCAAGTTCAAGCGAAATGACCTTTCGCCGAATGCTGTCATAGGCCGTTTGGCTAAGCGGTTTGGTTAATTGTGTCGGTTGGACTCTTGATATATCAGTCATATATTAACCTGATCATACCACAGCATCCTTGGCTAATTCAACAGCCGACATTAGAAAATTTCGCTGTGAACCCGATTACCTTATACCATTGTCATAATTCCAGAAATTTTAGTTTATTGATTGCTGATGAACTCTTCTAAAATCTTCCGAAACTTAATCCTAATAACAAGCCTCTTTCTTTGTTGTGTTGCGCTTTCTGCCTGCGAACTAATCGAAGGAACAGCCCAACAACAAGCGGTTCTGCCGACGGTGATTGTGCCAACCCCCGTAAACACCCCCGAGCCTGACCAAATCGAAGTGGTTGTTGCAAACAGCGAAGACGGAAGTGTGCGAGATTCTAGCCGGGCGATAACGATCTGGGTGTTGCCAGAGCAAAGTATCGATGTGGAATCGCCAGAGGGGGCTTTGTTTGCGCAACAAATCGCCGATTTTGAGTCATCTCACCCTGATTTAGATTTGTCTGTTGAGCAAAAAGGGATTATTGGACAAGGAAGCATGTTGGATTACTTTTCATCAGCCGCCGTTGTCGCCCCCAATGTTTTGCCCGACCTCGTTTTGATTCCTGATGATATGTTGCCACGCTTTGTAGACGCTGGCATTGTCTCGCCGCTAGATGATCTGATTTCTGAACAGGACTTGGCCGATCTTTATCCGGTCATCGATGAGATTACAATTTTTAACAATCAGCGGATGGGGTATCCGCACTCTCTGTCAGGGCTTACCCATGCGGCATACAACTCGGCCGTCTATTCTTCAACTCTGCCGTCTCGGTTAGATCAGCTGTTTGATCTGCCACTCAAACCATCGTTCCCGGCAACCAGCCAAGAAGGAGCTGACCTGCTCTTTCAACTTTATTTGGATGAGGGTGGCCAAATTTTTAATGATGAAGGTGCCATTGCTTTTGAATCAACCCCGCTTTTAGTGGGCTTACGCCGCATCCAAGCGCTGCGCAACAGCGAAACTCTTGCCCGAAACTCCAGCGAGATCGCAAATCGTGAAGAAATGTGGATTGATTATAAATCTGGCAATAGCAGTTTGATTTTGACAACCAGCGACCGCTTTTTGGTCGAGTATCAAGAAACATCTAACCTGAGTTTTGGGCAGTTCCCCGGCAGTATCAATGGGATAACGCCCATGGTTGATGGATGGGTGTGGGCGGTAACCACGGCCGACCCTGTGCGGCAAGCTTTGGCAGTAGAACTGATCAGCTGGTTAGCAAATGGGTCAAACATGGGGAGCACAACCGTCTTAAGCGAGCGACTGCCTGCACGGTCAGGCGCATTTGAGTTCTGGCCCAACCCGGATGATGAATACATCATCTTTTTAGATAGTGAGCTTAACAGGGCCATTCAACGGCCGGAATTATTAGATTCAAGTGTTGGGAGTGTGCTACAAGACGCGATGCAAACTCTGTTTTCAACAACCAATCCAGATGTTCCTCCGATTGCAGAACGAGCTACCCAATCGATAAATGGGAACTAACTGATATTGCGTGCTTTCTCAGCAAAGACCTCGGAGGTTTTCTTTGTGGAGCTCACAATTTTCCTGAGAAGAGAAACTTGCGAGGTCTGCTAGCGCGTAAGGTGACTGACTAAATTTATATTTCTTCACCCAACCTTCATCTCTAAGCCTGCTCAATAGGAGCTATTTCCTCTATTAAACATTCCTAGCATTTGTTACCTTTTCCCAATCGTTTGGGGCTTCAAGCATCTTTTGTCTTGAAATCAAGCGATGACTATGCAATAGGGCGGGTAACCTGTGGAAACAACCACGTTAATAGATTCGATCTGGATAATTTTTTGCGCACTGCTTGTATTTGTTATGCAAGCTGGTTTTTTGTGCGTGGAAACAGGATTAACTCGAAGCAAAAATAATATTAATGTTGCTGCAAAAAATCTTGTAGACTTTTTTGTAGGGACCCTCATATTCTATCTGGTGGGCTACGGCATCATGTTCGGTAAGACCTATGACGGTCTATTCGGAACAAACTTTTTTGCCCCACACTTCAATAATCTGCTTGATCACGCCTTCTTTTTCTTCCAGCTCATGTTTGCCACTGCGGCAATTACGATTATTTCAGGTGCCATTGCAGAGCGCGTTAAATTCAATGCGTACATGTTTATTGCGCTTGTTGTTTCAGCCCTGATATATCCGGTTTACGGGCATTGGGTTTGGGCCACTACTGAAAGCGGGATTCCTGTTGGCTGGCTGGGGCAAATGGGATTTGTCGACTTTGCTGGTGGAACCGTTGTTCACAGCATCGGTGGTTGGGTTGCTCTAGCTCTGTTGATCATTATCGGCCCGCGCACCGGCCGATTTGGAAAAGATGGATCTGTAAATAATATCGAGGGAGCTAACTTACCATTAGCTTCATTGGGCATACTGCTCTTGTTATTCGGCTGGTTTGGCTTTAACAGCGGCAGTCTTTACACGCTAAATAATCAGGTGATGGTTATTGCCATCAATACGATTTTAGGTGCCGGTGGGGGGCTCATCGCAGTTGTTCTGCTTAATGTAATAAGTCAGGAGACGATATCGGTCTACAACATCTTCAACGGCATTCTGGTGGGGCTTGTAGCGATTACACCGAGTGCACATGTTTCATCACATGGTGCGGCTATTTTTATCGGATTTGTTGGGGGCATCCTCATGCTCAAATCTACACAACTGTTAAACCGATTTAAAATTGATGATGCGGTTGGAGCCATCCCTGTGCATTTGATAGGTGGAATTTGGGGTACTTTGGCTGTTGGACTGTTTGGTAACCCTGAGCTATTGGGCACCGGATTAGGTTTGTTCGAACAAACTGCGGTTCAGCTTGTAGGAATTTTCATGGCCGCGCTTTGGGGCTTTTTCCCAGCTTATGTCATCTTCTCAATTGGCAACAGTTTATTTCCATTGCGGGTGACAGCGCATGAAGAAGAGATTGGTCTAAATGTTGCGGAGCATGGGGCTTCGACAGAGCTGATTTCGTTTTTAAGCTTACTCGATTATCAAGTTCGCTCTGGCGATACTTCGATGCGTGCTCCGGTTGAACCGTTTACTGAAGTGGGTCAAATTGCGGAACGGTACAACGGTGTGATGGAGCGCTTGGATGACAAAAACACACAGCTTTCTACCGTTTTGAGCAATGCTCCTCTGGCTTTATTTTCGGCCGATATTTTTGGGACGATTACGCTGATCGAAGGTAAATTTTTCAACCAGCTAAACATCAATACCAACGAGTCTCTCTATCAAATCTTCAAGAACGATGAGGGCTCAAAGAAAAACTTTTTGCACATTTTTGAGGGGCAACATCGGGACTGGGTGACAGAGCTGGCTAATAGGCACGTTTACTTTAGATGTCAGCCGATCAAAGATGAAACCGGCCGGGTTACTGGGCTAACCGGTGTAGCATCTGACATCACCCAACAGCGAGAATCGGACATTGACCGTGAGAAGTACATCGACATGCTTTCAACATCGGCCCAAATTTCGGAGCAGATTACGACGATTTTAGACAGCGCGGAGCTAATCGAAACGATTCTTCCGCTACTCAAGAAAAAATATAACCTGTACCACGCGGCCGTGCTGATTGTGGATGAAGAAGCGCAAACGCTGAAATTTGCGTTCGGTTCAGATGAAAGATCCCGCATGTTATCAGAAAAGCGTGAGTTTATTTCACTCAATCACCCTAGCAGTTTGATCGCTCGGGCTGCGCGACGCAAACGAATTGTTGTTGCCAATGATGTCACCTTAGAGCCAAACTATTTACCACATCCGGTATTAATCGAAACCAAATCTGAGCTGGCCATCCCGCTTATGATTCAAAATCAGCTGATTGGTATTCTTGACATTCAGGAAAGTGAAGTGGATCGATTTAGCGATTCAGACGTCAACCTATTCGCATCGGTTAGTCGACAAATCGCTGTTGCGATTAACAACGCACAACTCTTCGAAAAATTCCAAGAATCAGAAGCCAATCTCAAAAACGCGCTGTCACGAGCCGTTGCATCTGACAAAGCCAAAGATGAGTTTTTGGCCCGCGTTAGTCACGAACTCAGAACCCCATTGGGTGTGATTTTGGGCTACGCAGAAATGATCCAAGATGAGGTTTATGGAGACGTATCTGAAGAACAATCAGAACGCTTGGATGACATCATCCACAGTTCGTCCCATCTAACCGAATTGGTTAACCAGTTACTCGACAGTGCCAAATATGAATCTGGCAAAATTGAGCCGATTTACAAGTCCTTTAACATCCATGATCTGGCTAAAACGGTTCATCAACAAATGGACGCCCTAGCAAAGAAAAAGGAATTAAATCTTGTGCTTAAGATTGGGGAAAACATGCCTGATTTCGTCCATAGTGACTCAACCTTGATCAAGCAGATGATGATTAACTTGATCGGGAACGCAGTTAAATTTACCGAGTCGGGCACTGTTCAATTGGATTTGCATCGTCGTGGAGAAAATAAATTTTCAATCATTGTAAAAGATACTGGGGTTGGAATTCCGGCCGCATATCAGGACAAAATTTTTGAACCATTCCACCAAGTTGATGGGTCAAAAACACGCGAACATAGCGGCACAGGGCTGGGGCTCGCAATTACAAAACGGATGGCTGAGATTTTAGGTGGGGGAATCGGCCTCGTTAGTATCGATGGGCAGGGCAGTCAGTTTACGATCTCGCTCCCCATTGGTGATGTTCAGCCTTCGGCTGAGCGTGAACCACTTGTTCGGAATAAGCAAATTTTGCAAAAGGCTAAAAAGGAGCCTGTAATTTAATCCGGGGCACCAAGATAGACCCTTTTTAAGTAAGGGCACAAGGAATAAGACTATGTTAAATCAACCGCACAAACCACTCGCATTTTTGGTCGAAGACGACCCATCTTTAGCAAACATATTTAAAACATGTGTTGAAAAAGCTGGATTTGAGACCGTTGTGGCAAAAGATGGTGCCATCGCTGTAGAGCTATTTAATCAATACACACCTGATCTATTTATTTTAGATCTGCATGTGCCGGTTTATTCTGGTGATGAGCTGTTGAAAATGATTAAAGCGACCCCTCGTTTTAGTGATGCTCGCATCTTACTGGCAACGGCCGATGCGCGTATGGCAGAGCTTTTGCGGCCGGAAGTTGATTTTGTGCTGGATAAGCCGGTAAGCTCCCGTCAACTTATTCGATTGGCCGAGCGTTTGGCGCCGGTTATGGCTTAAAGTAGCTTTTTAAGCTGTTTTACAAATTCCTTAGGCTCACCCGGAGAAATGACGATGGGTGAGCCTTTTTTGCGATGTAGGATCACCGTATTTTCTTTGTTGGAGACGTAGGCTCGAAAGCTACCTAGCTTTTGATTGCGGAAAAATCCTGAATAGGAGTACATGCCGCCGTTCGCCATCATCCGCATGGCGAAGCTCATCGCTTCAGGATCGTGCTCTGCTCGCTCAATATTATCGATCGGGTAGCTTACCCGGCCGATCACACGAATAATCTCTACAGCGTCGTCACTAATCTCGTATCCCCGAATAATAAAAGCCGCAGACGAGCCCAGCAGTAAAAACGGGAACGCAATTAAAAATATTTGAAATGCCTGAGATTCTTCAAGGGTAGAGATAGGCCCTGCAAACCAAAACGCCCCCAACAGCAACACCGTAATACCGGCCGAAACCACCTTCAGAAAAGTGCTCCAAGGGGCACTAAAACGCATCATGAGTCAAAAAGCCCCGGAATTACATGCACGGTGATCTTTCGTAGATCAGAATCAATGTGTGTGACCACTTCTTCCGTATCAGGAATGAGAAGCTCACCTCGCTCAGGATGGGCAACCACAAACACATCGTTTGCACCTGTTTGGATAACTTCGATCACTTCACCCAGCGACTCTCCCTCATCCGTCTCAATAGCCATGCCAACCAGCTGATAGTAAAAGAACTCCCCTTCTTCAAGTGGGATCGCCTGATCAGTTGGAACAAGGATGAGCCATTTACGGAAATGCTCAACTTGGTCCCGATAGTTGTAGCCCACAAATTTGATCAGCACTTTATCCTGATGAAATCTGGCTGAATCAACTTCAATTTCTTCGGGCGTTATCCGCTCGTTTTTGGCGATATGAACTTTTTCTAAGTTGAAGAAGCGAGTAGGCTCTTCGGTTGTCACATCCACCCTCAGCTCACCACGAACCCCATGGGGTTTTGTGATTTGCCCAATTACTAAAAATTCAGGTTCGTTTGGATGTGACATTGGTAAATTGGCCTAATAGTGGTCGGCCGCTTGAGTGAGCTCCCAATTTTTCTTGTTTAACAAACTGCTCAACTGACGCTTTAGATCAGGTCAATTGAAACACGTTTTCCGTCAAGGTCGCCACGAACTTGCAATACGGTACTGATTGCGTTGATGACTTTACCACGTCGGCCGATTACCCGGCCGGTGTCGTTGTTGGCAACAGATACTTCGATAAGCACCATGTTCCCTTTTTCTTCAACGTCTACGGTGACCTCTTCTGGATGATCAACGAGCATTTTGACGATGTACTCTACAGTTTCTTTGTACATTTGATAAAAAAACAGGCGCACGGGTCAGGGGGAAGCTTCAAAAATGAGAAGCAACTCTGACCCATCCGCCTGTGAATGGGTTCTAATTATTCTGCGTCTTCGG
>JAHDGV010001043.1 GCA_020631655.1 Chloroflexota bacterium | reverse complement strand
TCGACCCATCCCGCCTGACCGCTTTGCGCCGCTATGAGCGTGGGGCGCAGGTGGTCGATGTGTACTCCCCGTCGATTTGGTCCGGTTGGTATCGCGGCCGGTATCAGGATTATGAGTTGGCGCTGACCGATGCGCAGGAAAAGTACCCGCGCATGTTGCACATGGAATGGAGCGCGGACAATCATGTCGGCCGACATAACACCGGCCCCCATTTGCCCGTTGAGCTTGCCAAAGAGCGAGATCACTCTGAGCAGGATGGATTGGCCTATTCTACTGAAGGGTTTGCACGGGCCAGCCGTGACGGAGATTGGAGTGAAAGCTATTTTCTCGATTTGGCGGAGTGGACGTTGCGCATTCAGCAATCCCAGCCAAATTTGGCGGGTGCGGCCCAGTGGGCGTTTAAAGATTTTGGGACGCCGCTCCGGCCGGAGAATCCGATTCCGTATGTGAATCAAAAGGGGATCATTGATCGGGCTGGACGGCCGAAAACGGCGTTTTATCTGTTTCAGGCGGCGCAGACGGATACCCCTGTGTGCCATATCGAGTCACACATTTGGCCGGTTCGAGTTGGAGCGCCTAACGAAACTCAACGTGTGAGAGTCATTTCAAACTGCAAAAGCGTTGAGATGTTTCTGAATGGAGAATCTCAAGGTTTACGGACGGAAGGCTGGTTGCGTGAGTGGCATCTGGATTTGCCAGAAGGAACCAATCAATACAAGGCAATCGGGACAACGGCTGATGGAGAATCGGTTGAAGATGCGCTTGCTCAAGAATTTGTGATTGATGGTGGCAAAGAAGCAACTCAGTGGCTGGTGAGGACGGAATCGGCCGGTTATGTGACACGGGTGACGGTACAGATGGCGGACGAAGACGGCCGGCCGGTTGCCGGGCCAGAACAGCGCGTGACGTTTGAGTTGGAGGGTAGCGGAGAGTTGTTAATCGATTTGGGAACGATTGATGGATCTCAGACGGTGGCAACCGCCAACGGCCGGGCAACGGTTCAAATGATCGGGGTGGATGAATCGGCCGTTTTGTTAATCAAATCGGATCGGTTGCCAACCCGTCGTTTAAAAATACTATAACAAAGACACAGACCAGCCTGGTTTTTAAAACCAGACTGGTCTTAAGCAAACAAGCAAAAGGAGAAAGAAACATGGAAATGAGATACCCCGTTCACCAAAAGCAGGTTGAA
>JAHDGV010001042.1 GCA_020631655.1 Chloroflexota bacterium | reverse complement strand
CAAACCCCAAACCCCAAACCCCAAACCCCCTTTTTTGAAATCATTAATTTAATGTTGATTTTCTAATATAAATGGAAAAGCAACAGTTTATCGATGAGCCAGGAACCCAACACAACAACAGAGATGAACAAAAAGTCTGGGAAATCCTGGAAGACCTGCTCAATAATTACAACAAGCACCAAATCAAAGGAATCCAGCACAGTGAAATGGAACTCAACGCGGGTAATCCCAAGTCCGACTAATCCAAAGGCGAAAAGTGCTGTTTGTTCTTTTTCAACCTTATATTCATGTTATGCATTTTCCCCATTTGCTGCGGGTTCTACACTGTCGAGCCTCTCCAGGCGGTGGTGATCATGTTCATGGGAAAAGTCATCCATGTCAATAACCAACCCGGGCTTTCTTGGTACTGGCCCATCGGCCGCGGGATGCGAACGGTTTCTCTGGGTAGATGGCCCAGTCGACATAATTTTCAGGAATCAACACTCTCGAGCTCAAAGGATCAAATGTCCCAGACAAATTTGGCTCTCCACTGAGCGTATCGGCCATTGTAACTTACAAAATCACGGACCCACTGGCCAGATTGTTCAATGTGGACAACTTCACTCGCTACATCCGCGATCAGGGCCTCGAAGTGCTCAAACGTGTCATGGCCAGATTCGCCTACATGTCGAACAACCCTGATGATCCGACCCTGCTGGATGACACTCTGGTGATTGGTAGTCGAGCCGATGGGGTTAATTCCAGGCAAGTGTATGCGGAAGCTGCTGCAGGCGAAATGCACAGTGGCGGGTGCCGAAATTTTGCGAATGGAGTTGATGGAATTCTCATACCATCCCGAAATGTCCCAGGCGCTTCTGCAGGTGCAGCAAGCACAAGCCAAAATCGACGCTCGGAAATTGATTGTTGAAGGCGGAGTCACGATTGTGAGAGATGCACTGGGCAAGTTGCAGGAACATAATGTTGAACTGGACGAAGAAAGCAGGCACTCGCTGACCAAAGATCTCATGTTGATCACCTGCGCCGAAGGAAACAACCCGAGTGCAGTGATCAACATCTAATCAAGACGATTTATAAATATTCTACCAAGACGAACGTAGTTGGGGATTAGATTTAATATCCAAAGATTGGTAGTTTTCCAGTTAATTTTACCCCAACTGCAAATGGGGTTTGGGGTTTGGGGTTTGGGGTTTGGG
>JAHDGV010001041.1 GCA_020631655.1 Chloroflexota bacterium | reverse complement strand
CTCCCCACGATTTTTGATGAGGCCAAAGCCGACTCAGAGATTGTGAAAGAGGAAATTTTCGGGCCGGTTTTGTCTGTGCTGACTGTGGCGAGCAACGACGAAGCGATTCGCTTAGCCAATGACACCCCGTATGGCTTAGCGGCATCTGTGTTCTCTGTCAATGCCAAACGGGCCATTCGTGCGGCGCGTGAGATTCGGGCTGGGACGGTGACGGTCAACAGCTACGGTGAAGGTGATATCTCAACGCCGTTTGGTGGCTACAAACACTCAGGCTTTGGCGGCCGGGATAATTCGATCCACGCCCATGATCAGTTTACGGAGCTCAAGACGATTTGGATTGATCTGAGTGACCGGCCGGATGAAGCGGTTGGTTAAAGCCCAATCGCTTCTCCGATGACAGGGAACCACAAGAGATCAGAAAAAGCGTAGGTTCCTAAAGACACAAGCAAAATAGCAACCCCAAGCGCCACGGCGGTGAAAACTTTCATCCCCGTGGTGCTTTCATTTTTGCGTGACCGAATGATCATTTCCACGATGATTAAACTGGGGATGTAAAAAGCGAAGTCCATAAAATAGTCGAACGGGCCTGTAAAGTTTTCCCCAAGTCCAACGTTACCCATCGCCAAGAACCAAAAACCATACCCCATGCGGTACAACCAAGAGCCGATGGCGAGTGCATAAAGTCGCATGGCCCATTCGTTGTGGGTGACAAAGCGCTGAGCACGGGCATGACGATATGTTTCAACCGTGCATACGAGCATCAAAATCCCATACAAAGCAAATCCTACGTTCATTACCGCGCCACCAATCGTGCCGCTGACGATAATAAATGTTAGCCCACCTAGTGCCGTTAGAAATGAAGCACCGATGTAGATTTTGCCAAGCAGTCGGTGCGCCTTAGGGTAATTGACTCGAAAGCGATTTAGAAACTGAATGCTACCCAAAATGAGGATCACGGCTCCCATTGCAAAATGCACGGCTATTCCGGCCGTTGCGGCCGGCTCTCCTTCTTCGTACAAGTCCGGCAGAGCGGCATCATTCCAAACTGACAAGTCTCCATCCCCGATAGCCCCAACATAAAAGGCCAAAATATAAAGCCCAAATAGCAATGAGCTGATCCAAACAACTGTGATCAGAAGGCCGTTGGCCCATTTCAAAAGTAAATCAATGTTTGATTTTGTTGGTTGTGGTTGTT
>JAHDGV010001040.1 GCA_020631655.1 Chloroflexota bacterium | reverse complement strand
GCAGTTTTGGCGGGTGTTGCACGACAAAACGGGACGGCCGTCATCGTCCATCAGGGCGAGACGCCAACCGTGCAGAGAGTATCAATCAACCAATAATCAACCTATTCAACAGGAGAAATACCCATGGAATTTAATACAGCACAGTGGATCCCAGTTGTCGGCATTTTGCTGGCCCCTTCTATCGTCATGATCGCCATCATGTTGCTTTTGTCCGGCTTTGCGCCAGAGGCGGCTGAGCGGGCCAAGCAGCATATCCCCACCGTTTTTCTAGGGGTGATTTTACTCAGCGTTGCTGGAGCTTTGGCCACAGCCTTTGTCACAGCGGCCGGTGGCGCTTAGCTAGTCGCTCCCACTTAAACAATCGTGCAACACCCGCCAAAGGTGTCTGGCTATTTTGAAAAGGATTATTCGAGGGTTGTGTATTCAAAATAGCTCAACAAACAGGAGATTTTAGATGGAACTTAAAGAGATTGTGCATCGCTGGCCACCCAATATTCAGGCGTATGAACAGAAGTTTTTCGGTGTGCCGATGACCAAATTTATCGTCAGTGCGGTAGGTGGCATGGCCGGATTGGTCACGGTGTCTCAACGCTGGCCCGGCTTTGGGGGGATTATCGGCGGGGCGATATTTGGCCTGATCGTCTTTGGTCTCATCATTTTGCTGACGACCCCATTTGCCAACTTTTATAACCTAACGATCCCCGGCTACTGGTGGAACCGAACGTTTCAACCGGCCCATGAAAAGATGATCAGTTTGCCCCTTATTATTTCGAGCGGCCAAAACCAGAAGGTGGTTTTTGAAGATTGGGAAGGGGAAACCACGGGGGAACTTGAATAATGGCCATCATTGAATTACAGCCGTATGACATGTGGACGAGCCCGGCCGAACGGATTTACGCCCTACAGCCGATGTGGGCCGGATTGGCCAATTTGGGAATCCGATCCGCCCGGTTGCTGGTGGTGACCGACCACATCAACTATGAAAAAGCGTTAGATGGCTTTGAGCGAGTAGCGGTTCCGTTTCGTGAGCTACCACGAGACTTGCGCTGGTATCGCTCTTACTACGAAGATTACATGAGGGGGTCGGTTCAAGAGACTCAGTACATCCGCATTTTTCTGATCGCCCCCGGCCGGGTCGATGCCTCGATGCTGATGCGGGTTATCAACGGGTATGGGATTCAAACGCGGCCGCTCGA
>JAHDGV010000267.1 GCA_020631655.1 Chloroflexota bacterium | reverse complement strand
AAAAAGTGAATACTCGTCTCAATGCCTCTAAAAAAGTTCGGCAGATGGAAATTTTCATTGGGTGAATGGAGCGCGTCAGTTGGGAGGCCAAAGCCCATGAGGACCGTTTCGAGCCCCAAATGCTCTTGGAACTCAGCCACAACGGGGATTGAGCCACCCTCGCGCATAAAGACCGGCTCTTTGCCAAACCCGGCCGCGTATGCTTTTTTCGCCGCTTTCATCGGTGGGATTGAGTAGTCGGTGATGCTCGGAATCGAGCCTTCAGATTTTTCTCCAAATTTGATCGTCACGGTGTCCGGTGCCAAACTGAGCACGTGATCCCGGAACGCTTTTTTGATTTTGGCTGGGTCTTGATCGGGCACCAGCCGCATGCTAACTTTGCAGTGCACGGTGGATGGCAAGACCGTTTTGCCACCTTCACCCGTGTACCCACCGATGATCCCATGCACATCGAGCGTCGGCCGGGCACCGAGCCGCTCAACCAAAGTATAGTCGCTCTCACCCCAGACTCGGCTAGCACCCGTGTGCTCAAGCCATCCCGCCTCATCAAACGGCAGTTGGGCCAACAGCTCACGCTCCTCGGCCGAAATCTCGCGCACATCGTCGTAAAAGCCGGGGATCAGCACCTTGCCATCCAAATCTTTTAGCCCTGCAATGATGTGGCCCAACACGTTGAGTGGGTTATCGATCCCACCACCGAACATGCCGGAGTGCAGGTCAATCGCCGGGCCGGTCACGTCGATGAAATCGTAGAAGATGCCGCGCAGGGCATAGGTGATGCTCGGCTGATCGGCCGACAAAATGCCGGTATCACTCACCAGCGCCACATCCGCTTTTAAAAGCTCTTTATTTTTCGGCAGAAAATCGCTCAGGGTCCGGCCGCCGCTTTCTTCTTCGCCTTCGCAAATAAATTTCACATTGACCGGGAGATTGCCTTCGGTTTTGAGCAACGCTTCAACCGCTTTTACATGGATAAACGTCTGCCCTTTGTCATCGCTTGAGCCACGGGCGTACAAGTTGTTATCCCGCACCTCAGGTTCAAACGGCGGGCTGTCCCACAGTTCCAAAGGATCGGGCGGTTGCACGTCAAAGTGGCCGTAGATCAGCACAGTCGGTTTGTCATCACCAGCGTGTAGCCAGTCGGCATACACCAGTGGATGCAACCCAAGCGGGGATTCGATCAGCTGAATATTCTCCAGCCCGGCCGCTGCCATCGAGTCAACCAGCCAGTCGGCCGCTCGTTTGACCTCTGGCTTGTAGTTCATGTCGGTGCTGATGCTGGGGATCTTGAGCCAGTCGATTAGCTCATCAAGATTTTTTTGTTCGTTTTCGCGTGCGTAATCTATTGCGTTCATATTTTTTGGTAGAGAAAAGAGAGGAGGAAGTGCTTTACCTGAAACCTCGTAAGTTTTGAAAACTTACGAGGTTTTTTGCGGCGGATCTATGGCAAATTTAGTTGCCAAGACACCCCAAACCGATCGGTGGCCCAGCCAAACTGCTGGCTAAATCCATAATCGCCCAACGGCATATAAACCTTGCCGTCTTGCGAAAGGACTTCAAACACCTTTTCAAGCTCGGCCGTTGACTCAACGTCAACAAAAATCGATGTGGCCGGGGTAAAGGTGAAATCGTGGCTTATCGGTGAATCGAAGAAGATAAATTCGTGATTCCCAAGATAGAATTCAGCCTGCATGACGGTCCCATTTTCATATCTTTGAACTTCACCAATTTTTGCCGAGTCAAACAGACTCACATAAAGATCCATCGCTTCTTGAGCGCGGCCTTCAAACATGAGGTGGGTGCGGAATTTTTTTGCCATAATTTTCTAGATGTGTCGTCGTCACGTCTTTACGGTGTGATTAATTGTAGAGACGCCCCGCTGGGGCGTCTGGGGTGATATTTGCAACATGCAACTTGCAAACTTGCCACCTCAGGCTTCGAGCCTGTAAAATCCCGATTATACATGACCGAACCAACCACATCACAAAATCAAACAACCGACCTGCAGGGTCTAATCGAAAGCATATTATTTGTCGCCAGCGGCCCCGTGCCGATTACTCGTCTGGCCAGAACGTTGGGGGTAACTGCCAGCGTGGTGCGCAAAGCGCTTAAAACGCTCGACGAAACCTATGCGGAGCGCGGCCTGCGCCTGTTACGCATCGATAACACGGTGCAACTGACTACTGCGCCTGAAAACAGTGAGATGGTTGAAACCTTTTTGGGGATCGAAGTCTTGCCATCCCGCCTGAGCCAAGCGGCGCTTGAGGTGTTGAGCATTATCGCTTACATGCAACCGGTCACCCGGCCGCAGATCGATGAGGTTCGCGGTGTAAATTCAGACGGTGCATTGCGCACCCTGCTCAGCCGTGGCCTGCTCGAAGAAGTCGGCCGCTTAGAAGGGCCCGGCCGGCCGATTCTCTACGGCACCTCGCCAGAGTTTATGCAATACTTTGGCCTAAGCGACTTGGCCGAACTCCCCGCCCTGCCAGAGAATTTAGACCCGGATGCAGAGCCAGCGACTAGTGCAGAAGGTGAAAGTGACACGTCTGAAGCAGAAAGCGAAGCCTTGGATGAATCTGAAGAGCCTACTGAAATGGAGACCCAAGCTGATTAGCTGAATTGCTGATTAGCCAAAAGCTCAGGCGGAACGAAGTTCCGCGGGTAAGCGAAGCGACATGTATCTTGGTAATTGGGAAAAAATGTTCGAGACCTTTGTCATGCAAACGCTGGCAGAAGCTGATGCGGCGCACGACATCGCGCACATTAAACGGGTAGTAGCGAACGCTAAGAAGTTGGCACAAGGGGAAGGGGCTAGCCTGACCGTTGTGGTTCCGGCCGCATGGTTGCACGACTGTGTTGTGGTCAACAAAAGTTCACCCGACCGGAGCAAAGCATCCAAAATGGCGGCCGATAAAGCTGGGGAATTCCTGCGGCAAGAAGGGTTTCCAAGAGCCTTTATCCCCGTGATTGAACATGCGATTGAAGCCCACAGCTACAGCGCTAACGTCACCCCAGAAACAATGGAAGCCAAAGTGGTGCAAGATGCGGATCGGCTCGACTCGATTGGGGCGATTGGGATCGCCCGCTGTTTGCTCACCGGCACCAGCTTCGGGGCAGATTTATATGATCCGGCCGACCCTTGGGCCGAAAATCGTGAGTTGGACGACAAAGCCTATTCGGTAGACCATTTCCCAGTAAAGCTGTTTAAGCTGGCAGACATGATGCAAACGGCGGCCGGAAAGCGAGAAGCGATAAAGCGGACTGAGTTTATGCGCGCCTACCTAGACCAACTGCGCTCAGAAATCTAAACCTGACTTTCGAAAAGTTAAATGAGACCCATGACTGCGGACCTATACAGGGATTGGGTTATTTTGTATACTGCCTCGAGAAGGAAGATCATTTGTACCTGTTAGAGACAAGTGAAAAAGCTCCTTTTGGATTAAAGCAGACAATTTCAGAGCATTACTAAGGTAATGTGTTTTACTTCCCCAAAAAGATTAATCCAGTATCGTTGAATCACCCTAACCAAAAAGCTATGGAATTAGACCAGAAAGGCTGTCACAAACTGGTCACATATTCCGACCCAACTGAAGATTGATTACAGACGGCTAAAAAATCCTACCAAGGGTTTGTAAATCTTCAGCCACACACAATTCGGGTATTCACCACACGCCAATGGATAAGTTAAAGAAAAATCTGTGGCGGCCTATGCCGCTAATAGGTTGTCTACTTCTATCAATCCCCCTATTTTTTGCCCAGCACGTCTTTGCGTACCCTGAACGAGCTAGTGCCATTGTTGATGTTTCGATTACAGATGACGGATTTGTTCCAGAGATTGCGGTTATTTCGGCCGGATCTACCATTCGCTGGACCAATAACATGTCCGAACAGGTCAGCATGAGCTCGACTTGGGGGACCTCTCGGTACTTCCCGGTAGCATTTGGCCCAAGCCCCGTCATAAAAAGTTTTGTTTCTAGGAGCCAAGAGTCAAATTCAGAGCTAACAGGTGAAAAAAGTAATCCACCATGGTTTGCCGAACTTGATTTAGATCCCGGAGAAACCTTCTCACACACATTTCTAAAAACGGGTGACTACACGATTAGAACGGCTGATCAAACCCCAATGACAAGCATCATTCGGGTCACGGCCGAAGATCCTGATCAGCCTAACGGCCCAACACAGTCTACGAAAACAGTTACCCCAACCAGTATCCCGCTAACGCAAACAGCCACGCCGGATGAAGATGCAACGCCTACCCCATACACGTTGCCCAACCTGCCAACATTTACCCCCACTCCCACCGCAACCCCTTGGATCATCGTTTCAACAGCAACCCCAGAACCAACATCTACAACACAATCAACAACAGAGCCGGCCGATCCAACCAATACGCCTAACGCAACCCACACGGCTGAACCATCATCTACGCCTACGGCAACGGCCACCCAAACGCACACACCTGAGCCGACTGCCACAGAGCTACCCGGCCAGCAGATTCAGGTGGTCCTGATCACAGATCCGGCCGATGGAACCAACATCGAATTTTCGTTGAACGATTCTATCCAGTTCCAGCTTGACTCTGACGAAATTGAAACCAACGACAATGATCAGATCGGGAACAAAAACACCTTTAAACAGCTAGATACCGGGCAACACACCATCAAGCTGGTTAATTCTTCAAACTTTACCTTAGACAGCATTGATTGCTCTAGCTCGTTAGATGGTGAGGCATTCACGATTACGGCCGGGCAAGTTTCGTTTAACCTGCGGGCCAACGAACAGGTCACCTGCACCTACAGCCTGCTCAAAGACAGTGACTTTGATCGGCTTGCAGACGTGTATGAGACCGGCACCAACAGCTACAGTAGCCCCACCAACACCGGTACCGATCCGTTTAATCGTGATACAGACGCTGATGGCTTGCTAGACGGAGATGAGGTATTAGGCACCACCCAAGGGTTAAACTTGCCCGCGATGGGCGCCAATCCATTAAGAAGAACCGTTTTGGTTGAGTATGACTGGGTTGAAGACAGCCTTGTGAACAAAGGGGTTTGTACCAATGGGGCTGACGGCTTCCACTCACACAAACCCAGTCAGGCGATGATTAGTCGCACGGCGGCCGTCTATGCATCTGCTCCCGTTAGCAACCCTGACGGCTCTAACGGCATTGACCTGATCCAAGACTACGGCCAGGGGGGGCTTTTTACCGGTGGTAATCTGCTCTTCAGAAACGGTACCGGGCTCATCGAAGGAGTCGTTGCTGGCACAAACTTCAATGCCATCAAAGCGGCCAACTTCGCATCAAACCGTGAAGGGTATTTCCACTATGCAATCATGGCTCACCAATACTACTCATCCAACAATTTTAGTTCCGGCCAAGCCGAAATTGGTGGAGACGACATGATTGTCTCAATCTACAACTACAACTGTTCAGACGAGCTAAGCAGTTTTGCGGCCGTTCATGAGTTGGGTCACAACATGGGGCTTCGCCACGGGGGGCACGACGACATCAACAACAAGCCTAACTACAATTCGGTCATGAACTACAAGTTCCAGTTTAGTGGCATCGATTCAAATGAGTCCTGTGACGGGGTTGGAGATGGGATCAATGGCTATTCAACCGGCTGGCGGCCACCACTTGTTGAGCGCAGTCTAAATGAATCGAATGGGGTCTGTGGTCCAAATTCAACCGCCATCGACTGGAACAATAACGGAAATTCATTTGACACCGATGTAGTGAACGACATCAATACAGATGGCTCGTTTGATACGCTGGAAGATCATGATGACTGGGGCAAGCTGTTCTTCTACGGCCCGCTAAATGGGGTTGAGATCGGCGGCCGCATGTCAGCCCTCGATCAACCGCTAGAGCTGAGTGATGATGGCCCTGTGCCAGACACAGTTATCCCATTTATCACCCCATCACCTTCCGAACCATAAACGGCCGATTTTTAAAGACCAGTCAGGTTTTGTAAAATTGATCCAATAAGACCAAAGGGATTACCTGAATTCAGGGCATAAACCTGACTGGTCTAGAATGGAACATATTTATGACAAAACCAGAAATCACCTATACATTTGAAATCGGCAACGTTGATTGGGCATGGCTAAAACAGCGACTGCAAGAAGATAATTTTTGCAACGGCCGGACACCGGCTCAGTACAAAACCTCCTTCGAAAACAGCCACACCGTCCTTTTTGCCCTGCACAATGACGAAATTGTCGGCAAAGCCCGTGTCCTGTCAGATGGGGTCTGCAACGGATACATTGTCGATGTCTGGACCTACACACCCTATCGGCATCAGGGCATCGCATCGACCATGATGAGCAAACTCGAAACCAAATTAGCCGGTCAGCATGTCTGCCTATTTACCGATGATGCGATGGAGCTCTACGAAAAATGCGGCTACAAAAAAGAGGATTTTGGCATGAGCAAGCTGGTAGGCCGATGGCTCCAAAATTAAGCTAAAAAGCACCACCATATGGGGCAATATTTTAAGATAGTCAGATTGAAAAATTAGATCAAATGTTCTATAATTCAACCTAGATTATTTCCCCCCATTCGCTACGATTTTTAATCCGATTTGATTAGAAATTCAGGAGGTTTTTGGCAGATGAAAGAGGTCACAAAATATCCAAATTACACATTTTCTTGGGTCGATGTTGCCACCCCGAATCCAGAAGCGGGCAAGGCTTTTTACTGTGCTCTATTTGGCTGGACGTTTTCAGACGAACCGGCCGGTGATGCAGGAACTTACACCATGCTCAGCTTAAACGGCAGGTCTGTTGCCGGGCTAAGCGGCATGCCGCCCGGCGAGAATGCAAAACACGGCTACTGGACATCATACGTCACAACCTACGACATCGATGAATCTAGTGCGAGGGTCAAGGATTTAGGCGGAACGCTACTTGCTCCCCCGTTTGACGTTATGAATTCCGGCCGAATGGCGCTCATGCTTGATCCAACCGGCGCATTTTCAGCAATGTGGGAACCAAGAAATCACATCGGCGCTTCAATTGTTAACCAGCCCAATTCGTTTTGCTGGAACGAGCTTTTAACAACAGACAAAGATGCGGCGATTAAATTTTATAGTGCCCTTTATGGCTGGGAATTTATCCAAGACGAGCAATCGGGCTATACAGAGATCAGAAATAATGGCCGACCGGCCGGTGGGTTGCTCCAAATCACGGCCGAAATGAGAGACTTGCCATCGAACTGGATGGTTTATTTTACCGTTGAAGATGTAGACACCGCGGTTGAAAAGGCCATGGCGCTGGGAGGTGGGTTAAAAATGCCGCCGTTTGAGTCCCCCGGCATCGGCCGGATTGCGCTGTTGCACGATCC